>NZ_JBFAZA010000030.1:0-49694 GCF_040681595.1 Amycolatopsis sp. NPDC051716 | reverse complement strand
CAACCAGGACAAGTGCGGCGACAGCGCCTTCCGCAGGGCCGCGTCGAGCGCGTGCACCGGCCCGATGCCCTCGGCGGCGCGACCTTCTCGGCGGCGCCCCGAGTTGTCCACAGCCCCTTCGGTGACCGGTAGTAGTCCACAGATTACGCAAACCTATGGTTCTGCTTCGGCGCTTGACCGACGATCGATCCGTGACCAGAAGATCGTGGGCCGGACATGCCGAGGAGCTCTTCGCCGCCAGCCGACGCGGTGTCCTCACGGTGGCGCAGCTGGAAGAACTGGGCGTCCCGTCGCGGACCAGCTATCGGCGGTGCCGCCCCGGCCGTCCGTGGCAACGGCTCCTCCCCGGCGTCGTCCTGCTTCGCACGGGAACGCCGACTCGACGGCAGTTGCTCGAAGGTGCCTTGCTCTACGGCGGCGGCGAGGCCGTCGTCACCGGCCTCGAGTCGTGTCGTCGCCAGGGCCTGAAGCGTGCCGCCCGGCCGGGCGAACCGGTCCACCTCTTGCTCCCGGCCCATCTCAAGACCACCAGCAGTGGCTACGTTCTCGTCGAGCGGACCACTCGGATGCCCACGCCGATCGAGGTCGGCAAGCTGCCCTTGGCACCCGTGGTCCGGGCGGTACTGGACGAGTGCCGGCGGCTGACCGAACGCGCGCCGATCAGGGCGTTGCTCGCCGAAGTGGTGCAGCAGCTGAAGACCGACCCGACAGATTTGTGCACGGAACTGGAGAAAGGAAGCGACCGGGGCAGCGCGCTGCCCCGCGAAGTGCTCCGGGAGATCGGCAGCGGCGCCCGGTCGCCCGCCGAGGCCGAGGCCATGGCCGTCTGGCGGCGCACCGGCTTGCCGGAGCCGGTCTGGAACTTCCAGGTCCGCGACGAGCGTGGCCGGTACATCGCCACCCCGGACGCCTGGTGCGACGAGGTCGCGTTGGCTTGGGAGATCGACTCCTACGAATTCCACTTCGGGCGACCGGGCTACGCGGCGACGCTCGAACGCAACAACCGGTATGCCGCCGCAGGAGTCGCGGTCGTGCAGACAGTGCCCAGCCGCTTGCGCAGCGAACCGCGAGCCGTCGCCGGCGAGCTCGTGCTGGCGTACCGCGCGGCGGCAAACCGTCCGCGTCCGCCAGTAGTCCTCGCCGGACGTCGCGAATGACTCATTCGGGGCCCCGGAGGTCCCGAATGAGTCATTCGCGACGTTGGGGCCGGCGCTCAGTCCTCCGGGGTGAGGAGGGCCGTGACGCGGGCCGCGAGGCGGGTGCTGTCGACCGGGCTGACCGTCACCCACTCCACCCCACCCCGGCCCGGGGTCTTCGTCGCGCAATAAGCGCCGACGTCGGTGTCGAACCACGTCAAGCCGCCGACCCGCGTCACCCGGCCCGGCCCCGAGCGGCGGCTCACGCTGAACTGTCCCGCCGCGTACACCGGCCGCGCCTGAATCGCCCGGACCTCCTCGAGCTGCGCGGACGCCGGCCCGGAACCGGCGTCCGAGGCACCCGAGAGCGTCGACGCCGGGAGGCTGATGCCGTAGCCGGGACCCGCCGCCAGCTCCGGCAGGACGTCGACGATCGCCGTGCCGAGCTCGCCCTCGCGGATCGAGTCCAGGCCGATCGTCTGCTCCGGCTGCGTCGCCAGGACGCCGCGGCGGCCGCGGGCCGCGGTCACCGCGCGGAACGGCGTCGCCGCCGTCATGTCCGCCAACGCCTCGCACGCGACGAACACGTCTGCGTCCGCGAGCAGGTTCAGGCGCGCGGCCAGGACGGGCTCGAGCCGGGACCCGTCGTGCAGACCGCGTTCGGCGAGGTTGGCGTAGACGGCCTTCCGCACCTCGGCCCGTTCGGCGTCGGTCACGCCGACGCTGCGGACGCTCAGCGGTTCCGGCGGCCGGTCGTGGCCGAGGTCGGTCCAGAGGATGTCGAACGCCGACGCCGAAACCCGGATCAAGCCCGCCCCAGCGCCGGCGGGGCGGGGAACGTCTCGGCGGGCGCGTGGCCGCGCAGCGCGGTGTCCCGCGTGCGGAGGACGTCGATGGCCTTCTGCCGCGCGGCCTCCGCCTCGGCCCGGCGGGCGGCCATCTCCCCGGCCAGCCCGGCCAGCACCAGCACGTTTCCGCTGGACGCCGCGTCGCGGATCATCGACGCCGGGTCGTAGGTCACCGGCGGTGGCATGTCGGCCCGGGCCCGCGCGGCCACCTCGGCCTGCGCGCCGACCGCCTGGCCGACCGACGCCGAGACGGCGGCGGAGTGCGAAAGCCACTGCGCGGCCCGGCCCAGCGCCGCGCGCGCCGCGTCCCCCGCCTGGCCACGCCAGTGCTCCTCCGAGGAGGCGACGAGCGCGGCGACGTCGGCGGTGGACTCCTGGAGCCGCTTGGCGAGCCCGTCCCAGCGCGCGCCGACCTCGCCCGCGGCGACCGGGTCGTTGCCGCGCACGACCTCCGCGGCCATCGCCTCGTGGCTGTAGGCCTCGTACCGCGCGGTGGCGACGGGGGGTTCGGGCACGGCGCACCTCCTGGTCAGGGCAGCTTGGGTTCGACGAGCCCGGCCACCGTGCCCGCGCGGCGGCACGCGAGCGAGGTGTCCGAGAAGCCGGTGTTGCTGACGTCGATCTGCACGCTGGCGCGGTCGCCCACGCCGAGCAGCACGGCGCAGGTGCCGTCGGCGGCCTTCTTGTCGGCGACCTTCAGCCCGGGGTGGCGGCCGACCGTCGTCTTCGTGGCGTTCTTCTTGGCGACGTCGAGGTCGGCCAGGCCGTGTTGTTCGTCGAAGGTGACGGTGACGCCGAAGGTGGCGGGCACGGTCCAGTCGCACGCCCGGGCCCCGGCGATCGATTTGGGCTTCCCGAGCACGGTGACACCGGCGGCCGACCGGTCCTGCGGGGAGAGCAAGGTGCAGGGGTCGAGCGCGGCGAGGCCGACCGGCGAAGCGGACGGCGCGGGTGCGGCGGTCGCGGAGGCCTCCGCGAAGGTGTGTCCGATGGCGGCCGGCGGGGCGGCGGTCTGCTGCCCGCACGCGGTGAGGAGAAGAAGGAGAGCGGCAGCAAGGAGGAACCGGCGCGCTCCCGGCCCCCGGCCGCACGCACCCGCCGGTCCGCGCGCCACCCCGGGGCCCCGCGCCTCCGTCCGTTCGGCACGCACCAGCTCACCCACCAGCGCAGTCCACCCCTTCGGCCGCCTGCTCGTCCGCGTGCTGGTACTTCGCCAGCGCCTCGCCGATCCGCCGCTTGAGCGTCTCCAGCTCCTTGCCGAACGCGGTCAGCTGCTGCACCGCCGAGCCCTGGCCGCCGATCCCGTACTCGGCCATGAACTCGCCGATCTCGCCGGCGTACCCGCCGCCCAGCGGCACGCTCCGGCCGAGCACCTTGGCTTCGCGGACCATCTCGCCGACGACGTCCTGCAGCCGGCCGAGCTTCGCGTAGGCGTCCGTGGCCAGCTCGGGCGCGACCGCGAAGCCGCGGACGTCGAAGGGCGGCTGGGTTCGCAGCTCGCTCATAAGCGGTTACGCCTCTCCGTAGCCGGGCGACCTCGAACCGCAGCATACGACAGAGCAGGGTGTCAGCGGGAGCACCCAGAATCGGGTGAATACCCACCCGTTCGGGGTATCGTGCCTGCTTGCGCAGTGTCATCGGCACTGTCCCAGCCCGAAAGGCCGAACGTGTTCCTCCGGCCTTCGCGGGGTTCCGCCCCCCGGTTCGCCCGGGTTTGACACACTGGGTGGAAGGCTGGTCGCTGCGCGCGGACAGCAGCGAGGGGGCCGTTCGGCCCGGCGGTGCGCACACTGCGCGCGGCCATGCGCCACCAGGAGGTCGAGTGACGTCGAGAATCCAGTCTGCCGCGCCCGGATCGGGCGAGCAGGCATCCGGGCGGCCGCCTTACCCGGCGGAGCCCTCGGGCAACGGGAGGGCCCCCGGTCACCCCGGCAGAGTGCCGCTGGACGAACTGCACGACACCGCGCGGCGGATCGCCGCCAACGTGGAACGCGTGCTGGTCGGCAAGCCCGACGTCATCCGGATCGCGCTGGTCACCCTGCTCGCCGAAGGCCACCTCCTCGTCGAGGACGTGCCCGGCGTCGGGAAGACGTCGCTGGCCAAGGCGCTCGCCCGGTCGATCGACTGCACGGTCAGCCGCATCCAGTTCACCCCCGACCTGCTGCCGAGCGACGTCACCGGCGTCTCCATCTACAACCGCCAGTCCGGCGAGTTCGACTTCCGCCCCGGCCCGGTGTTCGCGAACATCGTGGTGGGCGACGAGATCAACCGCGCCTCGCCGAAGACGCAGTCGGCGCTGCTGGAGTGCATGGAGGAGCACCAGGTCACCGTCGACACCACGACCTACCGGCTCGAAGAGCCGTTCATGGTGATCGCGACGCAGAACCCGATCGAGATGGAAGGCACGTACGCGCTGCCCGAAGCCCAGCGCGACCGCTTCACCGCGCGGGTTTCCATCGGCTACCCGGACCAGCAGGCCGAGCTGGCCATGGTCGACGAGCACGCGGGGCACAACCCGATCGAGGACCTGCAGCCGGTGTCCGACGGCGAGACCGTGCACCGGCTGATCGAGACGGTCCGCAGCGTGCACATGGCCCCCGAGGTCCGCCGGTACGCCGTCGACGTCGTCGCGGCCACCCGGGGAGTCCCGGAGGTCCGGCTCGGCGCGTCCCCGCGGGCCACGCTGCACCTCGTCCGCGCGGCGCGGGCGCAGGCCGCGCTGTCGGGCCGCGACTACGTCGTGCCGGACGACCTGCACACGGTGGCGGTCCCGGTCCTCGCACACCGCCTGATGCTGACCACCGAGGCCCACGCGGCCCGCCGGTCGGCGACCGACGTCGTGCGCGCGGTGCTGCACCGGGTGCCGGTGCCGCAGGGCACCCGGCCCTAGCGGTGACATCCGGGGCTTCGCGACCCGAACCCCCGAAAACCGTCCTGCCGCCGAAGGGGAAGAGAACGGCATGCTGCGTGCCCTGTCCGGCCTGACCACCCGCGGCCGTTGCCTCCTGGCCGCGGGGATCGCCGCCGCGGTGTGCTCGTTCGTGCTCAACGAACGCGATCTGCTGCGGGTCGCGGTGTTCGTGGTGGCGCTGCCGCTGCTGGTCGCCGTGTTCATCTCGGCGACGCGGCTGCGCATCGGCGCCACCCGCACGCTGCGCCCGCAACGGGTCGCCGTCGGCGGCAACGGCGAGGTGCAGCTGGAGCTGTGGCGCAGCGGGCGGCTGCCGGCCGGCGAGATCCTCCTCGAGGACGGCGTACCGTACGCGCTGGGTTCGCGGCCGCGGTTCGTCGTCGAACGGCTCCCGCACGACCGGCGCGTCGCCCTGCGCTACCCGCTGCAGCCGGTGCTGCGCGGGATCCAGCAGGTCGGGCCGCTGCGCGCGACGATCACCGACCCGTTCGGGCTGTGCGAGTTCGAGCGCGAGCTGATCGGGCACTCCCGGCTGGTCGTCGTGCCCCGCGTGGTCCCGCTGTGGGGCCTGCCGAGCGGCGCGGGCATCGGCGTCGGCGACGACGGCACGGTCCGGCTGCACGCCGGGCAGGGCGAGGCCGACGTGATCGTCCGCCAGTACCGGCAGGGCGACGACCTGCGGAAGGTGCACTGGCGCTCGACGGCCCGCCGCGACGAGATCATGGTCCGCGTCGAGGAACGCCCGTGGCGCGGCGGCACGACGGTGCTGCTGGACCACCGCGCGGCCGCGCACCACGGCGCCGGCCCGGCGGCGAGCTTGGAGTGGGCGGTGGCGTTCGCAGCGTCGGCGGCTCTGCACCTGCGCCGGTCCGGCCACCGCGTCCGGCTGGTGAGCGAGCACGGCGTCACCCTGGCGGACACCCCGGGCGACGGCGGCGACCACTACGACCACGTCGTGCTCGACGCGCTGGCGGCCCTGCAGCCGGCCCACCAGCGCGACATCACGCTGGCCGGCGACCCGGCCGAGGGCCAGGAGCTGATCGCGGTGCTCGGCACGGTGAGCACGGAGGCGGTGCACGAGCTGACCCAGTACCGCCCGCGCGGCATCAGGAGCCTGGCGGTCCTGCTGGACACGCCGACGTGGTCGGCGGGGGTTTCGGCGCCCGAGCAGAGGGCCGCGGCGACGGAGGACTCGGCGGCCCTGCTGCGCGCGGCCGGCTGGGGTGTGATCGTCGCGGGGCCGGGTTCGCCGATGCCGCAGGTGTGGGCCGAGCTGTGCCGCAGCGGCGCGCGCCGCGGCACGCTGATCGGTGGGCCGCGATGAACCGCACCGCATCACAGCGCACCACGGCCGACCGCGGCTTGCTGATCGGGGCCGCGATGAGCACCACAGCGCTACCGCAACCCGCCGCAGTACCTCGACTGAGGAGCTGCGATGAGCACCGCCGCGCCGCCGCGCACCGCATCCCGCTGCAGCACCTCGACCGGGGAGCTGCGATGAGCACAAACGCACCGCCGCGCACCGCGACCCACCGCACCACCTCGATCGGAGGGCCGCGATGAGCCTCACCGCGTCGCCGACCACGACCCGCCGCATCGCCCCGCACCGCGGCGGTGGCTGCGGTGCGGAGCGGACCGAGCGGCCCGCGCCGAGTTCGCCAAGCGCAGCCCGCGGCCCCGCACCGCAGCGCCGCTTCGGCCGGTCCGTGCCCGGCCACGGCCGCACCAGCCGGGGCGCGCGCATCGAGCCGCCCGCGTCGGCGAGCACCACCGCGACCCACCGCACCACCTCGATCGGGGAGTCGCGATGAGCACCGCCGCACCGCCGCGGAAGTTCGATCGGCCCGCGCCCCGGCCGCAGCGGCCGCTTTCCGCCTGGCGCAGCAGCGTTCTCGCGCCCGTCGCCGCCGGGGTGGCCACCCTCTGCGCCGCGACCTCGGTCACCAGCGTCGTCGCCGGGCTGGCCTGGTTCGGGTACCTGTTCGTCGCCGTCCTGCTCATCGGGGCTTCCGGGCTGGCCCTGCGCTCGCTGCAGGTGCCGACCGTCCTGGTCGGGTGCGGGCAGCTGCTCGTCCTGCTCTTCCTGATCACCGGCGCCTTCACCACGCACGGCATCCTGCAGATCATCCCCGGCCCGGAAGCGTTTTCCGAGATCGGGACCACGCTGTCGAGCGCCGCCGAGCAGATCCGCGTCGGGTTGCCGCCGGTCGAGGGCAGCCAGCCGATCCTGTGCCTCATCACCATCCTGATCGGCCTGGTCGCCGTCCTCGTCGACACCCTGACCGTCGCCGCCGCGGCGCCCGCGGCGACCGGGCTCGTGCTGCTCTGCGTCTACGCCGTGCCGGCCGCGCTGAGCGAGGAAATGCTGCCGTGGTGGACGTTCCTGCTCGGCGGGGCCGCGTTCGCCGGCCTGCTGGCCGTCGACGGCAACCACCGGCACCAGCGCTGGCGCACCCGGGAGGCCCCGGGCAGCAGCGGCAAACCCGGCGTGCTGTCCGCGCCGGTCGCGGTCGTCTGCGCGGCGATCGTGCTCGGCCTGCTGGGCGGGGCGATCACCTGGGTCGGCACGATCGGGCGGATGCCGTTCGGCGAGGGGGGCAACGGCCCCGGGGCGGGCTCCGGCGGTTTCGGCATCCAGCCGTTCACCGAGCTGCGCGGCATGCTCGACCAAGGGTCCAACCGCGAGCTGTTCAAGGTCCGCGGCCTCGGCACCGACCGCCGGCTGATGCGCGCGATGACGCTCGACACCTACTACCCCAACAAGGGCTGGGGCCTGCACGACGAAGGCCGTTCGCAGCAGGGCGTCCCGGTCGGGCCGCAGCTGCCGCCCGCCCCGGGCGACGACGGCACCGGCACCGCCCGCCGGATCGACGTCGAGCCGACCAGCTGGCGGGACAACTGGCTGCCGGTCTACGGCGCGCCGCGGGTGATCGACGGCACGGCCAACAGCTACCTCTACGACCAGATCAGCGGCACGGTGTTCACCACTCGCAGCGAAGCCCCGCCGGCGTACACCGAATACGCGTCGCTGAAGGAACCGACGGCCGCCGAGCTGCGCGTGACCTCGCGGGTCGACGACCTGCCACCGCGCTACACCCAGATCGACCGGGTCGACGACCGCGTCCGCGCGAAGACCCAGCAGCTGATCGCCGGCGCGACCAACGACTTCGACCGGGCCTCGGCGATCTGGCGCTACTTCACGGCGCAGAACGGGTTCGTCTACGACACGAAGACCGCGCCGGCGACCGACGCCGACGCGCTCACCGACTTCATCCTCAACGGCAAGCGCGGCTTCTGCGAGCAATTCGCGTCGGCGATGGGCGTGATGCTGCGGGTGGCGGGCATCCCGTCGCGCGTGGCGATCGGCTTCACGCCGGGCGTGCAGGTCAACGACTACCTGACGATCACCACCCAGGACGCGCACGCGTGGGTCGAGGCGTACTTCGGCGACAAGGGCTGGGTGACGTTCGACCCGACGCCGCTGTCCGACGGCCGCGGCATCACGCCGTCGTACCTGCAGGCCGGCCCGCAGAACGGCAACCAGCCGGACGACACCCAGGTGGCGCCGAGCACGGTCCAGTCGAGCGCGGCACCGACCGGCGTCCCGCGCGACAACGAGCCGAACGTCCCGGCGCAGACGGCCAAGGACGCTTCGAGCGGTGACGGCTGGCTGTTCAACCTCGCTCTGGTGCTCGCCGCGCTGGGCGCGGGCGCACTGCTCGTCGCGGCGCTGCTACGGCGGTCGCTGGGCCGAGGGCGCACCCGGCCGGGGGGCGACGCTCCACCACCCGGGCCCGCGGACGGCGACCGGAGCGAAGGCGCACTGCTCGTGCGAGCACCGGCGCCGGTGGCGGCACCGTCCCGGTTCCAGGCGTTGCTCGGCTGGCTGCCGCTGCTGGCGGCGGGGTTCTGGATCACGGCGCTGGGCCTGCTCGCGGCGACGGTGGTCTGGTGGCTCGGCGTGCTGGTGGTGGTCCTGCAGCTCGCGGCGGCCGGTCCGGCGCTGCTCCGCGAGGTCGTCCGCCGGCGGCGCTTGCAGCGCATCGTCCAGCAGCAGCCGGGCGCGGCCGACGCGGCGTGGGCGGAGCTGCGCGCGGAGTGCGCGGACCGCGGCCTGCCGATCCCGAGCAGCGACACGGTCCGCGTGGCGGGCCAGAAGCTGGCGGCCAAGCACCACCTCGACGACGACGGCCGCGAAAGCCTCCGGACGGTCATCGGCGTCCTGGAGAGGTCGTGGTACGGCGGGGACGACACAGCTCAGCCGGCGCTCCCACCGGCCTTCGAGGGACTGCGGCGGAGCCTTCGCCGCAACGCGCCGCTGTCGTGGAAGGGAAAGCTGTTCCCTCGTTCGGTCTTCCGCAACCGCGACTAAACCCACCCGTCCCAAGCCATCCCTCGTGCTTGGAGAGGCATCTCGCGTGGTCAGCGGGGTATCAGCGTGAAGCCCCGCTGATCACGGGTGACCCGGCGCGCTTGGTCACCCGGGTGGGGGTCACCCACTGTCACCCAGCTCAACGGCCCGACGCGGGCAAAGTGAGCAAACAAGAAGATCCGCGTCCCCCCGTTCGGCGGGACGCGGACCTCGTAGTCTTGCGGCGCTACTGCTCCTCGAAGCGCTGGCGGAAGCGCTCCTCCATCCTCTGGGTGAAGGAACTCCGGCCACCCGATGGCTTGCCGCCGCGGGTGGCTGGTCCACCGGCCTTGCCGTCTCCGTCGGCGCCGTGCCGAATCGATGTGACGGCCAACATGACTCCGAAGAACATCACGAGGAACCCGAGCACGCTGATCAGCGGGATGTCGGCCACCCGGAACTGCGGCACCACCACGCCCAGCACCAGCAGGGCCACGCCCACTACGAACAGGGCGATGCCCTGAATACGCCGTCGGCGAGCGGGGCGACGCAACCGGGTGCCACGCACCGTGGATGCGAACTTGGGGTCCTCGGCATAGAGCTCGCGCTCGATTTGATCGAGCAGCCGCTGCTCATGCTCGGAGAGTGGCATCTTTCCTCCTCCGGCACAGCTGTCGCGGGCGCCGGGCCGCGCAACGTCCTGGACCCAACAGCCAACCCCAGGCGGGGTGGCACTGTCCAGGATACGAGGCCCGCGCCCGCACGACTACCCGATCCCGCATCCAAGAGGGATCGAATTGGGCTAAATCCCGCCGGAGGGGCGTTGCGGACGGTCACCGTGGCCGATCGTGACCGTTTTGCGGCCCGACCGCCGTTGTGGGGGACGGCCGCCGGGCCGAAGATCACCGTCCGTGCCGTCACCCCTCCCGAGGCCCCAGTAAGGACGCCGGCCGCACCGCCGCCGAACCGAACTTCGACCGCGCGACGTCGGCCGCCACCTCCGCGTCACGCCAGCGCGGGGCCCGCGAATCGAACACCAGCTGCTCCCCCGCCTCGCCCGTGTCCAGCCCTTCGACGCGGACGCCGATCAGCCGCACGGCTCCGGTCGGCGCGTGCTCGGCCAGCAGCGCGACGGCGACCGCGTGGATCTCGCGCGCCACGTCCGTCGCCGAGACCAGCGTGCGGGCCCGGGTGATCGTCCGGAAGTCCGCGAACCGCACCTTGATCGAGACCGTCCGGCCGCGCAGCCCCCGGCCCCGCAGCGTCGCGCCGACCCGCTCCGCGAGCCGCAGCAGCTCCAGCCCCAGCGCGGCCCGGTCGTGCAGGTCGACGTCGAAGGTGTGCTCCGCGCCGATCGACTTCTCCGGCGACTCGGCCACCACCGACCGCTCGTCCACCCCGTGCGCCAGCCGGTACAGGTGCTCGCCGGCCGCGGTGCCCAGCGACTTCTTCAGCCGCTCCGGCGGGAACGCGGCGACGTCGGCGATCGTGGCCAGGCCCAGGCGCCGCAGGTGCTCCTCGGTCCGCGCGCCGACACCCCACAGCGCCGACACCGGCAGCGGGTGCAGGAACGCCAGGGTCTCCGCCGCGGGCACCACGACCATCCCGTCCGGCTTCGCCATCCCCGACGCCAGCTTCGCGACGAACTTGACCTTCGCCACCCCCACCGAGCAGGTGATCCCGTGCTCGGCCGCGACCCGCGAGCGGATCTGCGCGCCCAGCGAGGCCGGGGTGGCGCCCAAGCGCCGCAGCGCCCCGCTGACGTCCAGGAACGCCTCGTCCAGGCTGAGCGGCTCGACCAGCGGCGTCAGCTCGCGGAAGATACCCATCACGCCGCGGGAGACCTCGCCGTAGAGCCCCGACGTCGGCGGGATGTTGATCAGGTGCGGGCACAGCCGCTTCGCCGTCGAGAACGGCATGGCCGAGCGCACCCCGAACTTCCGCGCCGGGTAGTTCGCCGCGGCCACGACGGCCCGCGGGCCGCCCCCGGACACCACGACCGGCTTGTCCGCGAGCTCGGGCCGGGTCCGCAGCTCGACCGACACGAAGAACGCGTCCATGTCGACGTGCAGCAGCCCGCACCCGGTGTCGTCCGGCACCGGCTCCCCCGGCCGGACGCGGAACCGGCCCATCCCGCCCGGCAACTCAGCATTTCGCCCCACGCCGAGGACGCTACCGGCCACCACCGACATTTTCCGGGGGTTCGGGTGGCGGAGCCCCCGGCCTGGGGCGAAGCCCCAGAGGTCATTGCCAGTTTCGGATCACCGGGGAGCGCGAGGGCGGAAACCCGCGGACCGGGCTCAGGCCGGGCGCGCCACCGCGTGCAGCCGGCCCGCGATGTCCCGCAGCGCCGGCGTGCCCGCCGCCACCCGTTCGAACTCCGCCAGCTCGTCGTCGCGGACGTCGCCGGTGACCAGGTCCGAGATCACCCGGTCGCCCTGCAGCAGCGTCACTTCGAGACCCGCGGCCTCCAGGTCGGCCCGCAGGCCGGCGGCGGAGAAGCGCCGCAGCACGGTGTCGCCCGGGGCGACGCCGTCGGCGCTTTCGAGCAGCTTGCGGGCCTCGCCGACCCGGCCGGCCAGCGCGCGGTGGAGCACGGCCGCGTGGCGGTTCGCCACCAGCACCGACACCGCGCCACCCGGCGCCACCGCCGTCGCGAGGGCCGAAAGCACGGCCGAAGGGTCGTCGACGATCTCCAGCAGCCCGTGCGCCAGCACCAGGTCGGCCGAGCCGGCCTCGACGTACCGGCCGAGCGCGTCCGAGTCGTCCGCGACCACCGTGATCAGCTCGGAGACGCCTTCTTCCTCGGCCCGGCGCTGCAGCGTGGCCAGGGCGTTCGGGCTCGGCTCGACGACGGTCACCCGGCAGCCCGCCGCCGCGAACGGCACCGCCCAGCCACCGCTGCCGCCGCCGACGTCCACGACGCGGGGGTGCTCGGCGCCGCGGGCGCGGGCGGCCTCGATCTCGGCCTCGAGCACCCGGCGGACGGCGCCCGAACCCCGGGCGGCCACGGTCTCCGTCTTCATGTCGCACAGGGTAGTGCCCGCCCCCGCCCGCCTCCCGAGCTCCTCCCTTCGAGTGAACGGCCCTTGCCCGGCGGCGCCTCCCGCCCGCACCCGTAGGCTGGACTTCGTGCACACGGTCGCCGTACTCAGCCTCAAGGGAGGCGTCGGCAAGACGACGGTCGCTCTCGGTATCGCGTCCGCCGCCTTGCGTAGGGGCACGCGGACGCTGGTGGTCGACCTCGACCCGCAGGGCAACGCCACCACCTCGCTCGACCCGCCCTTCACCGACGCCACCCTCGCGGACGTGCTCGAAACCCCGACCCGGGAGATGCTGGAACGCGCGATCGCCCCGAGCGTGTGGAGCGAGGACGTCGACGTCCTCGTCGGCACCGAAGAGCTGGAGCTGCTCAACGACCCGGACGCCGACAGCGAGCGCCTGGCGAACTTCTCCCGCGCGCTGGACGAGCTGCACCGCACGCCGCTGCGCGAAACGCCGTACGAGCTGGTGGTTCTGGACTGCCCGCCGTCACTGGGCCGGCTGACGAAGTCGGCGCTGGTCGCCGCGGACAGCGCGCTCATCGTCACCGAGCCGACGATGTACGCCGTCGCCGGGGCGTCCCGGGCGCTGGAGGCGATCGAGAAGATCCGCAAGGAGCTCAACCCGGACCTGCGCCCGATCGGCGTCCTGGTGAACAAGCTTCGCGTGCGCTCCTACGAGCACCAGTTCCGGATCGCCGAGCTGCGCGAGAACTTCGGCTCCCTGGTGATGCCGACGGCGATCACCGACCGGCTCGCGGTGCAGCAGGCCCAGGGCGCGTGCAGCCCGATCCACGAGTGGCACTCGCCGGGCGCCCAGGAGATCGCGCTGACGTTCAACATGGTGCTGGCGAAGATCCTCCGCTCCAACCGGGCGGGCCGGCACCGCATCGCCGGCGAAGAACCCGAAGGCCCGGACTGGCCCGAAGGCCCGGCCCCGGAGACCCCCGAGGCCCCCGACGCGCCCGCCGAGGTGTCCGAATCCACGGGGTGAGCCGTGCCCGAAGGTGACACCGTCTTCCTGGTCGCCAAGCGCTTCGCCAACGCGATGACCGGGAAGACGTTGCTGCGCGGCGAATTCCGCGTGCCCCAGCTGGCCACTGTGGACCTGTCCGGCCGTGAGGTGCTCGGCGTCGGAACGGTGGGCAAGCACCTGTTCACCCGCTTCTCCGGCGACCTGACCCTGCACTCGCACCTGATGATGGACGGGATGTGGGACGTCTACCCGGCCGGCGCGAAGTGGCGCCGGCCCGGCCACCACGCCCGCGTGATCTTCACCGCGGCCGGCGTCCAGGTGATCGGCTTCCGCGTCCACGACCTGAAACTCGTGGCCACGAGCAAGGAACGCGACCTCGTCGCGCACCTCGGGCCGGACCTGCTGGATCCGAAGTGGACGGACGAGCACCTGAAGCAGGCGATCGCGAACCTGACCGCCGCTCCGGCGCGCGAGCTCGGGCTCACCCTGCTCGACCAGCGGGTGATGGCGGGCGTCGGAAACCTCTACAAGTGCGAGATCGCCTTCCTGCTCGGCGTGACGCCGTGGACGCCGGTGTCCGAAGTGGACGCCGAGCGCACGGTCGCGCTGGCCCGCAAGCTGCTGCTGGCCAACGCCCTCGCCGGGCGCTTCGACCAGAGCACCACCGGCCACCTCGACCGCAACCGCAAGAACTGGGTGTACGAGCGCACCCGCCAGGGCTGTTTCCGCTGCGGCGGCAAGCTCCTGGTCCGCACCCAGGGCCACGACGTCCAGCGACGGCCGACGTGGTTCTGCCCGAAGGACCAGACAGGCCCGTACCCGGCGCAGTAAGCTGGCTCACGTGACGACGTTCAAGCTTCCGCTCTACGGCGCCGACACCGAACGCGGCGACCTCGCTCCCTGAGCGCCGCGCGCTCCTTCCCGTCACCCGTTTCGAAAACCCAGGGAGCTTCGTCATGCCCGAAATCCTGACCGGGCCGGCGCTGCGCGCGTTCGCGCACGCCCTGCCCAAGGTCGAACTGCACGTCCACCTGGTCGGCTCTGCCAGCCTGCCGACGGTGCTCGAACTGGCCCGGCGGCGCCCCGCCGCGGGCGTCCCCACCGAGGAACGCGAGCTCGCGGAGTTCTTCACCTTCCGCAACTTCACCCACTTCCTCACCGTGTACCTCGCGGTCACCTCGCTCGTGCGCGACCGCCACGACGTCCACACCCTCGTGACGGGCTTGGCGGCGGATCTCGCCGCGCACAACTGCCGCTACGCCGAAGTCACCGTGACCCCGTACAACCACCTGCTCGACGGGATGTCCGGCGACGACCTGCTGGCCGGGCTCGAAACCGGCCGGGCCAGCGCCGCCGAACTGGGCGTGGAACTGGCCTGGTGCTTCGACGTTCCGGGCGAAAAGGGCATCCGGGCCGGGCGGGAGACGCTGGTGTTCGCGCTGCGCGAACGCCCCGGCGGCCTGGTGTCGTTCGGGCTCGGCGGACCGGAACTGGGTGTCGGCCGGGCGCAGTTCGAGCCGTACTTCACGCGGGCGCGGGAAGCCGGGCTGCACAGCGTCCCGCACGCGGGGGAGACGACCGGGCCGGCCACGATCTGGTCCGCGCTGCACGACCTCGGCGCCGAGCGGATCGGCCACGGCACGAGCTGCGCGGCCGATCCCGCGCTGCTGGAACACCTTGCGGCCCATCGGATTCCGCTCGAGGTCTGCCCGACGTCGAACGTGCGGACCGGCCAGGTCGCGGACCTCGCCGCGCACCCGATCCGGCGCATGCTCGACCACGGCGTCGTCGTGACGCTCAACACCGACGACCCGCCGATGTTCGGCGCCACGCTCACCGGCGAGTACGTCGCCGTCGCCGAGACGCTGGGCCTCACCACGGCCGAACTGGTGCGCTTGGCGGAGAACGCCGTCGACGCCTCCTTCCTCGACGAACGGCGGAAAGCCGTCTTGCGGACCGAGATCACCGAAATGACGTTGCCGCGCACCACCGACTTCGCCTAGCTTGGAAGTACACGAGAGAGGAGGTGGTCCAAAGTTGTATATCGACAGGACTCGTGAGGTGGCTGTCCGCTAGCGGATGGCACGTGGAGGACTTTGAGCAGCGCTACAGCTGAGCCACCTTCGGCTCATCGCCTGCTCCACGTGATGCCTGATAGCGAATACCAGGCAGTCACCGTGCCCCCGGGGTTTCCGAGCACCAGTCCGGCTCGGACTCAAGCGTTTGACGGCGCTCGAGAGGCACCCCGGGGGTTCCTTCATGCGCTCATTTGTGCAGGTCATGCCACCCGGCGTCGCAGGATGACCGTCCGGCGATCAGCATTTCGCCGCATCGTCCCCCGGACGGCTGATGCTCGCTAGCCTGGAAGCATGCTCAGGCCCGACTACCCGATCACCACGGGACGCCTGCTCCTGCGCCCGTTCACGCCCGAGGACCTCGACGCGCTGAACTCCTTCCAATCCCGCGCCGACGTCGCCCGCTACCTGTACTGGGGCCCGCGCAGCCGCGCCGAGTCGGCCGCCGCGCTCGCCAAACGGGTGCACAGCTCGACGTTGACGAAGGAAGGGCAGCTGCTGGCGGTGGCGGTCGAGCTGGCCGCGACGGGACAGCTCATCGGCGACCTGAACCTGGAGTGGCTGAGCAGCGAACACCGCCAGGGCGAGATCGGGTTCGTCTTCCACCCGGACCACCACGGCAAGGGCCTGGCCGCCGAGGCGGCCACCGAGCTGCTGCGGCTGGGCTTCGAAGACCTGGGGCTGCACCGCATCATCGGCCGCTGCGACGGCCGGAACACCGCGTCCGCCGCGCTGATGGAACGCCTCGGCATGCGCCGCGAAGCACACCTGAAGGAAAACGAGATCGTCAAGGGCGAGTGGACCGACGAGCTGATCTACGCGATGCTCGAGGACGAGTGGAAGGACCGCGATTAGTGGCCGCCTTCACTCCGGCGTGACGCTCGGGTCGCGGGTCCCGGGCGATTTGGCAGCATAGGGGCGTGTTCTTCGACAAGATCGTCCGCCCGGCGCTGTACCGGCTGTCCCACCACGACCCCGAGCTGGTGCACGAGCGCACGATCAGCATCCTGGCCCGGCTCGGCAAGGCCGCGCCCGCGCTGGGTGGCGCACTCCGCGTCGACGACCCGGCGACGGTGCTGGGCCTGCGGTTCCCCAACCGCGTCGGCCTGGCCGCCGGGATGGACAAGAACGGCCGCGCGCTGCCCGCGTGGGCCGCGCTGGGCTTCGGGTTCGTCGAGGTCGGCACGGTGACGCGGCTGGCGCAGCCGGGCAACCCGAAGCCGCGGCTGTTCAGCCTCCCGGCGAGCGACGCGGTGATCAACCGCATGGGCTTCAACAACGACGGCGCCGAAGCCCTCGCGGCCAAACTCGCCCGCGACGGCAAGCCCGGCGTCCCGCTGGGGGTCAGCATCGGCAAGTCGAAGGTGACGCCGCTCGAGGACGCCGTCGAGGACTACCGGTTCTCGCTGCGGGCGCTGCACCCGTACGCGGACTACTTCGCGATCAACGTCAGCTCGCCGAACACGCCGGGACTGCGGCAGCTGCAGGACCGCGCCGCCCTCGCCGAACTGCTCGGCGAGCTGCGCTCGACGTCACTGGAGCTCGCCGGCGGCGCTTCGCCGACGCCGGTGCTGGTGAAGGTCGCACCCGATCTGACCGACGACGCACTGGCCGAACTGCTGGAGGTCGCGCTCGACCACGGCGTCGCCGGGATCATCGCCACGAACACGACCCTGTCCCGCGACGGCATCGCGTCCGCGGAAAGCGGCCTGGCCGGACAGGCGGGAGGACTGTCCGGCCGGCCGCTGACCACCCGCGCGGCGGAGGTCGTGCGGTTCGTGCACGACCACACCGGCGGAAGCATGCCGATCATCGGCGTCGGCGGGATCATGGGCCCGGACGACGCGATCCGGCTCGTCGACGCCGGCGCGTCACTCGTGCAGCTCTACACGGGCTTCGCGCTGCACGGGCCGGGTTTGGTGCGCCGCGTCAGCCGGGGTCTCGCAGCCCGGCGGTAGACGCGAAGCGCACGTAGCCGCGCCAGGACTCGTAGCGGTCCAGGCCGGGGCCCTCCACGGCTGGGTCGCAGCGCACCGCCAGCGGGGTGGTGCCGTCGGCCAATTCGACGCGCTCGAGGACGAACGGCGGCGTCAGCGTCGCCGCGAAGCGCTCGAACGCCGCCGGGGACAGCCGCCAGCGCTCGCCGTCGAGGCCAGTGCCGCCGTCGAGGACGCCCGGCTGCGGTGGCTCGGTGTCCAGGAGCACCATCCGGTAGGCCTCGGTGGTCCGGACCGGTCCGGTGAACCGGGCGCCGAGCGCGGTGAGGTCGGCGTTGAGCGGCTGGCCGCGCAGGTGCGCGCCGAACACGACGACGTCCTCCCCCGGCTCGGGGTAGGGCGTCATCGGCTCGTCCGTGCAGACGGTCGCCAGGTCGAGGGCGATCTGGTCTTCGAACGCGCGCGTCAGGAAGGTGACGCCGAAGGGACGGCGATCGCCCGGGAGCACCGGGACGGTCACCGAGGCCACGTCGAGGAGGTTCGCGAAGGCCGTGCAGGAGGCCAGGCGGTGGCCCACGCCGGCCGGGTCGGCCAGCGCTTCGGCGATCCCGGGGTGCTCCGGCACGGTCGGCACGAGGAGGGCGTCGAAGCCGTCGAACCCCGGCTCGGGCCCGGAAATCGGGGTGAGCACCGCGCCGGCCGCGGTCAGCCGGGTGACGACGGTCTTGAGCGCGAGGCTCGCCGCCTCGCCGAGGGGGAGATCCGCGGGGTAGGCGATCCGCGGGTGCTCGCCGGCGCCGAGGCGGACGTCGGCGGGCCAGCTGCGGTCGCCGCCGGTCATCAGCGTGAGGGCGCGGTGGGCCGCGATCAGGCCGTTCGCATACACGGAGACGGTGTCGGCGGCGGGCAGCAGGCCGCGCGTCGGCTTCACCGCGACGACGGCGTTCAGCGCCGCCGGAACGGCACCCCCGGTGCTCAGCGCCAGGTCGACGACGCCGAGCGCGACGGCGACCGCCGCGCCGTTGCCCCCGGTCTTGGTGCGGTCCCAGGCGCCGGAGATCGGGGCGGCGCCGGTCTTGCCGAGCACGACGGCACCGGCGGCGGTGAGCCGGGTGACGACCGCGGCGCTGGTTTCCGGGACGCCGTGGCCGGACGGCTGGGCCGCGACGTCGATCAGGTCCTGGACGGCGATGACCGTGCCGGCCAGCGGGAGGACCTCGCCGGCCTTGACGCGTTCGTCGACGGCCTTGGCGTCGACGAGGACGTCTTCGACGGCGCGGAGGGTGGTCCAGAGTTCGGGACGGCCGGCCTCGGTGAGGCGTTCGAAGGCCGCGATGACGCGCTGGGAGGCGGTGGGTGGGGTGATCGGCACGGGATCCGGGTCCGGCGGGAGCGTGTTCACGGGGCGTCCTTTCCTCGGCGGTCCAGAAAGTCCACTGTGTACGGTCGGTGCCGGCAGTCCTCAGTGCACGGCGGGCCTCCCGGCGAGTGACACCTCTTCATGCATGACAGAAACGTTAGGGCGTGGACGTTTCCGTAGCCATCAGATTCCGATTACGCCCGGGTTTCGGCACCGGAAGGTGAACAGGGCGCGACGCCGGGGTGAAACGCACGATCACGCACACCGGGTGACGACCAGCCGATTCCCCCGGTCGGCGGCCCTCGAACGGCCCAACCAAGCCCCCGAATGGCGCAACAAAGCCCAAACCCGCGTGATCACGCGGGATCCGCCCCGGACCACGCGGATTCCGGCCCGCCCAGCCGTACCTGGAGGGTCGGCCCACGTACTCAGACGGTCGGCCCGCGTACCTGGAGGGTCAGCTGGCGTACCTGGAGGGTCGGCCGCGAGCCGACTGTCTGAGTACGCGAGCCGACTGTCTGGGTACGCGAGCCGACCGTTCCGGTACGGGGTTGCGGGTCAGGAGAGTTCGCGGAGGGCCATGGCGAGGCCGGCCAGGTGGTCGGTGGCGTCGGTGAGGGCCTGCTTGGACGTCACCAGGCCGTCGCCGGCCGCGGCGACTGTGTGGCCGGCCGCGGCGACCAGGCCGCGGTAGCCCTCGAGGCCGTCGTCGAGCTGCTCGCGGAGCTTGGCCACCGCCGCGTCCAGGGCCGCCTTCTCGCGGGCGGGTGCCGAGTCGCGGCCGCGCTCGATCGCCTGGATGCGGGCCGCCAAGCCACGCAACGCGGCCGCCGCTTCGGTGGCCGTCTGGCGGGCGTCGGCGACGGACACCTCCGAGACCTGCAGCGTCCCGAGCGAAGTCGGCACCGAGAGCTGGCGCAGCAGCTCCGTCAGCGAGGCCTCGCACTCGGCGAGACGCTCCATCGGCTCACGGGCCGCCGAGCGGGCGGGCGGCAGCGGCGGCGGTCCGGCCGGCGCCGCCGGGATCGGGGTGCGCTTGAGTTCACGCAGCTTGAGGCCGGAGCGGACGCTGAACGTGCCGAAGATGACGGCTCCCGCGAACGCCGTGATCGCCTGCGGCATCATCGCGGCGTGGGTCGGGCTGATCCAGCCCACCGCGGCCGCCACCGTCACGACCGCGCACAGGATCGTCAGGATGATCCACAACGTCAGCGCCTTCGACGTCCGGCGCTTGCGGCGTTCGAGCTTCGCGGCCGGGTGGTTCCAGCGGTCCCACTTGGCCCGGGCCTCGGCGAACGCCGGGACCTGGCTCGCCATGGACGACAGCGACGCCGTCATGTCGGGCCGCCGGACCGGCGGCCGCTGCAGCGGGTTCGGGCGCCGCGGGGCGGGCTTCCCGCCGGCCTGCTCGGCCGGCGGGAAGTACTTCTGTACCTTCTGGAGGTGTTCCTGGGCGCGCACCGCGTAGTCGGGCAGCTTCTCGATGTGCTTCTCCAGCTTCGCGCTCAGCTCACTGAAGTCACGCCGTCTGCCCTGCTGACCCATGGTGCTCGCCCCCTCGGTGTCGTCAGGCCGGGTTCTTGCCCTGCTCGGCCTGTACCCGTGCCTGGATCTCACGCTGGATGTCGGCCTGGCTGCTCGCCGCCGGAGCCGCCTTGCCGCCGTCGGTCACCTGGGCGACCGAGTCACCGTGCATCGACGCGCGGATCTGCTGCAGCCGCGACTGGCCGGCCATCTGCGTGGTGGAGGCCTGGACCTCCATCATGCGCCCCTGGACCGAGTTCTGCGCCAGCTCCGCCGAGCCCAGCGCCGTGGTGTAGCGCTTCTCGATCTTGTCGCGGACCTCTTCCAGCGACGGCGTGTTGCCCGGCGCCGCCAGCTGGCTCATCTGGTTCAGCGAGGCGGAGACCTGCTCCTGCATCTTCGCCTGCTCCAACTGCGAGAGCAGCTTGGTGCGCTCGGCCAGCTTCTGCTGCAGCATCTGCGAGTTGCGCTCCACGGCCTTCTTGGCCTGGGCCGCGGCCTGCAGCGACTGGTCGTGCAGCGTCTTCAGGTCCTCGATGCTCTGCTCGGCCGTGACGAGCTGCGTCGCGAAGCTCTCCGCGGCGTTCTCGAACTCGGTGGCCTTCTGCTCGTCACCCTTGCCGCGCGCCTCGTCCGCGAGGACGAGCGCCTGCCGGGTGGAAGCCTGGAGCTTCTCGACCTCGCCGAGCTGCCGGTTGAGCTTCATCTCCAGCTGCCGCTGGTTGCCGATCACGGAGGCGGCCTGCTGCGTCAGCGCCTGGTGGTTGCGCTGCGCCTCCTCGATGGCCTGCTGGATCTGTACCTTCGGGTCGGCGTGCTCGTCGATCTTCGACGAGAACGCCGCCATCATGTACTTCCAGAACTTCACGAACGGGTTGGCCATCTCCTCCGCCTGCCTTCTTGCGTCCCACGGGCCTTGGTACTCGGGGTGGGGCGTCACTCCCCTGCACTAGCAACGCACCGACCCCGGCGTCGGGTTCCATCGTGTCAGGTCGGCCACGTCCGTTCCAGGCGACCCCGGGGGATTTCAGGGTTCGCCCCTGATCACCCCTGGAGGTAACGCCGACGGCCCCGGGCGGGTTGCCCGGGGCCGTCGGCCGAAATCAGGGGTGAAACGGTGCTCGCAGCCACCGCTCGGGGGCGAGCACATCTCGCCCCCCGCCACACCTCACGCGGCGATCGTGGACGCCAGCTTCGGCTGCCCGATCGTCGTCCGCAACGTCGTGTTCATCCGCGGCGCGGGCGAAACCCGCAGGTCGGCGAGGTCGTTGCCGATCAGTTCCGACATCAGGCGGCCGCCTTCGATGCCGGCCGCCGAGGCCTCGGCGCCCCGCTTCTCCCGGGGCGTGCCTTCCACGATCCGCTCGTCGACCGGTGGGACCTCGACGTTGTCGAGAGCCGAAACATCCGCCGCCACGTGGTGCAGCAGCTCGCCGAGCGGAAGGTCCAGGGCCTGGCAGATGGACGCGAGCAGTTCGCTCGACGCCTCCTTCTGGCCCCGTTCGACCTCCGAGAGGTAGCCGAGGCTGACCCTGGCGGCGCGGGAGATGTCGCGCAGCGTACGACGCTGGTTGGTGCGGGCATGACGGAGCCGATCACCGATCGCCTCACGCAACAGCACGGTCATCACGCGCCTCCCTTCCGAACAAGTACCCCCTACGTTACCCAGAGCGGCCCCCCGGGCGCAGGAGTTGGTGTGCACGTACGCCAAGGGCGAACGCGTATTTCACCCCAAATGTTCCCCGAGCAGGGCAAACGCGGCCAAGACCGACTCGGTCCTGATCAAGTCGCGGTCGCCGCTCAAGGCCAGCGTACGGACGGTGACAACCGAAGTTTCGCCTCGGGCCGGGGGCTCCGCCACCCGGGCCCCCGAAAGACGGGGTGTCCGTGTTCCCGGCCCGGCGAGCCCGATGTGCACGGTGCCCGGTTCGACGCCGTCCTGCGCCGACGGTCCGGCGACGCCGGTGAGCCCGAGGCCCCAGGTGGCGCCGCACCGGTCGCGGGCGCCCTCGGCCAGCTGGGCGGCCACTTCGGGGTGGACGGCGCCGTGCTCGGCCAGCAGCTCCGGGTCGACGCCGGCCAGTGCGGTCTTCAGCTCGGTCGCGTAGACGACCAGTCCCCCACGCAGGGCCGCGCTCGCCCCCGGCACCCGCGCGAGGGTGGCGCAGACGAGCCCGGCCGTCAGCGACTCGGCCGCCGCGACGGTCTCGCCCCGCGCGGCCAGGGCCGCGATCAGCGTGGCGGCCTGCTCCTCGCCGCCCGCCGGAGGTCCCGAATGAGTCATTCGCGACGCCGGAGGTCCCGGACGAGTCGTTCGCGGCGCGTCGGCCACCCTCAGCTCCCGGTGACCCGGCGCCCGGCGGCCCGCAGCCGGACCGCCCGCACCAGGTAGTCGACGCCGGTGACCACGGTCAGCACCAGTGCCAGCCCCATCAACGCCCACCGCACCGGGTCCGCGCCCGCCGGCAGCGGCAGCAGGTACGCCGTGATCGCGGCGATCTGCGCCATCGTCTTGGCCTTCCCGCCCCGGCTGGCCGGGATCACGCCGTGCCGGATCACCCAGAACCGCAGCAGCGTCACGCCGATTTCGCGGACCGCGATGACGATCGTGACCCACCAGCCGAGCTCGCCCAGCACGCTCAGCCCGACCAGCGCGGCGCCGGTCAGCGCCTTGTCCGCGATCGGGTCGGCGATCTTGCCGAAGTCGGTGATCAGGCCGTACTTGCGGGCCACCCAGCCGTCCAGCTGGTCGGTGGCCGAGGCGATCGCGAACAGCCCGGTGGCGAGCGCGCGCCAGGTCGTGTCGTGGCCGTCGCCGACGAACAGCGCGGCGACGAACAACGGCACCAGGACCAGGCGCGACAGCGTCAGGAGGTTCGCGACGTTGAGCGTCGGGACCGGGGTCGGCTCCGGGACCTGGGCGGGGGCGTCGCGGGCCAGGCCCTCGTCGGCGGCGTCGCTGGGGAGCGCACTCACCGGACGGCGTCCGGTACCGCGCGGACGATCAGGTCCACGCCCGCCGAGTCCACGACCTCGCAGCGCAGGAAGTCACCGACCTGCACCTTCTCCGGCGCGTCGAGGATGATGCACTCGCCGTCGACCTCGGGGGCCTGGTGCGCCGCGCGACCGGTGAGCTCGCCGTCGTCGTCCAGCTCCACCAGGACGTCGACGAAGGTGCCGATCCGGTCCTCCGCGCGCTGCGTGGTCAGCTCCTCGACCAGCGCGGAGATCCGCGTGACGCGCTCGGCGACCTCCTGGGGATCGAGCTTGCCGTCGAACGTCTCGGCTTCGGTGCCGTCCTCGTCGGAGTAGCCGAAGACGCCGACGGCGTCGAGGCGCGCGCCCGTCAGGAACCGCTCGAGCTCGGCCAGGTCGTGCTCGGTCTCGCCGGGGAACCCGACGATCACGTTGGTCCGGATGCCCGCCTCGGGCGCGTACTCGCGGATCTGCTCGCACAGCGCCAGGAACGAGTCCGTCGAGCCGAACCGGCGCATACGGCGCAGCACCTGCTCGCTGGAGTGCTGGAACGACAGGTCGAAGTACTCGGCGACACCCGGCGTGGTCGCGATGGCCTTGACCAGCTGCGGGCGCGTCTCGGCCGGCTGCAGGTAGGAGACGCGGACGCGCTCGATGCCGTCGATCTCCGCCAGCCGCGGCAGCAGCCGCTCCAGCGCGGTGGCGCCGTCGCGGCCGAAGTCCTTGCCGTAGGACGTCGAGTTCTCGCTGACCAGGAACAGCTCCTTGACGCCGTGCTCGGCCAGCCACATCGCCTCGGCGACGATCTCGTCCGGCTGCCGCGAGACGAACGAGCCGCGGAACGACGGGATCGCGCAGAACGAGCAGCGCCGGTCGCAGCCGGAAGCGATCTTCAGCGCGGCCACCGGCGAGTCGTCGAGGCGCGTGCGCAGCACCCGCGGCCCCCAGCCGTGGCCCGGGACCTCGACCTTCTCCGCGGCGGCGGGCCGCTCCACCGGGCTGATCGGGAGCAGCTTGCGGCGGTCGCCCGGCGTGTGCGAGGCGATCTTGCGGCCGGCGACGACGTCGTCGAGCCGGGCCGAGAGGTCGGCGTAGTGGTCGAAGCCCAGCACCGCGTCGGCTTCCGGGAGGCTGTCGGCGAGCTCGTGGCCGTAGCGCTCGGCCATGCAGCCGACGGCGACGACCTTCTTGCCCGTGTCGGACGCGGCGAGCAGCGTGTCGACGGAGTCCTTCTTGGCCGACTCGACGAAGCCGCAGGTGTTGACCACCACGACGTCGGACTCTTCGGGGTCGGCGGCCAGCTCCCAGCCGCCGGCCGCGAGCCGGCCCGCCAGCTCCTCCGAGTCGACCTCGTTGCGGGCGCAGCCCAGGGTCAGCAGGGAGACGCGTCGGGTGGCGGCTGGGTCCGTGGCAGGGGAAGGCACGAAGTTCAGGGTAGCCGCCGGTCCCGGGCGGCCCGACGACGGCGTAGCCCGGTTGTGTTGCCGCGTGTGCCGGGCGATGTGGCAGGGTGGACGATCGTGCCGTCCGACTCGCTCCGCCCGACCGTCCGCCGCGCCCGGATCGCCGACGTGCGCAAGATCAAGGCCCTGGTGGACTCGGACGCGGGCCGCGTCCTGCTGGAAAAGGACCTGGTCACGCTGTACGAGGCGGTCCAGGAGTTCTGGGTCGCCGAAGTGGGGGACGAAGTGGTCGGGGCGGCCGCGCTGCACGTGCTCTGGGAGGACATCGCCGAGCTGCGCACCGTCGTGGTCGACAAGGCCGCCCGCGGCCAGGGGGTCGGGCGGGTGCTCGTGGCCCGGCTGGTCGACGAAGCACGTGAGCTCGGTCTCAAACGGCTGTTCGTGCTGACGTTCGAGACCCGCTTCTTCACCGGGCACGGGTTCGTGGAGATCGACGGCACGCCGGTCTCGCACGAGGTCTACGAGGAGATGCGGCGGTCCCACGACACCGGCGTCGCCGAATTCCTCGACCTCCCGTACGTCAAGCCGAACACCCTCGGCAATTCGCGAATGTTGCTCGAACTCTGAGGGAAAACCTCAACTCTGAGTGAAAACCTCCTTTCGGGCGGTGACGTGCGCCACCGGCCTGCCCGAAGCTGATCGGGCACTTGTCCCCCGATCGGCAAGGGAAGCACGCGATGCGCACGACACTGCGGAACCTGGGGGCCACCTTGACGGTGGCCGTTTCTGTCGGCGCGGGTGCCCTGCTGGGCACCGGCACCGCGGCCGCCGTCGACATTCCGGCGGTCACCGACCAGTACCTCTTCTCGACGTCCCTGTCCGGCTTCGAAACGATCCGGAACTCCGCCCCGTACTCCGGCCAGCTCGACTGGTCGTCCGACGGCTGTTCGTGGGCGCCGGACACCCCGTTCGGCTGGCAGTTCCTGCCGGGCTGCCACCGGCACGACTTCGGCTACCGCAACTACAAGAAGCAGGGCCGGTTCACCTCGGCGAACCGGCTGAAGATCGACGACAACCTCTACACCGACCTGAAGAGCGTCTGCGGGTCCAACATCGCCTGCAAGGGCGCGGCTTGGACGTACTACCAGGCGGTCCGCAAGTTCGGCGGCTGAGCCTGACGTGCCCGGGCCGCGTGCCCGGCCCGGGCCCGTCAGGATGGGTGCATGGACATCGATCATCTGCTCAGCACGACCCGAGCGGTCCGCCGGAAGCTCGACCTCGACCGGCCGGTGGAACCCGAGGTCGTCGAAGAGTGCCTGAACCTGGCGCTGCAGGCGCCGACGCCCGGCAACGTCCAGGCCTGGCGCTGGCTCGTGGTGCGCGACCAGGACGTGAAGAACCGGCTCGGCGCGATCTTCCGCGAAGTCGGCGAGGCCTACCTGGCGGACCGGGCGAGTGCCGCGCCGTCGCGGGCGCAGGCCTCCGGGCGGCACTTGATCGACGTGATCGAGCGCGTCCCGGTCTTCGTGATCCCGGTCCTGGCCGGCCGCCCGGCCGGGAACAACGCGGTCGACGCGGCCTTCTACGGAGGCATCTTCCCGGCGGTGTGGAGCTTCCAGCTGGCGCTGCGCTCGCGGGGGCTGGGCTCGACGCTCACGACGTACCACCTGGCGCGGGAGGCCGAAGCCGCGGAGATCCTCGGCATCCCGGACGGCCACACGCAGGTCGGGCTGCTGCCGGTGGCGTACACGACGGTGCCGGACTTCAAGCCGGCGCCGCGCACGCCGCTGTCCGAAGTGGCCTTCCTCGACCACTGGGGCACGCCGCTCAGCTGATCCGGACGGTGGCCTCCCCGCCGTCCTCGCTGACGGACACCAGCTCGACCCGGCTGCCGGCGAACGACGTCGCCTGCGGGCCGGTGCGCGAGCCGCTGTGCAGCTCGGCCGTGGTGCTCTCGCCGCGGCCGGGCTGCTTCAGCAGGAACGCGAGGGTCGCCTCGCCCTGCCAGATGCACTGCATGCCGGGCCGGCACCGCGAGTCGGCGACGAGCCGCGTGTAGCGCACGGTGAGGTCCTTCCCCTGCACGGCGGCCTCCTGCCCGAGCCGCAGGGTCACGTCGGGCCCGGCCGGGGCGCTGACGGTCGACGGCGCCGGGGCGGGCCCGGCGGCGGCGGGCTGCCCCGCGGCGACCGAGCTCCCGGCGCCCACCGTGACGACGGCGAAGGCGAACAGTCCGGCTACGAATCGCTGTAGGTCCACGTGCTGTGGACGGAACGGACCGAGCCGGGGTTGCACGCGCTACTCGTCGTCGTCGCCCGCGTCGGCGTCCACCGGGCCGCCGCCGCGGATCATGAACAGGACCGACTCCAGTTCCTCCGGCTTGATCAGCACGTCGCGGGCCTTCGAGCCCTCCGACGGGCCGACCACGCCGCGGCTCTCCAGCAGGTCCATCAGGCGGCCCGCCTTCGCGAAGCCGACCCGCAGCTTGCGCTGCAGCATCGACGTCGAGCCGAACTGGGACGTCACGATCAGCTCCGCCGCCTGCAGCAGGACGTCGAGGTCGTCGCCGATGTCCGGGTCGATCTCCTTCTTCTCGCCCGCCTTCTGCGCGGTGACGCCGTCCTGGTAGTCCGGCTGCGCCTGCTCCTTGGCGTAGTTGACGACCGCGGAAATCTCTTCGTCGCCGACGAACGCGCCCTGGATGCGGACCGGTTTCCCGGCACCCATCGGCAGGTACAGGGCGTCGCCCATGCCGATCAGCTTCTCCGCGCCCGGCTGGTCGAGGATGACGCGCGAGTCGGTCAGCGACGACGTCGCGAAGGCCAGCCGCGAAGGCACGTTCGTCTTGATCAGGCCGGTGACGACGTCGACCGACGGCCGCTGCGTGGCCAGGACCAGGTGGATACCGGCGGCACGGGCCTTTTGGGTGATCCGGACGATCGCGTCTTCGACGTCGCGCGGGGCGGTCATCATCAGGTCGGCGAGCTCGTCGACGATCGCCATGATGTACGGGTACGGCCGGTACTCGCGCTCGGACCCCGGCGGCGCGGTGATCTCGCCGGACTTGACCTTCTTGTTGTAGTCGTCGATGTGCCGGACCTTGTTGACCTGCATGTCCTGGTAGCGCTGCTCCATCTCCTCCACCAGCCAGGCCAGCGCGGCGGCGGCCTTCTTCGGCTGGGTGATGATGGGCGTGATCAGGTGCGGGATGCCCTCGTACGGCGTCAGCTCGACCATCTTCGGGTCGATCAGGATCATCCGGCACTCGTCCGGCGTCGCCCGCGCGAGCAGCGACACCAGCATCGAGTTGACGAAGCTGGACTTACCGGAACCGGTGGAACCGGCGACCAGGAGGTGGGGCATCTTCGTCAGGTTCGCGGTGACGAAGTGGCCCTCGATGTCCTTGCCGAGGCCGATCACCATCGGGTGGTTGTCCTTGACCGTGGACGGCGCGCGCAGGACGTCACCCAGGCGGACCATCTCGCGGTCGGAGTTCGGCACCTCGATGCCGACCGCGGACTTGCCCGGGATCGGCGCCAGCAGCCGGACGTTGTCGGTGGCCACCGCGTAGGCGATGTTCTTGGTCAGCGCGGTGATCTTCTCGACCTTCACGCCCGGGCCGAGCTCGACCTCGTAGCGCGTGACCGTCGGGCCACGGGTGAACCCGGTGACCTGCGCGTCGACGTTGAACTGCTCCAGGACGCCGGTGATCGCCTCGATCATGGCGTCGTTGGCTTTGCTGCGGGACTTCGGCGCGTCGCCGAGCTTCAGCAGGTCGGGCGGCGGGAGCTGGTAGTCGCCCTCGACCGTGCGGGTGACCGCGAGCGGCGGTTCCGGGGTCTTCTTCGGCTTCTTCTCCGGGACCTCGGCGGGCGGTTTGGGCAGGGCCTTCGGCGGCTTGATCGGCGTCGGCACCTCGGCGAGGGCGGCGTCGAGGTCGAGCTGTTCGCCGCCCTGGCGGCGCCGCGACGGCTTGCGCAGCCGTGCGGTCTTCGGGTCGGTTTCGGTGACGGTGTCCTCGTCGGTCGCGAAGCCCGGGCGCTGGGCCTCGGCTTCGGCGAGCTCCTCTTCGTCGAGGCCCCAGTGGCGCAGCCGGTGCGGGATCTCGCGGACCGGCGTGCCGGTGAACACGAGCACGCCGAAGAACAGCGCGAGGATCAGCAGCGGCACGGCGACCCAGGTGGTGACGCCCATGGTGAGCAGGCCGCCGGAGAAGGCGCCGACGATGCCGCCGGCGTACATCCGGCCGTCGTTGGTGTCGGGCAGCGCGGTGAAGATGTGCAGCATCCCGAGCACGGACAGGACGACCATGATCGTGCCGACGACCATCCGCGGCCGCGTCTCCGGGTGCGGCTCGGACCGCATCAGCGCGACGGCGACGACGACCAGCACCAGCGGCAGCGTGACCGCTCCGGCGCCGAGGACGGTCCGGGTGGCGATCTCCACCCCGGTGCCGATCGGCCCGGCCGCGCGCCACCAGACGCCGACGGCCGCGACGATGCCCAGGCCGATCAGGCCCAGCGCGAGCCCGTCGCGGCGGTGTTCCGGCTCGAGCTCACGGGTGCGGCCGACCGTGCGGGCCAGCGTGCCGAGGCCCTTGGCCAGCAGGTTCCAGGTCCCCCGGACGCCCTTGCCGAAGATCCCGGGCGTCTTGCGGCGCCCGCGTGGCGGGGGTTTGCGAGCGGACGACGTACGAGGCTTCGCGGGTGTACGCGGCTTACGCGCCGCTGCCCCCTTCGCGCCGCTTCCCGTGTTTCTCTTCCTCGTCGCCGACCCAGCCATGCCGTCAACGGTAACTGGCATTGCCAGTTAGTCCCGTGCGCCACTCTCGGCTCAGGGTGAACTTCTGCCTCACACGGCCGGTCGAGCGGCCATCCGGGTGAACCGATCCGCCCAGTGCGCAAACGGGTGAAATCGGCGTCTGCCATGCTCTGCCCCATGCTCGCGCTGCGCACCGACGAACCGCCCCGCCGTGCTCCCGCCATCTGGCGGACCATGCTGAACATCGACCGCGGGCTGGTGAACCTCGTCGGGCGGCTGACCGTCAGCGGCCGGGTGCCCGCGCAGCTGCGGGGCAAGCCGCTGCTGATGGCCGCGAACCACATCGGCGTGTTCGACGCTTTCGTGCTGATGGCGGCGTGCAAGCGGATCGGCATCAACCCGCGGTTCATGCTGGCCGGCGGCATCCTCGACGCGCCCGTGATCGGGCCGGCGCTGCGGGTGAGCGGGCACCTGCGGGTCGACCGCAAGCACGCCGGAACCGCCGTCGGGCAGTTCGCCGAGGCCGTCGAGGCGATGAAGACCACGCGCGAGCCGATCGTCGTCTACCCCGAGGGGCGGATCAGCCACGACCCCGGCCTCTGGCCGGAGCGCGGCAAGACCGGCGCGGCGCGGCTGGCGCTGGCGGCGGGCGTGCCGGTGATCCCGATCAGCCAATGGGGCGCGCACGAGGCCGTCTACTGGGGTACCGAGACCGTCAACGGCCCGGCCGACCTGGTCCCGCTGGCCCGCTCCGGGCTCAGCGCCCCGCTGCGCCGCCCGCGGTTCCGCGTGCACTTCGGCGACCCCGTCGACCTCTCGGACATCGACACCCAGCGGCCGGGTGCCGGGGTGCGCGCGCACGCGAAGATCATGCAGGCCATCACCGACGGCCTGGTCCCGCTGCGCCGCGACGAGCTGGACCGGCCCAAGTTCCACGACCCGACCCGGCCGACCGACACGGTCAGCCCCTGGAAGCCGCCGTCCGTATTGTGAGACACCCTGGGCGGCGCCCCTAGAGTCGGTGGACGTGAGCACACGGATACTCGTCGTCTACTACAGCTCGACCGGGAACACCGCCGCCCTAGCCGAGTCGCTGGCCGCCGGGGCGCGCGAGACCGGCGCGGACGTGCGGGTGCGGACCGTGCCGGAAACCGTGCCCGCCGAAGCGATCGCGCAGAACCCGCGCTGGCAGGCCTGGGTCGGCTCCGGCCCGCACCACGAGCTCGCCACCCTCGGCGACCTGGAGTGGGCCGACGGGCTCGCCGTCGGCAGCCCGACCCGGTTCGGCGGCCCCGCCGCCCAGCTCAAGTCCTATTTGGACAGTACGGGTGGCCTGTGGGCGCAGGGAAAGCTGGCGGACAAGGTGGCGACGTCGTTCACGACGGCGTCCACCGCGCACGGTGGTCTCGAGTCGACGCTGCTGGCGATCAACAACGTCTTCTACCACTGGGGCGCGATCGTCGTCCCGCTCGGCTACACCGACCCGCACCTGAAGGAATCCGGCAATCCGTACGGCGGCTCGTTCGTGTCCCGGAAGTCCGCCGCGCCGGACGACGTCGCGCTCGACGCCCTGCGCCTGCAGGGCCGGCGGCTGGCCACCATCACCACGCACGTGGCGACCGGGCTGAAGCGCGCCGGGTGACCGTCCGTGGTGCCACCGAAGCGGCGGCACCACGGACGTCGAGTCAGCGCCGGGCCGCGCGGCGGCGCAGCGTCCACGCACCGGCCGCAGCCACGAGGGCGATCGCGCCGCCCGCGAGGAGTGGCGTGGCGGCGGATTCGTCGCCACGCCGGGTCGACGGAGCGGGCTGGGCGGGCTTCCCGACGATGAAGGTCCGCACGACGCCGGCGGTGACCGGCCAGCTCTCGTGGCGGGACATGGTCACTTCCCGCCGAACAATCGCGGGTTCCCCTGTTTCTCGCGACCTCCGGAAGACGTCTGCCCCCTCCCCGGTTGCGACCCGGACGTAACCTAACGGACTCGGCACCCACGACCCCGGGTAACCGGGCAAATCGTTTCGGCGGTGACGCCGGGCCACCTACAGTCGCGACGGTGACCACCGAACTCCCCGTCCTCGCGCCGCCCCGGGTCGCCCACCGGGGCCGCGGGACCACCTACGTCCTGCTCGCCGCGCTGTTCTTCAGCACGTCGGGCACCCTGGGCAAGTCCGTGATGGCCGCCGGGATCACCCCGGAGCAGGTGGCCGCGGCGCGGATCGCGCTGGCCGGTGTCGTGCTGCTGACCGGGGTGGCGCTGGTGGCGCCGTGGAAGCTGCGGGTGCGCCGGGCGGAGCTGCCCGTCCTGGCCGGGTACGGCCTGCTCGGCGTGGCGGGTGTGCAGCTGCTCTACTTCGTCGCCGCCGGCCGGATCCCGGTCGGGATCGCCATCCTGCTGGAGTTCGTCTCGCCGGTGCTGATCGCGCTGTGGGTGCGGTTCGTGCGGCGGCACCGGCTGCCGCGGGCGGTGTGGGGCGGCATCGCGCTGGCCATGGCCGGGCTGGCGCTGGTCGCCCAGGTCTGGGAAGGCGTCACCCTCGACGGGCTCGGCCTGCTGGCCGGCTTCGGCGCGGCGCTGTGCTCGGCCGGGTACTTCCTGCTCGGCGAACGCGCGGTGGCCGGCATCGACCCGCTGGGCCTGGTCACCTGGGGGATGGTGATCGGCGCGGTCGCGATCAGCTTCGTCGCGCCGCCGTGGACGTGGCCGGCCGGGCTGCTCGGCGCGGGCGTCCAGTTCGGGGCGTGGCACCCGCCGGTGTGGCTGCTGCTGACCCTGCTGGTGCTGGTCGCGACGGTCCTCGCCTACGTCTGCGGCATTTCGTCGCTGCGGCACCTGCCGGCGTCGGTGGCGAGCGTGCTCGGGCTCGTCGAACCGGTGATCACGACGGTCGCGGCGTGGGTGCTGCTGGGCGAGCAGCTCGCCTGGCCGCAGCTGCTCGGGTCGGCGATCCTGCTGGGCGGCGCGTACGTCGTGCAGCGGAACTCGGCGATCCTCACCGGGTGAAGTTGCGCAAATTCTGCGTCTGACCTCACCGGGGTGCAGAATTCCCGCGATCGATGCCCACCCGGGGAGGAAGCACCTTGACGACCAAGTCCGGGCTGCGGCCCGACCTGCGGCAGCGGCACGTCCGGATGATCGCCCTCGGCGGCATCATCGGCGCGAGCCTGTTCATCGGCAGCGGCGCCGTGATCCACACCGTGGGCCCGGCCGCCGTGCTGTCCTACGCCGTCGGCGGGCTGCTCGTCGTGCTGGTGATGCGGATGCTCGGCGAGATGGCGACCGCGTCGCCGGCGCTGGGCTCCTTCATGGAGTACGCGCGCGATTCCCTCGGCGGCTGGGCGGGCTTCACGATCGGCTGGCTGTACTGGTACTTCTGGGTCGGCGTGGTCGCGTTCGAAGCGGTCGCGGGCGCGAAGATCCTGCAGGGCTGGATCCCCGGCGTTCCGCAGTGGGTGTTTTCGCTGGCGCTGATGCTGCTGCTGACGGCGACGAACCTCGCGTCGGCGCGGTCCTTCGGCGAGACGGAGTTCTGGCTGGCGTCGATCAAGGTCGCCACCATCGTCGTCTTCTTGCTGCTCGGGACGCTGTTCGTGCTCGGGCTCTGGCCGGACGCGCACTTCTCGGTGGGCAACATCGGCCTCGACGGCTTCATCGCGAACGGGCCGTTTTCGGTGGTGCACGGCGTGGTCATCGTGATCTTCTCGTACTTCGGCGCGGAGATCGTCACGATCGCGGCGGCGGAGTCCGACCAGCCGGAGACGGCGGTCCGCAAGGCGACCTCGACGATCGTCTGGCGGGTGATCGTGTTCTACGTGGGTTCGGTGGCGCTGCTGGTGATGATCACACCGTGGCGCGAAATCCCGAGCGAGACGAGCCCGTTCGCGGCGGCGTTCGGCCGCTTCGGCGTCCCGGCGGCGTCGACCATCGTCTCGGCGGTGGTCCTGACGGCGGCGTTGTCGGTGCTGAATTCGGGGCTGTACACGGCATCCCGGATGTTGTTCGCCCTGCGGCGCCACGGCTGGGCCCCGGCGTGGGTGTCGCACACGAACGGGCGGGGAGTGCCGTGGAAGGCGATCCTGGCGTCGACGTCGGTCGGGTACGTGGCGGTGGTGATGAGCTACGTGTCCCCGGACAAGATCTTCTACTTCATCATCAATTCGGCGGGCGCGGTGGCCCTGTTCGTGTACGCGATCATCTGCGGCTCCCAGATCCGGATGAGGCGGCGGCTGGAGGAAACGGCGCCGGAGACGCTGAAGCTGCGGATGTGGGGTTATCCGTGGCTGAGCTGGGTGACGCTGGTGCTGACGCTCGTCGTGGTGGCGTCGATGCTTTTCGTGGACTCCGACGCGCGGGCGCAGCTGTACCTGAGCTTGATCAGCTTGGCGGTGATCCTCGGCGTCTACGCCCTCATCCGCCGGCGAGCCCACCGTGCGCAGGCCGGCATCACGCGTGATTGAAAGGGCATCACGCGCGTTCGGCGGGGCATCACGGTGATGCCCCGCCCATCACGGACGATGCCCCTCGGGACACGCGTGATGCCCGCCGGATCACGGTCTCATCCGCCGGCGAGCCGGGACAGGGCCCCGAAAAACACGTCCGTGATCTTCGCCGGGTCCGGGGCGAGGAACGCCTGACCGCCGGTCGCCGCCGTCAGCTGGTCCAGTTCGCCCTTGTCCGCGTCCGGGCCGATGCCCACGCCGATCAGCGGGATGGGGCGGCGGGCGTCCTGCAGCTTCGCCAGCTCGGCCAGCAGGTCCGGGCGGGAAATTCCGTGCGGGTCCTCGTTGCGGCCGTCCGTCATCACGATCACCAGGTTCAACCGCCCCGGCTCCCATTCACGGCGGGCCGTCCGGTACGTGTCCAGGACGCTGTCGTACAGGCCCGTTCCGCCGTCCGGGGTGGCCTTCACCTGGCCCAGCTTGTCCAGGGCTCCGCTCGCCAGGTGCTGGGCGACCGAGGCCATCGGGAGCAGCTCGCGGTAGTCCTTGTCGCCGTCCAAATGGGTCGAGAACGCCAGCATGCGCAGCTGGGTCGCCGGCTTGAACAGGTGCATCGCCTTCGCCGCCGCCTCCATCGTCACCTGCATGCGGTTCAGGTTCGTTCCCGGGACCTGCGCGTTCATCGACCCCGACACGTCGATCAGCACCTGGACCCGCGCGCTCAGGTTGACGCCCGCCCACTGGTTGAGCAGCTCGTCGACCTGCGGCTCGAGCGGGAGGCTCTCCGTCCGGATGCCCTCGGGCAGCACCCTCGGGTCATCGGGGTGGTCGCGCAGCGCCTGGCCGCCCGCCGCGCGTAGGCCCGTCCGGGCGATCGCGTCCGCCCCCGGGTCGCCGAGCACCGCTTCGCGCAGCGCCTCGACGATCGGGCGCTGCTGCGGGGTGATCCCGCCCAGCTCCGCGAACGGGTAGTCCAAAGTGGGCACCGCCGTCGAATAGACGGCGACCAGCGGGGACTTCGGGTCCTCGACGTTGTGGCGCAGCAAGGCGTTCTCCGACGCGGGGAACGCCGTCACCGCGGCCGTGCCGCCGCTGTCGCTCGAGCCCGGCAGCCGCGCGATCAGCTCCGTCTCCGCGCCGAGCGTGTTGGCCGAGAAGCGCCGCAGCGTCGCCACATACGCGGCCGAAGGCTCGGGCGCCGCCTTGACGCTGTCGCGCAGGCCGAGCAGCGCCATCGCGCCCACCGCGTCGCGCGCCGGGTCGGACATCCCCGGGACGACGCCGGGCGCGGCCAGCACCTCCGTCCAGGAGGGCACGTGGTCGGGCCAGCCGAGGCCCTTGACGACGTCCGCGGCGACCGCGAGGACCACCGGCGAGCTCGCCACCGACGCCCCGGTTTCGGGGACGTCGGAGGCGCCGAGCTGGTGGGCGCGGCGCAGCGCGAGCGTGGAATCCGGCACCCAGATCTGCGGCCGCGGGCTGCCGTCCGACAGGGCGAGGCGCTCGGCGGCCTGCGTCGCCTCCCGCGTCTGGATTTCGATGCTGCCGCACCCGAGGTCCAGCCCGTGCGCGACGAGCGACAGCGCGGGCGCGATGTCCGCGGACGCGGTGACCAGGACCTTCGCGGGCTGCTCGCACGCCGGCCGGGCCCGCACGACCGTCACCGTCACCCACGCGGCGGCTCCGAGGACGAGCACGAGACCGGTCGCCAGGGCAGGCACGAGCAGCCGGCGTCGTCTGCCGTCCGAATGACGTCCCATCGGCGCGGCCTCTCTGCGCGAGGCGGGGTGGGATCAAGGTTAGCCCGCAGCAAACCCGCCGCATGTGCGCCGGACGGCCTAACAGGCGGGCGATCTCATGCCAAAGGCGGCCTTCGGCGCGTTCAACGCACCGAAGACCGCCTCGGGGCCGGGCTAAACCGGGATGACCGTCGGGACGATCATCGGGCGGCGACGGTAGGTGTCGGCCACCCAGCGGCCCACCACCCGGCGGACCGCCTGCGCGATCCGGTGCGTGTCGGTGATGCCCTCGGCCTCGGTGCGCGCCAGCTCCATCTCCACCAGCGGCACGACGGCGGCGAGCGCCTTCGGGTCGTCGGAGAAGCCGCGGCCGGACACCGTGGGGCTGCTGACCGCGCGGCCGGTGCTGGAATCCACCGCGACGCTGATCGAGATGAACCCGCCCTCGCCGAGGACCAGGCGATCCGACAGCGTCGACTCGCCGACGTCGCCGACCGAAAGGCCGTCGACGTACACGTGGCCGACCTCGACGCGGCCGGTGCGGGACGCCTTGCCGTCGACCAGGTCGACGACCACGCCGTCCTCGGCGATGACCACGTTCTCCGGCGCGACGCCGGTGCGGATCGCCAGCTCGCCGTTCGCGCGCAGGTGCTTCCACTCGCCGTGGACCGGCATGACGTTGCTCGGGCGCACCGCGTTGTACAGGTAGAGCAGCTCCCCCGCCGACGCGTGCCCGGACACGTGCACCTTGGCGTTGCCCTGGTGGACGACGTTCGCGCCGAGCCGGGTCAGGCCGTTGACCACGCCGAACACCGCGGTCTCGTTGCCCGGGATCATCGAGCTGGCCAGCACGACGGTGTCGCCCGCGCGGATCGAGATCTGCCGGTGCTCGCCGCGCGCCATCCGCGACAGCGCCGAGAGCGGCTCGCCCTGCGAACCCGTCGAGACGAACAGGACCTTGCTCTCCGGCAGGGTGCTCGCCTGGTCGAGGTCGACCAGCAGGCCGTCCGGCACGTTGAGCAGGCCCAGGTCGGCGGCGATGCCCATGTTGCGGACCATCGACCGGCCGACGAAGGCGATCCGGCGGCCGTGCCGCTGGGCGGCGTCGAGCACCTGCTGGACGCGGTGGACGTGGCTGGCGAAGCAGGCCACGATCACGCGCTGGTCGACCTTGCGGATGACGTCGTCGAGGACCGGGCCGATGTCGCGCTCGGGCATGACGAACCCGGGCACCTCGGCGTTGGTCGAGTCGACGCAGAACAGGTCGACGCCCTCGTCGCCGAGCCGGGAGAAGCCGGCCAGGTCGGTGAGGCGCCCGTCGAGCGGGAGCTGGTCGAGCTTGATGTCGCCGGTGTGCAGGACCACGCCCGCCGGGGTGCGGATGGCCACGGCCAGCGCGTCCGGGATGGAGTGGTTGACGGCGAAGAACTCGAGGTTGAAGACGCCGACGTCACGGCGCTCGCCCTCGCGGACCTCGATCAGCTTCGGCCGCTGCCGGTGCTCCTTGGCCTTGGCCGCGAGCAGCGCGTTGGTGAACTTCGAGCCGTAGATCGGCAGGTCCGGCCGCAGGCGCAGGAGGAACGGGACGGCACCGATGTGGTCTTCGTGCCCGTGGGTGAGCACCAGTCCGTCGATGTCGTCGAGGCGGTCCTCGATCGCGCGGAAGTCGGGCAGGATCAGGTCGACGCCGGGCTGGTCGTCCTCGGGGAAGAGCACCCCGCAGTCGACGATGAGCAGCCGGCCGCCGAACTCGAAAACGGTCATGTTGCGCCCGACTTCGCCGATGCCGCCCAGCGCGACGACGCGCAGGGCTCCCTCGGGCAGTGGGGGCGGGGCGTTGGTGGGGCCTGGACCTTGGGGAAGCGGGCTCACCGAGGCAGGGTCCCAACGCTGGTGTGCGAGGTCGGCGCGATGTAGGCCGCTCGCGAATCTGCTTGTGCCACCCGCTCACCATGCCAGTCCTGAGCCGCCCTGTCGCCCAGCGGCACGCCGCCCTGGGCAAGATCAGCGGCGATCAGGGCCGTCTGTTCGGTGGTCGGCGCGACGATCGGCAGCCGCGGGTCGCCGATGTCGAAGCCGCGCAGCCGCAGCGCCGCCTTGCTGAAGGCGACCCCGCCGACCCGCGACATCGCGCGCAGCACCGGCAGCATGCCGCGGTGGTTGGTGCGGGCGGTGGAGGTGTCGCCGTTCTCGTAGGCGTCGATCATGGCGCGGATCCGGCCCGCGACGACGTGACCGATCACACTCACCACGCCGACGCCGCCGACGGAGATCCACGGCAGGTTGAGGCCGTCGTCGCCGGAGTAGTAAGCGAGGTGCGTGTTGGCGATCACCTCGGAGCCGGCGATGAGGTCGCCCTTGGCGTCCTTGACCGCGACGATCCGGGGGTGCTCGGCCAGCCGCAGCAGCGTGTCGACCTCGATGGGGACGACCGAGCGCGGCGGGATGTCGTAGAGCAGCACGGGTAGCCCGGTGCTCTCGGCGACGGTGGTGAAGTGCGCGTACAGCCCGGCCTGGCTGGGCCGCGAGTAGTACGGCGTGACGACCAGCAGGCCGTGCGCCCCGGCTTCTTCGGCCTGCTTGGCCTGCTCGATGCTGTGCGCGGTGTTGTTGGTGCCCGCGCCGGCCACGACGGTCGCGCGGTCGCCGACGGCCTCGACCACGGCGCGGATGAGCTGCTGCTTCTCCGCGTCGCTCGTGGTCGGGCTCTCGCCGGTGGTGCCGTTGACCACGAGGCCGTCGTTCCCCAGCTCCACGAGGTGCTCGGCCAGCTCCTGCGCCCGCTTCAGGTCCAGCGCGCCGTCGGCGTCGAACGGGGTGGCCATCGCGGTGAGCACGCGCCCGAACGGCCGTCCGGGCGCTGCGGTAGGTGGGTTGGACATGGGGAGACGGTACCTCGCCGGTCCGGTGAAAACCGCGCCGACCTGGTCACCAGGAGGATTTCCCGGGGTCGGCCGCTCGTCGCGGAACTTCTACTTGACCTTGGTCACGATCGGCGCGGTGATGGGGCCGCCGTCGGCCCGGGCGAGCACGCAGTAGAACGCACGGCTGGCGTCTTCACCGGGCTTCTCCGGGACTCTGCGCCACTCGGTTTCGGTGGGCACGAGCGCTCGGTAGGTGAGGTCCGGCCGGTTGACCTCCGGCACGATCGACGAGCGGAACGCGGTCGCGCACGCCGCCTCGGCGCTCGCCGTCACCGCCGGCAGGCCCGGGTAGGCCGCGACCTTGACGCCTTCGGAGCTCCAGTTCTCGACCGACAGCAGGTTCCCGATCTCGTAGACCTCCAAGGTGTGCGCGTTGCCGCACTCGGCCTGGTTGTCATCCTTGCTGATGATCGCGCCGTCTTGGACGGGCCCGTTGTAGCAGCGGTAGTAGTCGCTGATGTTCGCGCGGATCTGCCCGCCGACGCCGTAGGTCATGGTCGGCTGCTTCTGCTTGTCCGCGGCGGGCGTCTCGTACGCCTTGCCCGCGAAAAAGCCGCCGACCAGGGCCGCCACGACCAGGACGGCCGCGGCCGTGAGCCAGAGGGCGCGGTGGGTCTTCTTCGGCGGCTGCGGCGCGGCGGCGCCGAGCATCGCGGTGCCGCGCGGCGGGGTGGGCCGGACGCCCTGCGCCGTGGTCAGCAGGTTCTGGGCCTGGGCGGCGGTCAGCCGCGCGTCCGGGTTGGTGACGAGGAGGCCGAGGATGGCCGCGGCGATCGGGCCCTGGCCGCGGGTGAGGTACGGGATCTCGGTCATGATCGCGTGCAGTGTCGCGGCGGTGGTCGCGCGCTCGAACGGGATCGAGCCTTCGACGGCGTAGAACAGCGTCGCCCCGAGGGACCACAGGTCGGACGCGGGCATCGCTTCCCGGCCTTCGACGCGCTCCGGCGCCATGAAGGCGGGCGAGCCGACGATCATGCCGCTGGTGGTGAGGCGCGGGTCGTCGACGGCGTGGGCGATGCCGAAGTCGGTGAGCTTCACGCGGCCGTCCGGCGCGACGAGGATGTTCGCGGGCTTGACGTCCCGGTGCACGATCCCGGCCGAGTGGGCGGCCTGCAGCGCGGCGAGCACCCGCTCCCCCAGCTGGGCGGCCTGCGCGGCGGGCATCGGGCCCCGCTGCCGCACGAGGTCGGCGAGGCTGGGTGCTTCGACGAGCTCCATCACGATGAAGGTGGTGCCGCCGTCGGTGACGACGTCGTAGACGGTGACGATGGCGGGGTCGTTGAGCCGCCCGCCGGTGCGGACCTCGCGCAGGGCGCGTTCGGAAAAGACGGCGGCGGACTCGGCGTCGGGCAGCCGCAGTTCCTTGACCGCGACCTGCCGCCCGATGACCTGGTCCTGCGCCCGCCACACCACGCCCATGCCGCCCCGGCCGAGTTCGCCGAGCAGGAGGTAGCGGCCCGCGACGACCCGCTGACCAGGCGTGCTGGGCGCCTGCGGCGGGTAGGGCCGGGTCTGTTCGTCGGTCACGGTGCTCCTTCGGGCGGCGGTCGCGCAGATGCTAGTCCGACCGCCGCGGGGCGCCGCGGGTTCCGCGAAATTCGTGACCTGGCCCGGCCGGCCCGCGTGCCTGAAAGGTCGACACGCGTGATTGAAAGGTCGACACGCGTGATTGGAGGGGCGACACGCGTGCCTGGAAGGTCGGCTCACGTGCTTGGAGGACCGACTGTGGCGGGTGGCGCTGGCGCTCGCTCTCCGACCCTAGGGGTAACTGCCTCATCGATGAGGCAGTTACCCCTAGGGTCGTCGGGCGGATGGTCAGCGGCGGGTTTCGCCGCGGTAGGGAAGCCAGCGGTAGCCGGGGGCGAAGTCGCTGAACTCGGCGCGCTTGCCCGTCCGGATCCAGATGTCCTCGGCGACGACGAGGCCGGGGAAGATCGTCAGGTCCTTCTCCGCCATCAGCTCGTCGTAGCTGCGGAACCGGTCGGTCTCGATGCCGGCGAGCGCGTAGCGGTAGACCGGCGGCGCGATCCGGAGCAGCCAGTAGAGCCGGCGGCCGGCCGCGGTCATCGCCGCCGCTTCCTCGTCGGTGTGCGCGCCGGTGCGGCTGAGGCCGTCCGGCGCGATCCCGCACCACCAGGCGTTTTCACGGCTGAAGACACCCGCCGGCCAGCCGTCGAAGTGCCGCGCCAGGTCGCGGGCGTGGGTCTCCCGATCCCCGCATTCGGCGTTGAGGGCGAAGGTCCAGGCCATGGCCGCGTTTCCCCGTTCCGTGGGTCAACCGGTGACCGTGAGGTAGATGAGCACCAGGTTGAGAGCGATGATGATCGCCGCGATCACCGAGGCCGCGACCGTCGTCGAGCGGCGGTTCGTGTCCTCCCCCATCAGATCACGGTCGGCCGTCAGGCGAATCAACGGCACCAGCGCGAACGGGATACCGAACGACAACACCACCTGGGACACCACCAGCGCGGTACTCGGGTCGGCGCCCAGCGCGAGCACGACGATCGCCGGCGTCAGGGTCACCAGACGGCGCAGGACCAGCGGAATTCGCTTGTGCAGCAACCCCTGCATGATCATCGCGCCCGCGTACGCGCCCACCGAAGTCGAGGCCAGGCCCGACGCCAGCAGGCCGATCGCGAACAGCAGCGCGATGCCCGGACCGAGTGCCGAGGAGACGGCGCCGTGCGCGCCCTCGATGCTGTCGACGCCCGCCTGGCCCTGGAGGTTCGTCGCGGCCAGCAGCAGCATGCCCAGGTTCACCGCGCCCGCCAGGAGCATCGCCAGGCCGACGTCGGCGCGCGTCGCGCGCAGCAGGCGGCGGCGTTGCAGGCCCTCGGGACGGCCGTGGCGGTCGCGGACCAGGCCCGAGTGCAGGTAGACCGCGTGCGGCATCACGGTCGCGCCGAGCATGGCCGCCGCGATGAGGATGCTGCCCGCGCCGTCGAACCGCGGGAGTAGGCCGCCGAGGGTCTGCGCGGGCGACGGCGGTTCGACGAACAGGCTGGCCAGGAAACCGACCGCGATCACCGCCAGCAGCCCGGTGACGACCCGCTCGAACGTCCGCTGGCCGCCGCGGTCCTGGACCGCCAGCAGCGTCAGCGAGACCGCGCCGGTGATCAGCCCGCCGACGACGAGCGGGAGGTCGAACAGCAGGTTGAGCGCGATCGCGCCGCCGACCACCTCGGCCAGGTCGGTGGCGATGGCGACGATCTCCGCCTGCGCCCAGTAGGCCAGCCGCGCGGGGCGGGACAGGCGGGCGCGCAGGGCCTCCGGCAGCGACATGCCGCTGATCAGCCCGAGCTTCGCCGACAGGTACTGCACCAGCACGGCCATCAGGTTCGCCGCGACGATCACCCAGACCAGCAGGTAGCCGTAGCGGGCGCCGGCGCTGATGTTCGAGGCGACGTTCCCCGGGTCGACGTAGGCGATGGCGGCGACGAACGCCGGCCCGAGCAGGGCCGACCCGGTGCGCAAGCGGGTCACCAGTCCCGGCCGGACAGCCTCGGTCACAGCCATGACGCCCACCTCTCGAAAACCGGATGTCGGGGACCCAAAACCGAAGTTTAGGCATGCCGAACTTTGTTTTTCAAGGGTGACCACGCCCACCCACGACCCCGGATACCCGGATCGGCGGCGGCGAAAAGCGTCGCGAATGACTCATTCGGGACCTCTGAGGTCCCGAATGAGTCATTCGCGGCATCGGCGGCGGCGGGGTGGGGTGGGGAGTCAGGCGTGGGCGACCTCGTGGCCGGAGTCGCGCAGCGCCGTGACCGCGTCGTCGAGGTCGCCGGCGCGGACCAGGATGTGGTCGGTGTCGAACGTCGACATCGAGAACAGCGTGACCCCGGCCGCGGCCAGCTCCGAGGCCAGCGCAGCGATGATGCCGGTGAGCGTGAACTCCAGCGGGCCGCGGACCGACAGCAGCCGCCAGCCGTCCTCGGCGGCCGTGGCCCCGGCCGGTTCGCGCCCGGCCGGGCAGATCACCGACAGTTCTTCGGGCGTCCTGGTCACCGAGACGAACGCTTCGCCGGGCGCGAAGAGCTCGGCGGGCACCGCGGCGTCCGCGGGCAGCCGCACGACGGCGTACTCGCCGGGCCGGACGTCGATCGCAAGTCGTTTCATCAGCCTTCCAGCACCTTCGGGCTCGTGGCGATCTCGGTGCCGTCCGGCAACGTCGAGATGGTGAAGTCCGCGAACACGTTCGCCGCGGCCTTCTGCAGCTGCCGCAGGCACTCCACGGCCAGCTCGCGGATTTCGACGTCGGCGTGCTCGGTCGCGCGCATCGCGACGAAGTGCCGCCAGGCGCGGTAGTTCCCGGTGACGACGATGCGGGTTTCGGTCGCGTTCGGCAGCACCGCGCGGGCGGCCTGGCGGGCCTGCTTGCGGCGCAGGGTCGCGCTCGGGACGTCGGCGAACTTCTCCTCGAGCCCGGCCAGCAGCTCGGTGTAGGCGTCGACGCTGGCCCGGGTCGCGGCGAGGAACTTCTCGTGCAGCACCGGGTCGTTCGCGATGATCTCCGGCTCGACGAACTCGGCGTCGCGCTCCGGGACGTACCGCTGCGAAAGCTGGGAGTAGGAGAAGTGGCGGTGCCGGATCAGCTCGTGGGTCAGGGAGCGGGAGATGCCGGTGATGTAGAAGGTCACCGAACCGTGCTCCAGCACCGAAAGGTGGCCGACGTCGATGATGTGCTCGAGGTAGCCGGCGTTGGTCGCGGTGGCCGGGTTCGGCTTCTTCCACGACTGGTAGCAGGCGCGGCCGGCGAACTCGGCGAGCGCTTCCCCGCCGTCCGCGTCGGTCGACCACGGCACGTCCCCGGGCGGGAAGAACTCCGTTTTCGCGATCAGCTGCACTCTGGGTGACACGGTTGCGGTCACGTCAGCACTCCTTCTCCGGCTCCCGCGCAGCCTAACCGCGTGAGGGCCGTCACTCCCGAGGGACACGTGACACCACCGGCCACCTTGACTGACACCAAGGATGACGTCATAGTGGTGTCATGGACTTGACGCCGTACATCGCCAACCTTCGCGAGGATCTCGCGAACACGGCTGCCGCCGGGGACGAGCACACCCGGCGGGCGGCCGCGCTGCTGTCCTCCGCGCTCGAACCCGCCGTCCGCCTGACGCTGATGAACGCCCTCGCCGACCTCGCCGCCGAGGTCACAGCGGCATTGCCGGGCCAGGTGGTGGACGTCCGGCTCGACGGCCGGGACGTGCGGGTGGTCGTCACCGGCACCGCCGAGGAGACGACGTCACGCGCGACACCACGTGACACCACGCCACCGCCGCCGATCGACGGTGGTGACATCAGCCGGATCACCCTCCGGCTGGTCGAGCAGATCAAGGGCCAGGCCGAACGCGCGGCCGCCGCCCAGGGCGTCTCGCTGAACACCTTCGTGTCGCAGGCGGTGCAGGGCGCACTGGGCCACGGCGCGCTCGGCGGCGGGGGCCACAAGCACCAGGGCAAGGGCGACCGCGGCGGGAGCGGGTCACACCTGCACGGCTGGGTCGAAGGCTGAGGGGACGAGACGATGAGTGAAGAACAGACCACACCGGCCGAAGAGCCGAACGACGAACTGGTCCGGGTGGACGAGTTCGAGACCGACGTCCCGCTGGAGCTCGACGTCAGCGTGACGATCGGGCGCGTCGAGGTCGTCCTCGAGGGTGACTCCGGCGCCCGCGTGGAGCTGCGGCACGACCAGGGAGAACAGCAGCCGTGGGTGGCGGGGGTCAACAGCCTGCTGTCCTGGGTCGGCGAGCGCTTCGGCGACCAGCTGGGCGTCGACCCGGGCGCCTCCCCCGCCGAAGCCGTGCGGCAGAGCCGGATCGAGAAGCTCGGCAACCGCCTGGTCGTCCAGGCACCGAAGGCGTGGCAGCTGCGCAACGTCGCCCTCGCGGTGAAGGTGCACGCGCCGGCGGGCTCGCACGTCGAGGTGCGCGCGGGCGCGGCGGACGTCACCGTCACCGGCTCGGCCGGCCGCGTCGACCTGCTGACCGGCTCCGGCGAGGTCAAGCTCGACCGCGCCGACGGCTCGGCCACCATCCGCACCGGCAGCGGCGCCGTCAAGCTCGGCCCGACGCTGGGCGGGCTGCAGCTGCGCAGCGGCAGCGGGCACATCGAGGCGTCGTCGATCAGCGGGTCCGCGACGCTGGCCACCGGCACCGGCGACGTCTGGCTGGGCGCGGTCTCCGGCGAGGTGATGGCCCGCACCGGCAGCGGCGACCTGTCGGTGGCCGATGCCGCCTCGGGCTCGCTCGACCTGATCACCGGCTCGGGCGAGGTCCGGATCGGCATCCGCGGCGGAACGTCCGCCGAGGTCGACCTGACCTCCAGTGGCGGCCGCGTCTCCAGCGAGCTGGACGTCGCCGACAGCGCCCCCGAGGGCGGCGTGAAGCTGAAGGTCCGCGCCCGCACGGGCACCGGCAACGCCGTGGTGACGCGCGCTGCGGGGTGAGTAAGGGGGAGAACGGGCCGTTCCCGGCGGGGGTGCCGGGGACGGCCCGTTCGCGCGAAATACCAGAGAAAGTGCCCCACAGAAATCCGGCGAACGATGGATGAATCCGTCGAAAAGCCGTTTCAGCTGGTTACAGCCGGAGAATCGCTGATTTTCTCGGATCGGCCTTGAACAAATCGGCAGGCTGTCTCGTTCCCATCGGTTGACCGCGCCGGCCTGGCGAAAGGTGACCGAGTGACCGCGCTGATCCGCCCCTCCTCGCTGCACGGCCTGACCGCCGCCGACCGCACGCTGTTCCAGCGGTTCGGCACCGGAAAAGCCGCCGGAGTCCCGTTCCGCCGCATTCATGACGCCATATTGGCGCAGGCGCGGGCCCGTCCGGACGCACCGGCCGTGATGCACTCGGGTGCATCGCTCACCTACGCCGAACTCGATCGGGAGTCGGCGTCATTCGCGGCCGCGCTCGCCGGGCTCGGGGTGCGGCCCGGGCACCACGTCGGCCTGTTCCTCACCCGGTCGATCCCGATGGTGGTCGGCATCCTCGCCGTGCTGCGCGCCGGCGCGGCGTACGTGCCGCAGGACATCCGGATCACGCCCGCGACGCAGCTGCGGCACATCGTGGCCACCGCGGGCATCGACGTCGTCCTGACCACGCGCGAGCACGCCGGCACGCTGCCCGCGGGCCTCGGCCGGGTCGTCGCCATCGACGGCGAGCATCCCCCGCCCGACCGGTGTGCCCCGCCTCCGCCGGACGGTGGTGGCACGGCGATGGTGATCTTCACATCCGGCACGACCGGACGGCCCAACGGCGTGCGGGTCACCCACGCGAACCTCGGCAACGTCCTGCTGACCGCCCCGGGCTCGCTCGGCATCCGGCCCGGCGACCGCGTGGCACAACTGTTGAACATCGCCTTCGACATGGCCGCCTGGGAAATCCTCGGGACCCTTTCGCACGGCGGCTGCCTGGTGATCCGCGGCAAGGACATCGAGGAGACCGCCCGCGCGGCCGACGTCCTCATCGCCACCCCCGGCGTACTGTCCACAGTGGATCCGAGGGCGTGCCCGCGGGTGCGGACCGTCGCCGTGGCGGGCGAGCGGTGCCCGGCCGCGCTGGCCGAAGCCTGGGCGCGGCGTGCGAGCTTCCACAACGCGTGCGGCCCCACCGAAGTGACCATCGTCAACACCGTGCAGCGCTACGATCCCCGGCTCGGTGAGCTGACGATCGGCCGTCCGGTGCCGAACACCACGGTGTACGTGCTCGACGACGAGCTGAGACCGTGCGCGATCGGGGAGGCCGGCGAGATGTGGGCCGGCGGCGCGTGCGTCACGGCGGGCTACGCCGGCAACGACGTCCTCACCGCCGAGCGCTACCGGCCGGACCCCTTCCTCGGCGGCGCGCACCGGATGTTCCGCACCCGGGACCTCGTCCGGTGGACCCCCGACGGCCAGCTGGAGCACCACGGGCGGACCGACGACCAGGTCAAGGTGCGCGGCTTCCGCGTCGAACTGGACGCGGTCACCGCGACGCTGGAACGCGCCCCGGGCTGCGACCGGGCGGCCACCGTGCTCTACGACGGCGGCCTCGTCGGCTTCGTGACCCCCTCGACCGCCGAGCCGGAGCTCATCCGGCGTTCGGCCGAAGCCGCGTTGCCGTACTACAGCGTGCCCGCGATGATCGTCCCGGTGGACCACCTGCCGCTCACCGAACGCGGCAAGGTCGACCGGCGGGCCCTGCTGTCGCGGTTGGACAGCCGCGAGCCGGCGGAGACGGTGGCATGACCGCCACGCTCCCGGCCACGCCTGAATCCGTGCGGGCCCGGCTGAAGCGCCGGCCGTGGACCCACCACAACCGGCTGGCCGCGGCGGTGGTCGTGGGCAACGCCGTCGCCGCCACCGCCGGTCCGCTGGACGTCGGCGTCCTGACCTGGCTGGTGCTGGGGAACCTGACCCTGGCCGTGCTGATCCGCCAGCAGCTGGTGATCAACCTGCTGTTCCGGCTGGCCACCGCCGCGCCGGTGCGGCGGTCGCTGCGGCTGCGCTGGACGCTGGGCAAGGTCTACCACTTCGGTGGGCTGCACGTCGGCGGCACGCTCTGCGCCACCGGCTGGTTCCTCGTGCTCACCGGCGTGCTGACCGCCCGCGGCGGGCCGGCGGCCCTGCTGGTGACCAGCTGGGCGATCGCGGGGGTGCTCGCCGTCGTGGTCGCGTTCGCGCTGCCCCGGGTGCGGGCGCGCCGGCACGACCTGTTCGAGCGCTCCCACCGGTTCGGCGGCTGGACGCTGCTGGTGCTGTTCACCGTCCACTCGGCACTGCTGGGTGGCCCGGGCTTCGTGGGCTCGGGCCCGTTCTGGGTGCTGCTGGCCGTCGTCACGAGCGTGGCGCTGCCGTGGCTGCGGCTGCGGCGGGTACCGGTCCGGATTTCCCGGCCGTCGCCGCACGTGGCGCTGCTGTCGTTCGACTACGGCGTGACGCCGTTCGCCGGCTCGTCGACGGCGCTGAGCCGGAACCCGTTGCTGGAGTGGCATTCCTTCGCCAACGTGCCCGCGCCCGGGTGCGCCGGGTTCCGGCTGACCGTGTCCCGGGCCGGAGACTGGACCGGCGCCCTGATCGACGACCTGCCCTCGCACCTGTGGGTGAAGGGCATCCCCACCGCCGGGGTGGGCAACATCGACAAGCTGTTCCGCCGGGTGGTCTGGGTGGCGACCGGCAGCGGGATCGGCCCGTGCCTGCCGCACCTGCTCTCCGGCGAGACGCCCGCGCGGCTCGTCTGGTCGACGCGGCACCCCCGGCGCACCTACGGCGACGAGCTCGTCGACGAAATCCTCGCCGTCCAGCCGGACGCCGTCGTGTGGGACACCGACGGCGCCGGCAAACCCGATCTGGTCGCACTCGCCCTGAGCGCGCACCGGGACTTCGACGCGGAAGCCGTGATCTGCATTTCGAACAAGAAGACAACGTGGCACGTCGTCGAGGCGCTGGAAGCCCGCGGGATTCCGGCCTTCGGCGCGATCTGGGACTCGTGAGGGAGACAGCTATGGACCGGACCGTCGTAGTCGACCTGCAGGCGCCCGTCGCGACCGTGACCGTGGACCGGCCGCGGGCCCGCAACGCGTTGTCGTCCCAGGTGCTCACCGAACTGCTCGCGGTGTGCGCGTCGCTGGGGGAAGACCCGGCGGTCGCGGGGGTCGTGCTCACCGGCGCGCCGGGGCCGGCGTTCGTCGCGGGGGCCGACATCCGCGAGATGGCGGCGCTTTCTCCCGACGAGGGCGCGCGGTTCGGGGCGCTCGGCCAGGAGGTCACCCGGGCGTTGGAGGGGCTGCCGGTGCCGGTGATCGCCTGCGTGGACGGCTACGCGCTCGGCGGCGGCTGCGAACTCGCGCTCGCGTGCGACTTCGTCTACGCCACCCCGAAAGCGGTCTTCGGCCAGCCCGAGGTCCTGCTCGGGCTGATCCCGGGATTCGGCGGCTGCGTCCGGCTGCCCCGGCTGGTGGGGCCGGGCCGCGCCCGCGAGCTGATCTTCACCGGCCGGCACGTCGACGCGGCGGAGGCGCAGCGGATCGGGCTGGTCACCGAGCTGTTCGACAGCCGCGAAGCCATGCTCGCCGGGGCCCGCGCGACGATCACGGCGGTGTCGCGCAACTCGCGCGACGCGGTGGCGCTGGCCAAGGAAGCGGTGAACGCCGGCCGCGGGCGTCCGGTGGCGGACGCGCTGGAGCTGGAGCTCTCGGCGTTCCGTGCGGCGTTCACGAGTCCGGATATGCGCGAAGGGACCGGGGCGTTCCTCGCGAAACGCGAACCGGTGTTCGGGCGCTGACCGGGGTCGGTGCGCCATCAACGAGACGCACACGGCGCTGCTGCGGGCGCTGCACGACGAGCACGCCCCCGCCCTGTGGCGGTACGCCCTGCGCCTGACCGGCGACGACCAGCTCGCCCAGGACGTCGTCCAGGAATCCTTGCTGCGCCTGTGGAACAGCCCGGAGATCCTGGAGCAGGGCGAGCCGGCGTCACGCGCGTGGCTGTTCACGGTGGCGCGCAACGTCGTGATCGACGAGCGCCGCAGTGCGCGCTCGCGCCGGGAAGTGCGGTCGCCGTGCGTCCCGGAGGAGTCCCGCACCGACCCGATCGACTCGGCGCTGGACGCGTGGGTGATCACGGACGTGCTGACGCAGCTGACCACCGACCACCGGACGGTGATCGTCCGCGCGTACTACATGGGCCAGTCGGTCGCCGAGCTGGCGGTGGAGCTGGAGGTCCCGGAGGGAACGGTGCGTTCCAGGTTGTTCTACGGCTTGCGCGCGTTGCGGCTGGCGTTGCAGGAGAGGGGGTTGACGAGGCGTTGAGCGATCCGTACCGCGACTGGGACGCGGCATACGTCCTCGGCGCCCTGTCCCCCGCCGAGCGCCGGGAGTACGAGGGGCACCTGGGAGGGTGCGTCGCCTGCGCGGCGGCGGTGGCTTCGTTCGCGGGGATGCCGGGGATTCTTTCGGTGGTGCCGCGGGAGACTTCGGTGGAGCTGCTGGAGCCGGTTCCCCCGCGGGCCTCCCTGGTGCCGGGGTTGGTGCGGGCGGTGAGGGATTCGCGACGGCGAGGGCGGGCCCGAGTGGCGGCGGCGCTGGCGGGGGCTGCGCTGGCGGGGGCGGTGGCGGGGTCGCGGTTGATCGCGCAGGGGTGTTCGCCGGATCCGCGGATCGACCGGACGACGCTGGTCCCGGCCACGGTGCCGAGCGCGGGGCTTGATTCGGGCCACCTCGGAGCAGGTGACGCGCCGGCGCGATGAGGTGGGGGCTTTAAGAATATGGGGGGCCGGGGGGCCCCATTTGTTATTGGGGGGGCTGGGGGGGGCG
>NZ_JBFAZA010000029.1:74129-134230 GCF_040681595.1 Amycolatopsis sp. NPDC051716 | reverse complement strand
CGCCCGGTCCCATTCCGAACCCGGAAGCTAAGCCTGACAGCGCCGATGGTACTGCAACCGAAGGGTTGTGGGAGAGTAGGACACCGCCGAACTTACCTTCCGTACGGCCCGTTAGGATAGCCAGTTGGCTGCCCTGACGGGCCGTACGCGTATGTCCAGAACAAGATTTTTTCCATGGCAGGAGGCCAGGTGTCCGAGTTCGGTCGACGAGACTCAAGCGATGATGGGTCCGGCCGGTCGGCACGCCGGGACGAAGGCTCCCGGGGCCGATCGGACGGATCCGGGGGAGACCGGCGCGGCGCGCGGCAGGACCGCGGCGGCCGCGACAGCACGCACCAGGGGCGCCCGCGCCGCGACGACCACGGGGTCCGCGGCGGCGGCAAGCCCTTCCGCGGCGGCGACGGTCCCCGCGACCGCGATCAGCGCGGAGGATCCGCAGGTCAGAGCCGCAGCGGCGGCCGCAGCTTCAGTGACCGCGACGACCGCAAGGGCGGCTACGGCAACCGCGACTCCGCCGGCCGCCCGTCCGGCGGCCGCCCGGGTGGCAGCCGCTTCTCCGACGGCCCGAGCCGCTCCGGCGGCGGCCGTTCCGACGACCGTGGCACCGGCCGGCCGGGGAGCCGGTACGAGGACCGGGGCAACAGCCGTTCGGGCACCCGCAACGACAGCTCGGGCCGCGGCTACGAAGACCGGGGCGGCCGGCCGCAGGGCAAGTCGTCCTACGGCGACCGCAAGCCCCGCTGGGAGGACCGCGGCGGTTCCGGCCGCCGCGACGACGACCGTGGCAGCCGCCCGGGAGGTTTCCGTTCGGACGACCGCGCCCGCGGCGGCCAAGACCGCGACGATTCGCGCGGCGGCGCCCGGACGGGTGGTTTCCGTTCGGGTGGCAGCGACCGTCGCGACAGTTCGAGTGGTGGTTACCAGCGCCGCGACGACCGGGGCGGCAGCACAGGTGGCTTCCGTTCGGGTGGCAGCGACCGTCGCGACGATTCGCGTGGCAGCTATCAGCGTCGGGATGACCGCGGTGGCAGCACCGGTGGCTTCCGCTCAGGCGGCAGCGACCGTCGCGACAGTTCGAGTGGTGGTTACCAGCGCCGCGATGACCGCGGTGGCAGTACTGGCGGATCGCGCTCGGATGACCGCGGTGGCAGCACCGGCGGTTTCCGTTCGGACGATCGCGGCCGTGGTGGCAGCGACCGTCGCGACGATTCGCGTGGCAGCTACCAGCGCCGCGACGACCGGGGTGGCAGCACCGGTGGCTCCCGCTCCAGCGGCAGCGACCGTCGCGACGATTCGCGTGGCAGCTACCAGCGCCGTGATGACCGCGGTGGCAGCACCGGTGGCTTCCGCCCGGATGACCGGGGCCGTGGTGGCAGCGACCGTCGCGAAGACTCCCGTGGCAGCTATCAGCGTCGCGATGACCACGGTGGCAGCACCGGTGGCTCCCGCTCCGATGACCGGCGCGATGATTCGCGCGGTGAGCGTGGCGGTTACCAGCGTCGCGACGATGACCGTGGTACCCGGACGGGTGCTGCCCGTTCGGATGACCGCGGGCGCGGTGGCAGCGACCGCCGAGACGACTCGCGTGGCGAGCGCAGCAGCTACCAGCGGCGCGACGACTCCCGCAGCGACAGCCGTGGCCAGAGCGACCGGCCCCGCCGCGACCCGCGGCCGAAGGTCGGCGCCCCGCTCGACGACGAAGCGCTCGCCCGGGAGCTCCTCGAAGCGCCCGAGCTTCCCGAAGACATCGAGTTCTCCGACCTCGACGAGGAAGCCCGCCGCGAGCTGCGGACGCTGCCGAAGGGCTTGGCCGAGACCGTCGGGAAGCACCTCGTCGCCGCCGGTGGGTTGATCGACAGCGATCCCGAGGCCGCCCTCGAGCACGCCAAGTACGCCAAGGCCAAGGCCTCGCGCGTGCCGATCGTGCGCGAAGCCCTCGGCCTGGTCGCCTACCACGCCGGCAACTGGTCCGAAGCCCTCTCCGAACTGCGGGCCGTCCGGCGGATGACCCGCAGCGACGACCACATCGCCATCATCGCCGACGCCGAGCGGGCGCTCGGCCGTCCGGAGCGGGCGCTCGACCTCGCGAAGGAAGCCGACACGGCGAAGCTCGCGAAGGCCGTCCAGGTCGAGCTCGCGATCGTCGCGGCCGGGGCGCGGCGGGACCTCGGGCAGCTGGACGCCGCCGTCGTCTCTCTGCAGGGTGACGACCTCAAGGCCGAGAAGCGCGACCCGTGGAGCGCGCGGCTCTTCTACGCCTACGCCGACAACCTCGCGGCCGCCGGGCGCAAGGACGAGGCCATCCGGTGGTTCCTCAACGCCGCCGAGGCCGACGCCGAGGACGAGACCGACGCCGCGGAGCGCGCTGCCGACCTGTCGAACGAGAACGCCGACGAAAAGGCCACCAAGGAAAAAGCCGCCGAGGAAAAGGACACCGAAGCGACCGATGAGTGACGCCCTCCTCGCGGCCTACGACGCGGTCCTCTTCGACCTCGACGGCACCGTCTACCACGGCGCACGGGTGATCCCGGGTGCCCCGGAGACGGTGCGGGCCGCGCGGGAGCACGGCACGCCCGTCCGGTTCGTCACGAACAACGCCTCGAAGGCGCCGGACGAGGTCGTCGCGCACCTCACCGAGCTCGGCATGCCCGCCGAGACCGGCGAGGTGCACACCAGCGCCCAGGCCGGCGTCCAGTTGCTGAAGGAACGGCTCGAGCCCGGCGCCGAGGTCCTCGTCGTCGGGACCGAGTCGCTCGCCGCCGAAGTCTCCGGGGCCGGCCTGACGCCGGTGCGGGAGAACGGCGACGGCGTCCGGGCCGTGGTCCAGGGGCACTCGCCGGACAACACCTGGGCCGCGCTGGCCGAGGCCTGCCTGGCCATCCGCGCCGGCGCGCTGTGGGTGGCCTGCAACGTCGACACGACGCTGCCCAGCGAGCGCGGCCTGCTGCCCGGCAACGGCTCGATGGTCGCCGCGCTGCGCACCGCCGCCGATGTCGAACCGCTGGTCGCGGGGAAGCCGCAGCCGCTGCTGTTCGACACCGCCGCGCGGTCGGCCGGTGCGGAGCGGCCGCTGGTCGTCGGCGACCGGCTCGACACCGACATCGCCGGCGCGGTCGCCGCGGGCATCGACTCCCTGGTCGTCCTGTCCGGCGTGGCGACGCCGAAGCAGCTGATCGAGGCGGTCCCGGCCGAGCGGGCCACCTACCTCGCCCACGACCTCACGGCGCTCACCCAGCCGGCCGAAGACCTCGAGATCGGTCCCCGGCCGGGCTGGACCGTCAGCACCGAGGGCGGCGTCCTCACCGCGACGGGTGACGGCGACGACCTGGACCTGCTCCGGGCGCTCTGCCACACGGCCTGGGAAACCGGCGTCACGGAGCTCGGCGGCGACGCCGAGGCGCGGCTGGGCGACCGCTGACTGATACCGTTTGCACTGTGCAGGACCATCCCTTTCCCGTCCCGGGCCCGCCGCCCGGTTCGTTCTCGCAGCAGACCGACCCGCGGGCCGGCATCGACGAAGCCGTCGCCGGGCTGGCCGATCTGGACGCGCTGCCGCTCGCGGAGCACGTCGAGCGCTTCGACGCCGTCCACACCGAGCTGACGGTCGCCCTGTCCAGCATCGACAAGGTCTGATCGGCGTGCCCAAGCGGGCCCGCCTCGACGCGGAACTGGTCCGGCGCGGCCTCGCGCGCTCGCGCGAGCAGGCTTCCGCCCTGATCGCCGGCGGCAAGGTCACCGTCCGCGGCATGGTCGCGACCAAGCCCGCCACCGGCGTGGAATCCGGCGCGCCGATCGTCGTGAAGGACGAAGACGACCCCGGCTGGGCCTCGCGCGGTGCGCACAAGCTCCTCGGCGCCCTGGCGGCGTTCACGGACCTGAGCGTCGAGGGCAAGCGCTGCCTCGACGCCGGCGCGTCCACCGGCGGCTTCACCGACGTCCTGCTCCGCCACGGTGCCGCGACCGTGATCGCCGCCGACGTCGGCCGGGGGCTGCTCGACTGGCGGATCCGCACCGACGAACGGGTCGTGGTCATGGACCGCACGAACGTCCGCAACCTCACCCCCGAAGATCTCGGGGGCCAGGTGGACCTGATCGTCGGGGACCTGAGCTTCATCTCGCTCAAGCTCGTGCTGCCCGCGCTCGCCGCCTGCGCGCGCGAAGGCGCCGACCTGGTGCCGATGGTGAAGCCGCAGTTCGAGGTGGGCAAGGACCGCCTCGGCAGCGGCGGCGTCGTCCGCGACCCGGAACTGCGGGCCGAGTCCGTGCTCACCGTCATCGATGAGGCCGCGAAACTCGGGCTCGCGCTGCGCGGGGTGACCGCCAGCCCGCTGCCCGGGCCGTCCGGGAACGTCGAGTACTTCGTGTGGCTTACGAAAGCCAACGTGGCCGAGTCCACTGTGGACACGGTAGACAGGTCTGAGGCCGAGCGGCTCGTCCGGACCGCCGTCGAGGAAGGGCCCGCATGACCACCGAACGTGAAGTGCTCCTGCTGGTGCACCCCGATCGCGAAGCGACGGGCGAAGCCGCGCGCGAGGTTTCGGCGCGCTTCGCCAAGGCCGGCATCCGGATCCGGGTGACCGAGCACGACGTCTGCGCGCTGATCAGCCCCGAGGAGCACGGCCTCGGCGCGACCTGCACGGTCGTCGACCCGGACGACAACCCCGCCGACGGCGTCGAGCTGGTCTTCGTCCTCGGCGGCGACGGCACGCTGCTGCGCGCGGCCGAGCTGGCCCGGCCGGCCGGCGTGCCGGTGCTGGGCGTGAACCTCGGGCGCGTCGGCTTCCTCGCCGAAGCCGACTCCGACGCGCTGGCCGACACCGTCCAGCGGGTGGTCGACGGCGACTACCAGGTCGAAGAGCGGATGACCATCGACGTCTCGGTCACCCACGACGGCGAAGAGGTCGCCCGCACCTGGGCGCTCAACGAAGCCAGCGTCGAGAAGAGCACCCGGGAGCGGGTGCTGGACGCGCTGATCGAGGTCGACGGCCGTCCGGTGTCCGCCTTCGGCTGCGACGGTGTGCTGTGCGCCACACCGACCGGCTCGACCGCGTACGCGTTTTCGGCGGGCGGCCCGATCATCTGGCCGGACGTCCAGGCGCTGCTGGTGGTGCCGAGCAACGCGCACGCGATGTTCGCGCGCCCGCTGGTCGTCTCCCGCGACTCGGTGATCACCGTCGGGATCGACCCGGACGGCTCGTCCGCGGTGCTGACCTGCGACGGGACCCGGCCCATCGATCTGCTGCCGGGCGCCCGGGTGCGGGTGACCTGCGGCAAGACCCCGGTGCGGCTGGTCCGGCTGTGGGACGGCCCGTTCACCGACCGCCTGGTCCAGAAGTTCTCCCTGCCGGTGAAGAGCTGGCGCGAGCGGCACGCGCGTCCCTGCGACTGACTCCCGCTCGGCGCAATATTCGAACATATCGGCGACGCGCCGGGGTAGCGGGCGCGCAGAGTGTCGGTGGTGGCCGCTACCGTAGGCGGCGTGCTGGCCGAGATGCGCATCCAGGGCCTCGGAGTCATCGAGGACGCCCTGCTGGAACTGCACGCGGGCTTCACCGTCGTGACCGGTGAGACGGGTGCGGGCAAGACCATGGTCGTCACCGGACTGCACCTGCTGTCCGGGGGCCGAGCCGAGGTGTCCAAGGTCCGGACGGGAATGCTCAAAGCGTTCGTCGAAGGGCGGTTCACCTACGCCGGCGTCGAAGGCGCCGAGCGGATCGTCGTCGATTCGGGCGCGGACGTGGACGAGGACGGCAGTGTGATCGCGCTGCGCGCGGTCGCTGTCGACGGGCGGTCCCGCGCCCACCTCGGCGGCCGGTCCGTGCCGGTCGGCGTGCTCGCGGAGCTGTCGGAACAGCTGATCGCGGTGCACGGGCAGAACGACCAGCTGCGGCTGCTGCGGCCGGCCGAGCAGCGCGCGGTGATCGACCGGTTCGCCGGCGACTCGGTGGCGAAACCGCTGCGCACGTACCAGGAGATCCGGTCGGAGTGGCTGGCGGTGATCGCGGAGCTGACCGAGCGGTCGACGCGCTCGCGCGAGATGGCCCAGCAGGCCGACCTGCTCAAGCACGGGCTGACCGAGATCGACGCCGTCGCGCCGCAGCCGGGCGAGGACGTCGAGCTCACCGACCAGATCAAGCGGCTCGCCGCGGTCGACGAGCTGCGCGCGACGGCGACCGAAGCGCACGTCGCGGTGTCCGGCTCCCCGGACGGCGACCCGGACGCACCGGGCGCGATGGGCCTGGTTTCGGAGGCGCTGCGGCGCCTTTCGACGGCGGAGGACGCCGCGCTGCGGGAGCTGGCGCCGCGGCTGGAAGAGGCGTCGGTGCTGCTCACCGACGTCGGGGCCGAGCTGGGCAACTACGTCGAGACGCTGGACGCAGACCCGGCGCTGCTGGAGAAGGTGCTGGCCCGCCAGGCCGACCTCAAGCGGCTGACGCGCAAGTACGCGGCGGACGTCGACGGCGTGCTCGCCTGGGCCGACGACGCCCGGCGCCGGCTGGAAACCATGGACACGTCGGAGGAGGCGCTCGCCGAGCTGGCGCTGCGGCGCGACCAGCTCGCGATCCAGCTGGCCGCGCACGCGTCCGAAGTGTCGGCGGCGCGAGTCGACGCCGCCGCGGCGCTGGCGGCGGAAATCACCAGTGAGCTGTCCGGGCTGGCGATGGGCCAGGCGGCGATCGAGGTGACGGTCGAGCAGCGCCCGGCCGAGCACGGCGACACGCACGCGCTGACCATCGACGGCCGCGCGGTGCACGCGGGCCCGGACGGCGTCGACGACGTCGAGCTCCTGCTGCGCGCGCACGACGGCGCGCCGCCGCTGCCGGTCCACAAGGCCGCCTCGGGCGGCGAGCTGTCGCGGGTGATGCTGGCGATCGAGGTCGTGCTGGCGCACGCGGACACGGTCCAGACACTGGTGTTCGACGAGGTCGACGCGGGGGTCGGCGGCCGCGCGGCGGTCGAGATCGGCCGCCGCCTGGCCCGGCTGGCCCGCACCCACCAGGTTCTGGTGGTGACGCACCTGCCGCAGGTCGCGGCGTTCGCGGACCAGCACCTGGTGGTGGACAAGGGCCACACCGGCGGGGTGACGCGAAGCGGTGTGAAGAACCTGAGCCAGACCGAGCGGGTCAGCGAGCTGGCCCGGATGCTCGCCGGCATGGACAACGAGACGGGCCGGGCCCACGCGGAGGAACTGCTGGCCACGGCGGAGAAGGACAAGACGGAGTTCGAGCCGAAGAAGAAGCGCGCGGCGAAGAAGAAGTAGCCGCACTGGGGTTGCCGGGCTGGGCGGCCGCTCAGTCGCCGAGGCTGGTGCGGATCGCGCCGAACACCTCCGCCAGCTCGCGCGCCTGTTCACCGGTCATCCGGTCGGCGAAGTGCCGCTGCACTCCGCGCACGTGCGTGGGCCAGGCCGCCTCCAGCGCCGCCAGGCCCTCGTCGGTCAGCACCACCAGCGTGGACCGGCGATTGGCGGGGTCCGGCTCCCGGCGGGCGTAACCCGCCGACTCGAGGCCGTCGACGATTCGGGTCAGACCGCTGGGGCTGTGCACCAGGGCGTCGGCCAGGTCCTTCATGTGCAGCCGCCGTTCCGGGGCCTCCGACAGCTGCACCAGTGCGTCGTACGTGCGGTGCGACATCCCGTGCGCGGCGCGCAGCTCGGCGTCCAGCACCCGCAGCAGCAGCGCCGAAGACCGCAGGAATCCCCGCCACGCCGCGTCGTGCTCGGGGGAAAGGCTCACCCCGGAAATACTACTCGCACGAACAGTTGTTGTGCGGACTGTTCGCTTGCGAAGAAAGGACCCAGAATGCGCGCGGTGGTACTCCGGGAGCCCGGTCCCGTCGAAAACCTCGAACTCACCGAACTTCCGCTCCCCGAGGTGAAACCGGGCTGGGTCCGGATCGCCGTCAAGGCGTTCGGCCTCAACCGGTCCGAGCTGCACACCCGGCTCGGGCTGGCCGACGGCGTCACCTTCCCGCGCGTGCCCGGGATCGAGGCCGTCGGGATCGTCGACGCCGGCGGTGACTTCACGCCCGGCCAGCAGGTCGCCACCATGATGGGCGGCATGGGCCGCACCTTCGACGGCGGCTACGCCGAATACACGCTGGTGCCCGAAAACCAGGTCATCCCGTTCCGCTCGGGCCTGCCGTGGGAGGTCCTCGGCCAGGTGCCGGAGACGCTGCAGACCGCGTACGGCTCGCTCACCACCGGCCTCGACCTGCAGGAAGGCCAGACGCTGCTGATCCGCGGGGGCACGTCCGCGCTCGGGTTCGCCACCGCGACCCTGGCGAAGGACCTCGGCGCCACCGTCTTCGCGACCACCCGGCAGCCCGGACGCCTCGAAACCCTGCGTGAACACGGCGTCGACCACCCCCTGCTGGACGACGGAAATGTCGCCGAGCAGGTCCGGAAGATCGCTCCCGGAGGCGTCGACGCCGCGCTGGAACTCGTCGGCACCCCGACCCTGCCGGACACGTTGAACGCCACCCGCGTGCACGGGACCGTCTGCTTCAGCGGCATGCTGTCCAACCAGTGGACGATCTCGAACTTCTATCCGATCGGCTACCTTCCCACCGGCGTGCGGTTGACCGCTTATGGTGGTGAGGCGGACGACCTGCCGGCCTCCGTCCTCCAGCGCCACCTCGACCGGATCGCCGACGGCGAAGCGACCCTCGGCCCGGCCAAGGTGTACGCCATGGACGAAATCCGGCAGGCGCACGACGACTTGGAGCACAACCGGACGGCGGGCAAGCTCGTCGTGCTGACCGGCCGAGCGGAGGGAGCCGCCCCGTGATCCTGCCGCCGCCCGCCGATGTCGAAGCCCAGCTCGCCGCCGCGCGGCGGGACGGCGACCTCGACCGCTACCTCGGCCTGCTCGCGGGCGAGGAGCTGTTCGTGCCGATCCGGCGGGTGGACGCCCGCAGCATCCTCGACGAGCGGGCGGAGACCTTCCCGAACGTCTACTTCGAGACCGGCGGCGACGAGTTCCTGCAGGTCTTCAGCCGCGGCGCGCTGCCGGACTTCGGCTCGGACGTCGTGGCCATGAGTGGCGCGCTCGACTGGGCGGTCGACGGCGTCGGGCGGCACGAGCGCGTGGTGTTCAACCGCGGCACCCGCGCCGAGTGGCGGCTGCCGGGGGCGACGCTGCAGCCGTGGCTCGACGCGCACGCGGGCGACGTCACGCCGCTCGAGGAGCAGGTCGAGCGGCTGATCACCGCGCCGTACGGGCACCTCGAGGGGTCGATCGCGCACGCGCTGGCCTGCGGCGCCCACCTGGCCGTGCTCAACGCGGCGCCCTGGAACCTCCTCGACGGCCGCTACCACGACTACGTCGCCGAGGTGCGCAGCCTGCGGGACTGGTGGGGCGTGCCCGACCCGGCCGGCTGGCGCGCGACCATGACCGACCTGGTCGGCGACGGCTACGCGCTGACGCCCGGCAACCTGGTCCTCATGCTGCGCCTGCGGTTCGCCGCCGAGTACGGGCTGCCGGGGGCCGAGTTCGACCCGCTGACCTGGGCGCAGCTGGTGGACCGGTGGTGCGCGGAGAACGACGCCGCCGACCAGGCCGACGAGCTGCGGGACACCGTCCGCCGGGTGTCCCGGTACGAGCGGCGGCTGCGCGCCGACGGTCTGGTCGACCCGGACGGCTGCGTGACGACGGCGCTGTCCTGGGACGTCGGCCGGGCGGTCACCATCGCCCGCGGCGGCTTGGCGGCCGGGTACTGCGACGCGCTGAGCGCCGAGCTGATGGTGCTCGAAGCCGGTTCCCTCGCCCGCCGCTACCACCAGTCATGGGCCGACCTGTCGGCGGGGTACGTCATGGGCCGGGTGCTGGACGCCGGCGAGGACGAGTTCGGCGAGTGGTACCCGGCGGCCGTGCGCGTCCACCACCAGCTCCTTCAGGATCCGGCCAGCCCCTGGCTGAACCTCGATTTCGGCTCGTTGTCGGAGGAGTCCGAGGCCTGACCCGTGCGGGGGAGGTCACCACAATGAGTCACCCAGGCTACGGCGTGGCGTACCTCGTCCCACGAGCAAATTTGTCACCATCGGCCACATGAAGCTCACGGGTCTGCTCACGCGGAATCAAGAACCCCTGCCGGGGATCACCGGGGTCGCCCGGGTCGACCGCCGCACCCGGGAGCTGCTGCGCCGGATCAGTCCGGGCGACATCGTCGTGCTCGACCAGCTGGACCTCGACCGCGCGACGGCCGACGCCCTGGTCGAGGCCGAGGTCGCGGGCGTGGTCAACGCGTCACCGTCGATCTCCGGCCGGTTCCCCAACATGGGCCCGGAGATCCTCGTCGCGGCCGGCATCCCGCTCGTCGATTCGGTCGGTGGCGAGCTGCTGCGCTCGATCAAGGACGGCACGAAGCTGCGGCTGCTCGACGGCATCGTCTACATCGGCGAGCGGCAGGTCGCCTCGGGTATCGCGCAGACCGTCGAGAGCGTCGCGGACCAGATGATCGAGGCCAAGGCCGGGATGTCGACGCAGCTGGAGGCGTTCTCGGCCAACACGATCGAATTCCTGCGCCGCGAGCGCACCCTGATCCTCGACGGCGTCGGCGTCCCCGAGCTGAAGGTGCCGCTGCGGGACCGGCACGTGCTGGTCGTCGCGGGCGGCAACGGGCACGCCGAGGACCTGAAGAAGCTCAAGAAGTACATCGTCGAGCACCGCCCGGTGCTGATCGGTGTCGACGCCGGCGCCGACACCCTGCGCGTGCAGGGCTACCAGCCGGACGTCGTCGTCGGCGACCCCACCGGCATCGGCACCGCGACCCTGCGCGGCGGCGGCGAGGTCGTCGTGCCCGCCCAGCCCGACGGGCACGCCCCCGGTGTCGAGCGCATCCAGGACCTCGGCATCGGCGCGGTGACGTTCCCGGCGTCCGGCAACGCCGAAGACCTCGCCCTGCTGCTGGCCGACGCGCACGGCGCGACCCTGGTCGTCACCGTCGGCTTCCAGGCCACGCTGCGCGAATTCCTCGACCACGGCCGGTCCGGGTCGAACCCGTCGACGTTCCTGACGCGGCTGAAGCTGGGCACGAAGCTCGTCGACGGCAAGGCGGTGGCGACGCTGCACCGCAACCGGGTGTCGATCGGCGCGGTCGTCCTGCTCGTCCTCGCCGCCGTGGTGGTGGTCGCCGCGGCGCTGCTGGTGTCCGACGTGGGCTCGGTTTACCTCGACTGGCTCCGGCACACCTGGAATTCGTTCTTCGCCTGGGCCAAGGGATTGTTCACGTGATTTCGCTGCGCTACCACGTAGTTTCCATCGCCGCCTGCTTCCTCGCGCTGGCCGTCGGCGTCGTGCTCGGCTCGACGGCGCTCAACGGCTCGCTGCTGTCCGGGCTGGCGGGGGAGAAGAAGGACCTCGGCAGCCAGGTCGCCGACCTGGAGGCGCAGCGCAACGCGCTCAACGCCCGGCTGGCCGACGCCGACGCCTTCGCCGGCTCGATGGGCCCGAAGGTCGTCGCCGGCGTGCTCGACAAGCGGTCGGTCGTGCTGGTGACCACCGAAGACGCGCGCCCGGCCGACCGGGACACGATCAAGCAGCTGATCGGCCAGGCCGGGGCCGCGGTGACCGGTGAGGTGCAGCTGACGGCGGCGTTCGCCGACCCCGGGAAGGCCGACCAGCTCCGCGACGTCGTCACGCGGCTGCAGCCGGCCGGTTCGAAGTTCCCGACCGCGGGCGACTCGGGCACGCTCGCCGGCGCGCTGCTCGGGTCGGTGCTGCTGCTGGACAAGACCACGGCGAAACCGCAGTCCTCGCCGGAGGAGCTGGCGGCCGCGCTGAGCGGCCTCACCGACGGCGGGTTCGTCAAGGCGAGCCAGGACGTCAAGCCGGCGCAGCTGGCGATCGTGCTCACCGGCGCCCAGGCGACCGGCGACGGCGCGGGCGACCGCGCGGCGACGATCGCCCGGGTCGCGACGCAGCTCGACCGCAGCGGCGCGGGCGCGGTCCTGGCGGGCGACGCCGGTTCCGCGGACGGCACCGGCGCGCTGGGCGTGGTCCGGGCGGACACGTCGGCGACGTCGATCCTGTCCACAGTGGACAACGCGGACACGTCGGCGGGCCGGGTGAGCACGGTGCTGGCGCTGAAGGAACAGCTCGACGGCGGCGCGGGCCGCTACGGCGTGGCGGGCAACGCGCAGGCCCCGGCGCCGGGCGTCACCGCACCGGCCGGCAACTGACCCGGCCGGCGCTGCTTCAGCTGACGAGCTCGTATTCGTGTGAAGCGTTCTCGGCGGCGAGGCTGCCCAGATCCCCCTCGCCGCCGGGGTTGTAGGTGTGGTTCGACCCGCCGAAGTTGCTGTTGTAGTACACCTTCACCACCCAGATGCTGGTGAGGTTCTTGGCCGAGCGGCGTTGTTCTTGATGCACTCCCCGTAGCCGGCGCGACCCGGGGTCTTGAACTCGTAGCAACCCGGCTGGGTGCTGCCGTAGTTCGCGACCGGCCCGTCGAAGTCCGACACGTCACCGCGCCGGCCGGGAACTGACCCGGCCGGCGCGGGGCCGGTTCACTTCAGGGGCGGGTCGAGCGGGAAGCAGGACACCCGCACCGGCCACGTGTCGCCGCCCGCGGGCAACGGCATCTGCTTGAGTGCCCTCGCCGCGTCCGTGTCGTGGGCTTCCTCGGCCGCCGCGTGGAAGATGTCCGCCGCGATCGACTGGTCGAACACGCCGATCTGCTGGTGGGGCCAGACTTCCGCACCGTGCAACGCGGCCGGGATCAGCTGGTCGACGACCTTCCGCAGCGTCACGCCGTTCGCCGCCCGGTACTTCCAGACGTCGACGCCCAGGTTCTTGCCGACCTCCGCCAGGCGGCCCCACGCCGTCAGGTTGAAGTTGACGTAGTGCCACGACATCGTGCGCGAGAGCTCGAGCGGCTGGCTGCCGTCCGCGGCGAACTGCACCGGGAACCGCTGCCGCTCGGCGTCCAGCACGATCTTCTTCGCTTCGGACCGCTTCCCCAGGTACGCCGAGATCGTCGCGTTCTGCATGTCGAGGAACGTGCCGTGGTTGTTGGTGGCGGCCAGTTCCAGCTTGGCCTGCGGGCTGGTCTGCATCCAGCTCAGGTACTGCGTCAGCCACGCCTTGATCCCGGAGCGGTCCGTCCCGGTCCAGCCCGGCGCGCCGCCGTCGAGGAGCGCGAACGCGTCCATCAGCTGGCTGAACGACTGGGTGGAGTCGATGATCCCGGTGCCGCTCACGGTGTTGCGGCACGGCACGATCTGCGAATACGTCATGTTCGGGTTCATCCGGGTGGCCGGGTCGAGGAACCACGTCCGGATGTCCAGCGCCGCCCGCTTCGCGTACTTCGCGTCCCCGGTGTAGTACCAGGCCAGCGAGAGGTAGTACATCGCGTCCCAGGCCCACATCCGGTAGGTGTGGTCGGTGATCGCGTCGGCCTCCGGGTTGCGCTGGCCGTCCTTGCTGACGTACGGGCAGCCCTGCGGGTTCTCCGGCGTCTTCGGCTGGCTCGCCCACCAGTAGGGCGCCTGGCTCGTGTAGTCGTGCTTGTCGCCGCTCGGCGGCGCGGACGGCTTGTCCATGACCGACCACGGGCCGGCCGTGAGCGCGGTGTCCGCCTTGGCCAGCACCGCCTTCAGCGCGTCACGCTGGGCCTTGGTCGCGTGGCCACCCCGGATCGCTTGCTTGACGTTCGCGAGCTTGGCGCCGTCGGTGAGGACGGTGTGCGGCGGGGACGCGGCCACCGCCGTCCCGCTCACCGGGACCAGGACCACGCTCATCGACAACGCCAGTGCGCCCAACACCCTTCGCACTTCGACCGCCCTTTCGGGGACGTCAAAATCCCCACTCGTCACCGGGCGGCGGTACGGCTGCAGGGATTCTGACCGGGCGGAGCGGCGGGTGTCAATCAGGCCAGGTGCGGCGCTTGTCCAGCGGCTTCGCGTAGGACCCCGCGCGGCTCGTCTTGAGCCCGAGCGCCACCAGCGACTCCGCGAGCCGGACGGCGGCCGCGACGCCGTCGATGACGGGAATGTCCAGCATCGTCGCGATCTTCCGGTCCAGCCCGGTCATCCCCGCGCAGCCGAGCACCAGCACCTCCGCCCCGGCGTCCCGCGCGCGGCGGCCGGCGGTGAGCAACGCCGACTCGGTCCGGCGGCCGTCGGTCAGCTCCAGCACGCCGAGCCCGGCGCCGGTGACCGTGACGCAGTTCTGCGCCACGCCGGCGGTGTGCAGGCTGTCCTCGATCAGCCCGCACGTCCGGTCCAAAGTGGTCACCACGCCGTAGCGGCGGCCGAGCAGGCAGGCCAGGTGCGCGGCGGCCTCGGTGATGTCGACGACCGGGACGTCCAGCAGCTCGCGCGCGCCCTCGCGGCCGTGCTCGCCGAAGCCGGCGAGCACGACGGCGTCGAACGGTTCGTCCAGGCCCCGCAACAGGTCCAGCACGGCCGCGGCGGACAGGAAGCTGTCCAGCCAGCCCTCGGCCGACTCCGGGCCCCAGCGCGGCGTCCGGGCGAGGATCTCGGTGCCGGGGCTCGCGGCCGCGCGGGCCCCGGCTTCGATCTCCTTCGTCATCGCCTCGGTGGTGTTGCAGTTGGTGACGACGATCCTCATCGATGCTTCCTGGAAACCGCGAAGTACAGGGCAGCCGACGACGCCGTGCCGATGAACCACGAGTACGGCGCGGCCGGCGCGAAGTACGGCACCAGCGCGATCACCGCGGCGAGCGCGGCGGTCGGGAAGAACGTCACCAGCGCACGCGGGTTCACCCGCGGGTAGCTCCCGCCGTCGACGAACAGCTGCGCGACGTCGACCTTGCCGCGGCGGATCAGGTAGTAGTCGACGATCATGATGCCGAACAGCGGGCCGAGGAACGCGCCGAGCCCGCCGAGGAAGTAGTTGACCACCGCCGGCGAGGAGTACAGCTTCCACGGCAGCACGCACAGGGCCGCCACCGCGCTGATCATCCCGCCGACGGTGAAGCTGATCCGCTTGGGCCAGATGTTGGCCAGGTCGTAGGCGGGGGAGACGAAGTTGGCGACGATGTTGACGCCCATGGTGGCGACCGCGAACGTCAGCGCGCCGACGATGAGCACCGGCGTGTTGTGCACCTTGGACAGCAGCTCCGCCGGGTCGGTGATCGCCTCGCCGAACACCTGCATGCTGCCCGCGGTGACGACCACCGACAGCAGCGCGAACGCCGTCGAGTTGATCGGGAGGCCCCAGAAGTTGCCGCGCCGCACGGTCTTCTGGTCCGGGGCGAAGCGGGAGAAGTCGCAGAAGTTGAGCATGAGCGTGCCGTAGGTGGCCAGGATGAGCCCGGCCGCGCCGAACCACTGCCGGATCTGCTCGCCGGTGGACAGCTGCTTCGGGCTGCTGGTGAAGGAGATGTTCCAGTGCCCGGCGGCGAGGATCCAGACGGCGAGCGCGATCATCACGACCCAGATCGCCGGGCCGCACCAGTCCTGGAACTTGCGCACCGACTCCATGCCGCGGGTCAGGATCAGCGCCTGGACCGCCCACAGCGCGACGAAGCAGATCCAGCCGAGCGCGTGCAGGCCGAGGAAGCCGTGTTCGGTCAGGGGTTTCAGGCCCGGGTCGATGGCGAGCACGAGCAGCGTGATGGCGACGCTCGCGAGGTAGGTCTGGATGCCGTACCAGAAGATCGCGATGACCGCCCGGATCAGCGCGGGCAGGTTGGCGCCGAACGTGCCGAAGCTGATCCGCGCCACGACCGGGAACGGCACGCCGGTGCGCTGGCCGATCCGGCCCATCAGGTTCATGCCGGCGTAGATGATGACGAACCCGAACAGCAGCGCGGTGAACACCTGCCAGGCCGACAGGCCGAGCACGAACAGGCCGGCCGCGAAGGTGTAGTTGCCGAGGTTGTGCACGTCGGACATCCACAGCGCGAAGATGTCGTAGACCTTCCACCGGCGTTCCTTCGCGGGGCCCAGGTCTTCGTTCCAGAGGCGCGGATCGGGCGGCGGGGTGGTTTCCTGCGAGGGTTCGGTGAGCGGGGCGGCGGTCATGCTGGGCCCTCCGATCGACGTGCGGCGACGACGATTTGGGATACCAAACTTTGGAATCCCAAATATCACCCCGACGTCCGCCCGAGTCAACCCTCCGGCCGATAAACTCGGGTAACGGCCGGTTACGGCGGTGTTGAAGGAGGGGCGCGGTGAACGAGCGGCAACCCCTCGCGGCCACCCGGCAGCGGGTGCGCGAGGAGCTGCGCGAACGGATCCTGACCGGCCGGCTCCGCCCGGGTGACCGGCTGGTGGAGCGCGAGCTGGCCGAGGACCTCGGTGTCTCCCGCGTCCCGGTGCGTGAAGCCATCCGCAGCCTGGAGGCCGAAGGGTTCCTCGTCGTCCAGTCGCCGCGCCGGGTCGTCGTCCGGCAGCTGGCCCGGGTCGACGTCGAGGAGCTGTTCGACGTGCGGGAGGCCCTCGAAGGGCTGGCCGCCGGGCTGGCGGCGGCCCGCGCGGGCGCGGCGGAGCTGAAGCGGCTCGACCGCGTGCTCGCCGACGCCGCCCGCGCGACGGCCCGCGGTGACGCGGCCCGGATCACCGCGCTGAACTCGCGCTTCCACGACGAGATCGTCGCCATCGCGGGCAACGCGCTGCTGACGACCATGCTCCAGCCCCTCGAAGGCCGGCTCCGCTGGCTCACGAGCCAGAACGAGCACTGGACCGAACTGCTCGACGAACACCGGCGGCTCTACGAGGCGATCGCGTCGGGGGACGCCGAGCGCGCCAAGGCTTCCGCGGTGGAGCACGTGCGAGTCAATCGGGACGTCACGCTGACGTCGCTCTTTCCCCAGGTCACAGCTTGATGACGAAGGTCACGCTGCGTACCTGACAACTCACGCGTTAACATGGTCGCGGAGCCCTCGCTCCTCGAGCGGCAGTGGCATATCCGACAATGCGGAACTGCCCGGCCAACAGGCGCTTCCCAGCGGCTTCATGGGAAATTCACAGAATGGGTGGCAAGTCTGACAACGTGAACCACGCCGACGACGGTGCCGGATCGGCGGCACGATGACGACTGCCCAGGCCACGCTCGAGGCCCCCGCCCGCGCTACGAGACCGGGCGGCAAAGCGCCCTACCTCCACCAGATCGACCTCTTCCGGTTGGTCACGTTCGCCTGCGTCATCCTCATCCACGTGGTGGGCGCGACGAACTTCGCGCAGGACGTCGGGGCCAACGCCGTCGAGACGCCGCTGCACTTCACCCGGGAAGCCTTCTTCGCGCTCACCGGGTTCGTGCTGGTGTTCCAGAACCGCCGCCGCGAGATCACCGCGGGTGACTTCTGGCGGCGGCGGCTCCCGCTGGTCGCCACGCCCTACCTCGCGTGGTCGATGTTCTTCTGGGCGTACGGCCTGGTGACCGGGGAGCAGCAGCCGGGCTCGCTCGAGGCGTCGATGCGCCTGCTGCTCAAGGACCTCGTCACCGGCGGTGCCTGGTACCACCTGTACTTCCTGCTCGTGACGATGCAGGTCTACCTGCTGTTCCCGGCGCTGATGAAGCTGCTGCGGGCGACCGGGGGCAAGCACAAGTGGCTGCTGCTCGGCAGCGGTCTGCTGCAGGTCGGCGTGACGCTGTTCATGACCTACCAGCCGCTCGGCGTGAGCTACGAGACGATCACCCACCTGTACGGCACGATCCTGCCGTACCAGTTCTACACGCTGTTCGGCGCCGTGGTGGCCATGCACTTCGAGGCCGTGCACGCCTGGGCCGGGCGGCACCGGCTGCTGCTCGGCGGCGCGGTGGTGGCGGTGCTGGGCGGCACCGAGTGGTACTACTTCCGGACCGTCCACAGTGGAACGTTCCCGCAGGTGGCCAGCGACCCGTTCCAGCCGTACCTGATCCCGTGGTTCCTCACCGTGATCGCGGCGATCTACGCGCTGGCGACGAGGTGGGCGGCGCGCCGCCGGGAAGGCAGCCGCGGGGCCCGGGTGGTCTCGTGGGCGGCGAACCGGTCGTTCAGCATCTTCCTCGTGCACCCGCTCGCGCTCGCCCTGCTCGGCCCGGCGATCCCGCACGTCGCGGAGCGGTTCGGCGCGCCGTGGCTGAGCGTGATCATCTACGCGGGGACGATCGCCCTGACCGTCCTGATCGTGGAGGTCCTGCGGCGGCTGCCGGGGAGCCGGGCGCTCACCGGCCGGCCGCGGCTGCGTCCGGTGAAGGTTGCGGCTTAAGTCACCCGGGTGGGTGGCTCAGGTCATATCCGGGGTCCCGGGCATGTCTGAGCGCGCGGATCCGCAGCGGTGGGATATGCTGGCGGCCCGTGGGACTTCAGTCACGGGCAACCAAGTACGTTTTTGTCACCGGAGGCGTTGCCTCCTCTCTGGGTAAGGGACTCACGGCTTCCAGCCTGGGTCAGCTCCTTACCGCACGCGGGCTTCGCGTCACGATGCAGAAGCTCGACCCCTATCTCAACGTCGACCCCGGGACGATGAACCCGTTCCAGCACGGTGAGGTGTTCGTCACCGACGACGGCGCCGAGACCGACCTCGACATCGGCCACTACGAGCGGTTCCTCGACCGTGATCTCGACGGCAAGGCCAACGTCACCACCGGCCAGGTCTACTCCGAGGTGATCGCCAAGGAGCGCCGCGGCGAGTACCTCGGCGACACCGTGCAGGTCATCCCGCACATCACCGACGAGATCAAGGCGCGGATCACCGCGGCCGCCGAGCCGGACGAGAACGGCCAGTCGCCGGACGTCGTCATCACCGAGGTCGGTGGCACGGTCGGCGACATCGAGTCGCTGCCGTTCCTGGAGGCCTGCCGCCAGGTCCGCCACGACGTCGGCCGGGACCACTGCTTCTTCCTGCACGTCTCGCTGGTGCCGTACCTGGCGCCGTCGGGCGAGCTCAAGACGAAGCCGACCCAGCACTCGGTCGCCGCGCTGCGCAACATCGGCATCCAGCCCGACGCGCTGGTCTGCCGGGCCGACCGGGAGATCCCCGAGGACCTCAAGCGCAAGATCGGCCTGATGTGCGACGTCGACACCGAGGCGGTCATCGCCTGCCCGGACGCGCGGTCGATCTACGACATCCCGAAGGTGCTGCACGGCGAGGCGCTCGACGCCTACGTCGTCCGCCGCCTCGGGCTGCCGTTCCGCGACGTCGACTGGACGGTGTGGGGCGACCTGCTCGACCGGGTGCACAACCCCAACGAGATCGTGCGGATCGCGGTCGTCGGCAAGTACATCGACCTGCCGGACGCCTACCTGTCGGTCACCGAGGCCCTGCGCGCGGGCGGGTTCGCCCACCGCGCCAAGGTCGAGATCGTCTGGGTCGCCTCCGACGACGCGCAGACCGCGTCCGGGGCCGCTTCGGTGCTGTCCGATGTGGACGGTGTGCTGATCCCGGGCGGGTTCGGCATCCGCGGCATCGAGGGCAAGGTGGGCGCGATCGAGTACGCGCGCACCCGCGGCGTCCCGCTGCTCGGCCTGTGCCTCGGCCTGCAGTGCATGGTCATCGAGGCCGCCCGGCACCTGGCCGGCATCGAGGACGCCGGCTCGTCGGAGTTCGACGAGAACACCGAGCACCCGGTGATCTCGACCATGGCCGACCAGCGCGACGTCGTCGCGGGGGAGCGGGATATGGGCGGCACCATGCGGCTCGGCGCCTACCCGGCGAAGCTCAAGGCGGGTTCGCAGGTCGCGAAGGCCTACGGCACCACCGAGGTCTCCGAGCGGCACCGGCACCGCTACGAGGTGAACAACGCCTATCGCAAGCAGCTCGCGGACGCGGGCCTGGTGTTCTCCGGCACGTCGCCGGACGACCGCCTGGTCGAGTTCGTCGAGCTGCCCGCCGACAAGCACCCGTTCTTCGTCGGCACCCAGGCACACCCCGAGCTCAAGAGCCGCCCGACCCGGCCGCACCCGCTGTTCAGCGCGTTCGTCAAGGCCGTCGTCGACCGCAAGGTCGCCGAGCGGCTGCCGGTCGAGCTGCCCGAGGCCCCGGTGGCGGCCCGATGACCGCGCCGGGCGAGCACGAGTTCAGCGTCGCGGCCAGCCGGGACGTCCACATCGGACGCGTCGTCGGCCTGCGCGTCGACGACGTCGTGATGCCGGGCGGGGACACCGCGGTCCGCGAGGTGATCGAGCACCTCGGCGCGGTGGCGATCGTCGCGCTGGACGAGGACGAGCAGGTCACGCTCATCCACCAGTACCGGCACCCGATCGGGCACCGGCTGTGGGAGCTGCCCGCGGGCCTGATCGACCACCTCGGCGAGGACCCGGTCGGCACGGCCAAGCGCGAGCTGGTCGAGGAGGTCGGCCTCGCCGCGTCGGACTGGGTGACCCTGGTCGACGTCGCGGCGTCGCCGGGCTTCACCGACGAGGTCGTGCGGGTGTTCCTGGCCCGTGGGCTGTCCGATGTGGACCGCGAGGTGCTCGGCGAGGAGGAGGCGGACCTGGTCATCCGCAAGTTCCCGCTCGCCGAGGCGGTCCGGATGGCGCTGGCGGGCGAGCTGCTCAACGGCGCCACCGTCTCCGGCGTGCTGGCCACCCACGCGGTGCTGACCGGCGTGGCTCCGGCCCGCCCGGCGGACGCCCCGTGGGAGGACCGCCCGACGGCGTTCGCCAAGCGCAAGCAGTCCTGACCCGAAGCGCCCCAATGTGGCCTTGGTTGCGTCTGACGCACCCAAGGCGGCCTTCGGTGCGTCAGACGCACCGAAGGCCACATTGGGGCGCTCGGTCAGGGGCGCAGGGGGCGGCCTTCGGCGTCCGAGCCGCCGTTGACCAGGAGCACGATGCCGTCGATGATCGGCCACAGCACGCCGACGCCTGTGCAGAACGTGGCGAAGAGCTGAGCCACGCCCAGCGCGGTCTGGCCGGTGTAGAACCGGCCGACGCCGAAGGGCAACACGATCTGCAGCACGCCGGCCACCGTCTTGGACCGGGGCGAGTACGGCATGGGCATCGACGGCGCGTACGGCACCGGGACCGGTGGCGCGTACGGGTCCGGCCCGTACACCGGAAGCGGCGCGGTGTTCTGCGGGTACGGCGGTGCCGGCGGCACCCCGAAGAACCCCGGGTGCGGCTGCGGGAGGTCGCGGAACAGCGGCCGCAGGTCGCCCAGGGTGGTCGCCGCGTAGGCGTCGGTCACCCGCGTCTCGTACTCGTCCGGCGTGATGCGGCCCATGCCGAAGTGGTCGGCGAGCAGCCTCGCGGCTTCTTCGCGCTCGGCCGTCCCGATGCGGAGTTCGTCGGACCCCATGGCTCCACGGTAACCGCGTGCCGCCGGGAACGGGGTTTCTCCCGGGTCACGACCGCCGCGCGGCCTAAGGTGACGGCGTGGTAGCCGCGGGCAGCACCGACGGCGTGATCGCCGCGTACCTCGACCACCTGGTCGTCGAACGCGGGACGGCGCGCAACACCCTGGACAGCTACGCCCGCGACCTGCGCCGGTACGCCGCGCACCTGGACGGCCTGGGCGTCGCGAAGATCGCCGACGTCACGTCCGCGCACGTCACGGCCTTCGGTGCCGCCCTGCGCGAGGGCGACGACGAGCACCAGCCCCTGGCCGCGTCGTCGGCCGCCCGCGCCCTGGTCGCCGTGCGGGGCCTGCACAAGTTCGCGCACGCCGAGGGCCTCACCGAGCACAACCCGGCCCGCGAAGTCCGGCCGCCGACGCCGGCGAAGCGGCTGCCCAAGGCGCTGCCGGTCGACGACGTGCTGCGGCTGCTCGAGACCCCGCCGCCCGACGGCGAGCGCCCGCTGCGGGACCGGGCGCTGCTGGAACTGCTCTACTCCACCGGGGCACGGATCTCCGAGGCGGTCGGCCTGGACGTCGACGACGTCGACGACACCGAGCGCACCGTGCTGCTCGACGGCAAGGGCGGCAAGCAGCGGCTGGTGCCGATCGGCCGTCCGGCGCTCGCCGCGCTGAGCGCCTACACCGTCCGCGCGCGGCCGGCGCTCGCGGCTCACGGCCGGGGCACGGCGGCGCTGTTCCTCAACGCCCGCGGCAGCCGGCTGTCGCGGCAGAGCGCGTGGCAGGTCCTCAAGGACACCGCCGGGCGCGCGGGCATCACCGCCGTCGTGTCGCCGCACACCCTCCGCCACTCCTTCGCCACGCACCTGCTCGAAGGGGGCGCCGATGTCCGGGTCGTCCAAGAACTCCTCGGCCACGCCTCGGTGACGACGACCCAGGTGTACACGCTGGTCACGGTCAACACCTTGCGCGAGGTGTACGCCACGGCGCACCCGCGGGCGTTGGGCTAGACGGCCCTATATCCATCCATGCCCCCGCCACCACCCTCAACGGAGGCGCTGCGCGCCGCTGTGTTTTCCCCGAAGGGCCTTGCCGGCCTGCACCGACGGTCGAGTGACATTGACCCGTCGAGTCCGGCGCGTTGCTTTGCCGGGGCTCCGACTCCGGACATAGGCTGCGGCGACGCTGACGAACAAGGAGCTTTCGCGCCATGTCGACACCGAACCAGCCGGCCGTACCGGCCGAGTCCGCCGGGTCGGCGGCGGCGAACCTCAGCCAGGTCACCATCGCCACGCCCGCGATCCACGACGGCGACGAGCAGCCGGAGCGCAACGGCAAGAAGGTGAAGCTCGAGGGCATCGGCCCGACCGGCCGCCCGATCCGCGAGCACCCCGATCCGGCGCCGCTCGACAGGCACGGCCCGGCCAAGATCATGGCGATGTGCAACCAGAAGGGCGGCGTCGGCAAGACGACGTCGACCATCAACCTGGGTGCCGCCCTCGCCGAGTACGGCCGCAAGGTGCTGCTCGTCGACTTCGACCCGCAGGGCGCGCTCGCCGTCGGCCTCGGCATCCAGCCGCACGAGCTGGACCAGACGGTCTACAACGCCATCATGGAGCGCTCGGTCAGCGCCACCGACGTGCTGATGAAAACCCGCGTCGACGGCGTTGACCTGCTGCCGAGCAACATCGACCTGTCCGCGGCGGAGGTCCAGCTCGTCGCGGAGGTAGGGCGCGAGCACACGTTGTTACGGGTCCTGCGTCCGGTCATGAACGACTACGACTATGTTCTTGTCGACTGCCAGCCCTCGCTCGGCTTGCTCACGGTGAACGCGCTGACCGCCGCGGACGGCGTGATCATCCCGCTGGAGTGCGAGTTCTTCAGTCTGCGAGGCGTCGCCCTCCTGATCGACACCATCGAGAAGGTCCAGGAACGCCTCAACCCCAAACTGGACATAGTCGGGATTCTCGCCACCATGTACGACCCGAGAACCCTGCATTCGAAGGAGGTCATGGCTCGCGTGGTGGAGGCATTCGGCGAGACCGTGTTCGACACGGTCATCAACCGCACTGTGCGGTTCCCCGAGACGACGGTCGCGGGTGAGCCGATCACGACCTGGGCGCCCAAGTCGGCCGGCGCGGCGGCGTACCGCCAACTGGCCCGCGAGGTGATCGCTCGGTGAGCAGGCGCGCTTCCCTGCCCGGAGCGTCGGAACTCTTCAGGATTACGACCAGCACCGCCAGCCCCGCCCTCGATCTCCCTCCCCAGGCACCGCCCGAGCCCGTCGAGAAGCCCCAGCCGAAGCCCGCGGGCAACGGCCGGCCCGACCAGCTCGCGCGCAGCGCGGCCCCGCACGGATCGGGCCGGACCAAGCACGACGCGAAGATCACCGTGTACGTCTCCGGCGACGAACTCGTCGCCATGGAGCAGGCCCGGCTGACGCTGCGCGCGAAGCACGACCTGGTCGTCGACCGCGGCCGGCTGGTGCGTGAGGCCGTGGCGGTGCTGCTGGCCGACTTCGACCAGAACGGCGAGGAATCGGTGCTGGTGCAGCGGCTGCGGGTGGTCGGCTCAGACGGCGGCGAAACCGAGGACTGATGGACGAGCCGGCACCGGCTCCGGAGGTCCCCGAAGAGCACCAGACAGTGCACGGCGGGATGATCCCCGAAGGCGTCGACACCGAAGAACTGAGCACGTCGAAGTTCAAGGTGCGGCTGGCCAACTTCGAAGGACCGTTCGACCTGCTGCTGCAGCTGATCTCGCAGCACCAGCTCGACGTCACCGAAGTGGCGTTGCACCGGGTCACCGACGACTTCATCGCGTACACGCGCGCGCTGGGCACCGACTGGAACCTCGACGAGACCACGGAGTTCCTGGTCATCGCGGCGACCCTGCTCGACCTCAAGGCCGCGCGGCTGCTGCCGTCGGCCGAGGTGGAGAACGAGGACGACCTCGCCCTGCTCGAAGCCCGCGACCTGCTGTTCGCGCGGATCCTGCAGTACCGCGCGTACAAGCAGGTGGCAGCCCTGTTCGGCGAGCTGGAACAGAACGCGCTGCGGCGCTACCCGCGGTCGGTGGCGCTGGAGGAGCGGTTCATCGGGCTGCTGCCCGAGGTGATGCTGGGCGTGACGCCGCAGAAGTTCGCCGACATCGCGGTGGCGGTGTTCCGGCCGAAGCCGCCGCCGACGGTGTCGATCGCCCACATCCACATGGGCCGCATTTCGGTGCGCGAGCACGCGGCGATCCTGCGGGTGATGCTGGCCGAACGCGGCCAGGCGACGTTCGGCGAGCTCGTCGACGACTGCGAGCACACGGTGGAGATCGTGGCGCGCTTCCTGGCGCTGCTGGAGCTGTACCGCGAGGCGACGGTGCAGTTCGAGCAGAGCGAGGCACTGGCCGAGCTGCACGTCCGCTGGACGGGCGGCTCGAAGGAAGAAGCCTCCGCGGCGGCCGAGCTGGACCGCACCGCCGGAGACGAAGAGGAGTACGGGTGAACCCCGAGAACGACGAGCAGGTTTCCCCGCCCGAGCCGCCCACCGGCGAGCCGGCGGAGGCCGCGGCGGAGCTGGCCCTGGACGAGGCCCTCTCCGGCGAGCCGGTGACCGAGGACGGCGACCCGGTGGAGCCGCTGGCCGAGGACGAAGCTGCCGCCGAGCCTGAAGCTGCTGCTGGGCAGGGCGAGGATGCGCCGGCTGAGCCGGAAGCCGCTGCCGAGCCGGAGGTGCCTGCCGAGGAGGCCGCTGCCGAGCCGGAGGTGCCTGCCGCGGAGGCCGCTGCCGAGCCGGAGGTGCCTGCCGCGGAGGCCGCTGCCGAGCCGGAGGTGCCTGCCGCGGAAGCCGCTGCCGAGCCGGAGGTGCCTGCCGCGGAAGCCGCGGCCGAGCCCGCCGAAGCGGCCGATCCCGAGTCCGGCCTGGTCGCCGCCGGGGACGCCGACTCCATGCCCGACGTCACCTCCGACGAGGCCCTCGAAGCCGCCCTCGAAGCGCTGCTCCTCATCGTCGACTCGCCCGCCGGGGAAGAACTCCTGGCCGACACCCTCGGCCAGCCGAAGTCGCGGATCGTCGTCGCGCTGCGGACCATGGCGCAGAAGTTCACCGACCGGGCGTCCGGGATCGACCTGCGGCGAGTCGGCGAAGGGTGGCGGTTCTACACTAGGGACGTCTATGCCCCGTTCGTGGAGAAGCTCCTGCTGGACGGCCAGCGGTCGAAGCTGACCCGGGCCGCGCTGGAGAGCCTCGCCGTGATCGCGTACCGGCAGCCGGTGACCCGCGCCAGGGTCGCCGCGGTGCGCGGCGTGAACGTGGACGGCGTGATCCGGACGCTGCTCGCGCGCGGCCTCATCGAAGAGATGGGGACCGATCCCGAGACGACCGGCACGCTGTACGTGACGACCGAGCTGTTCCTGGAGCGACTGGGGCTGTCGTCACTGAACGACTTGCCCGCCATCGCTCCGTTGCTACCCGAAGTGGACACCATCGATGACATCCAGTGAACACCCCGACGGCGTCCGGCTGCAGAAGGTGCTGTCGCAGGCCGGGGTCGCCTCCCGGCGCGCGGCGGAGGACCTGATCGTCGCCGGCCGGGTCGAGGTGGACGGCGAGGTCGTCACCGAGCTGGGCCGCCGCGTCGACCCGGACGCCGCGATCATCCACGTCGACGGCACCCGCGTGAACCTGCGCGACGACCTGATCTACCTCGCCCTCAACAAGCCCAAGGGCGTGCACTCGACGATGTCGGACGACCGGGGCCGCCCGTGCGTCGGCGACTACCTGCGCGGCCGCTACGAGGAGACGCCCGGTGTCGTGCACGTCGGCCGGCTCGACGAGAACACCGAGGGCCTGCTGCTGCTGACCAACGACGGCGACCTCGGGCACCGGCTGATGCACCCGTCGTACCGCGTGCTCAAGACCTACCTCGCCGAGGTCGACGGCCTCGTCCCGCGCGGGCTCGGCAAGGAGCTGCGCAAGGGCTGGGAGCTGCCGGACGGCATCGTCAAGGTCGACCAGTTCCGCGTCAAGGACATGCACTCCGGCAAGTCGCTGGTGGAGCTGGTGATCCACGAGGGCAAGAAGCACATCGTGCGCCGCCTGCTCAAGGACACCGGCCACCCGGTGCTCAAGCTGGTCCGCACCGCGGTCGGCGACGTCCAGCTCGGCAACCAGCGCGTCGGCTCGATCCGGCGGCTGACGAAGGGCGAGGTCGGCGCGCTCTACCGCAACGTCGAGCTCTGACGACCGGGCAAGCCCGGTGGTCACCGCACGGCGGTGATGAAGCCGTCGAGTGCGTCGTCGCCCGGGCGGGCGTACTTCGCGGCCAGTCCGGCGTGGGAGACGATCGCCGGTTCCCAGCCGTGGCCGCGCAGCCACTCCGGCGCCCGGTCGCCGAGGCCGCCCTGCCACAGGCGGGTGACCCGCTCGGCGCCCGGTGTCGCCTCGGCCCGGGCGAGCAGGCGGTCCCGTGATTCGGCCGTCCGGTGCTCGAACGCCACCTGACTGCCGGGCGCGGAGAGCTCGCCCACGGTCGTGAGCATCGCTTCGGCGTCTTCGCGGGACAGGTAGACCAGCAAGCCTTCGGCCAGCCACGCGGCCGGGACGCCGGGGTCGAACCCGGCCCCTCGCAGCGCACCCGCCCAGTCGTCGCGCAGATCGGCCGGGATCACGACGCGCTCGCACGCCGGCACGGCGCCCTGGGCGGCCAGCACCTCGTCCTTGAAGGCGAGGACCTCGGGCAGGTCGAGTTCGAACAACCGCACGCCGGGCGGCCAGCCGAGCCGGAAGGCGCGCGCGTCGAGCCCCGCGGCGAGCACCACGACCTGCGAGCAGCCGGCGGCCAGCAGGTAGTCGTCGTAGAACCGGGTGCGGATCGCCACTTGCCGGGCGAAGAGCGCGCCGAGGCCGCCCTGCGGGGTTTCGCCCGGCGCGATGGGCAGCACGGCGCTCCCCGCCGCGTGGAACGCGGCGGCGTACGGGTCGTCGAACAGGCGGTCCGGGCGGCGGCTTTCGTAGGCGCGCAGGGCGGCGACACCGACGGCGGTGACGCTCACCGCGGGCAAGGACTCGGTCACGATTTCCAACGTACGCCCGACTTTCCGCCGTAGCAGGCTCCGGCCCCGGCTCGCTAGCGTGACCGGTATGCGACTCGGTGTGGTCTGCGGCGTCCTCGCGGTGCTCCTGTCCGGCGCGGTGGCCCCGGCCGCCGCGGCCCCCGCGGGGAGCGAACCGGTCTACGACTACGCGAAGGCGGTCCGCGAAACCGTCTGGGTCGACATCGGCCGCGACGGCGACGGCGACGGCCGCCCGGACCGCGTCGCCGCCGACATCGTCCGGCCGGGTGAAGCGGCGGCGTCACGCGTTCCGGTGATCATGGACGCCAGCCCGTACTACTCGTGCTGCGGGCGCGGCAACGAGAGCGAGCTGAAGTCCTACGACAGCGCCGGGAAACCGGTGAAGTTCCCGCTGTTCTACGACAACTACTTCGTGCCGCGGGGTTACGCCGTGGTGCTGGTCGACCTGGCCGGGACGAACCGGTCGGCCGGCTGCACGGACGTCGGCGGCGCCTCGGACGTCGACTCGGCCCGCAAGGTCGTCGACTGGCTGAACGGCCGCGCGACCGGCTACACCGCGAAGACCGGCGGCAGCGCGGTGACCGCGGGCTGGAGCACCGGGAACGTCGGGATGATCGGCAAGTCCTACGACGGCACCATCGCCAACGGCGTCGCGGCGACCGGCGTCGCCGGGCTGAAGACCATCGTCCCGATTTCGGCGATCAGCTCCTGGTACGACTACTACCGCTCCGACGGCGCCACCTTCGGCTCCAGCCCGGTGGGGCTCGCGCAGACCGTCGAGGACCGCAACAGCGGGCAGGACTGCTCGGCGCAGAACCAGCTCCTCCGGCAGGGCGCGACGGCGAACGGCGACTACGGGCCGCTGTGGGCGGCGCGGGACTACGTGACGAACGCGCGGAACGTGCGCGCCAGCGTGCTGCTGTCCCACGGCGTCAACGACCTCAACGTCAAGACCATCCACTTCGGACAGTGGTGGGCCGGGCTGAACGTGGAGAAGAAGATCTGGTTGTCGCAGACCGGGCACGTCGACCCGTTCGACTACCGGCGCGCGGACTGGGTCGACCTGCTGCACCGGTGGTTCGACCACTACCTGCTCGGGATCGACAACGGCGTCCAGAACGGCCCGCAGGCCAGCGTCGAGCGGCAGCCGGACCAGTGGGCGGACCAGAGCGCGTACCCGGCGGCCGGTGCGGTGGCGACGACCCTGCGGCCACACGCGTCCGGCACGCTCGGCACGGGAGCGGCGTCCGGCACGGCGTCGTTCACCGACAACCCGGGCCTCGGCGAGGACACCTGGGTGACCAATCCGGGCACGGCCGCGCTGACCTACTCGACCGGGACGCTCGCGTCCGACCTGCAGGTCTCGGGAACTTCGTCGGTGACCGTGACGGCGACGCCGAGCACGTCGTCGGCGCGGCTGTCGGCCCTGCTCGTGGACCTCGGCCCGGCGACGATCCGCAACTTCGCGGGCAGCGGCGAGGGGATCAAGACGGGAACGTCGGAGACCTGCTGGGGCTCGTCGACGTCCGGGGACGACGCTTGCTACCGCGTCGCGACGGCGGACGCGAGGAAGGTGAACTACACGATCCTCAGCCGCGGCTGGGCGGACCTGGCGAACTACGCGTCCCTGTCCCAGGAACGACCGCTGACGCCGGGAACGGCGTACACGATGACGTTCCGGCTGGCGTCCACGGACCACGTCGTGCCGCGCGGCCACGCACTGGCGCTGATCGTCGGCGGCACGGACGGCAGCTTCATCCGCGGGCCGGCCCAGCCGGGCCGGGTGACCCTGGACCTGGCGCGGACGTCAGTGTCGGTCCCGCTGCTGGGCATCCCGCCCGCCGCGACGACCCACCCGGCCCCGGCCGGCGGCGGCGCGTTCGTGCCGTCGGCGGGCCGGGCTGACCTGCGCTAGTCGGTTGCCCCGGAAGGCCGATTTCGCTCGGGAAATCCGGTGCTAGGCTCGAATTTCCCTTGCCGCGCAACGAGGAGCCGCCATGCCGGACCGGATGAAGCCGAGCACCACGTGGGCCGCTGCTGTCGTCGTGGCGGCGGCCGGTGTGCTGTCACTGGCTTCCGCACCGGCCGCTTCGGCGGCGACCACGACGTCCTGCGCGGGGGGATACTCGATCGGCCCTCCCGGCTGGCCCTTCCCGTTGTCCCCGATCCACCTGGGGACGTCGTGCACGGGATTCTCCGACGCGGGTTCGCCGTACGTCTTCAAGATCGCCACCTTCAACGCCATCTCGACCCAGCAGCCGTACAACCATTACTTTTACAACATCACGGCGACGTGCACCGCGTACTCCAACAGCGGGACGGACCTGGTCGCGACGGGCTGTACCTTCACCTTCTGATCCGGCAGCCGTCAGTTCGCCTCGGCGGTGGCTGCCTTCGTGGCCGATTTGCGTTGCAGGGTGCGGACGATCGGCTCGACGACCCGGGCGGCCGTCGGGCCGAGGATCGCCATCAGCAGCACGTACGCCGTCGCCAGGGCGGCCAGCTCGCCGTCCACCGCGCCCGCCGTCACCGCCAACCCCGCTATGACGATCGAGAACTCGCCCCTCGCGACCAGGGCCGCGCCGGCCCGCGCGCGGCCCAGGCGGCCGATGCCCTGGCGCCGCGCCGCCCACCAGCCGGTGCCGACCTTCGTCAGCGTCGTCACCACCGCCAGCACGATCGCCCAGCCGAGCACCGGCGGGATCGACGCCGGGTTCGTGTTCAGCCCGAAGACGACGAAGAACACCGCGGCGAACAGGTCGCGCAGGGGTTCCAGCATGCGCGTCGCGTTCTCCGCCGTGGAGCCGGAGATCGCGATGCCGAGCAGGAACGCCCCGACCGCCGCCGACACCTGCATCGCCGACGCCAGCCCGGCCACCAGCAGCGCCGCGCCGAGGACCTTGAGCAGGAACACCTCGCGGTCCGGGCTGTCGACGGCCGCCGAGACGTACCGGCCGAACTTGAGCGCCACGACCAGCACCACGGTGATCACCAGCAGCGAGATGCCGACGGCCTCCAGGCCGCCGAGCAGGGAGACGCCGCCCAGCACCGCGGTGAGGATCGGCAGGTAGAGCGCCATCGCGAGGTCCTCGAACACGAGGATCGAGAGCACCACCGGCGTCTCGCGGTTGCCGAGCCGGCCGAGGTCGCCGAGCACCTTGGCGACGATCCCGGACGACGAGATGTACGTGACGCCCGCCATCACCATCGCGCCGACCGGGCCCCAGCCCAGCAGCAGCGCGACGGCCGCGCCGGGGGCGGCGTTGAGGACGATGTCGAGCAGGCCCGCCGTCCACGAGCGGCGCAGCCCGGTGAACAGCTCGGCCGCGGAGTACTCGAGGCCGAGCAGCAGGAGCAGCAGCACGACGCCGATTTCGCCGGCCAGGTGCGTGAAGCCGCCGATGTCGGTCAGCGGGATCAGCCCGCCTTGCCCGAAGCAGAGGCCGCCGAGCAGGTAGAGCGGGATGGGGGAGAGGCCGATCTTGCCGGCCAGGCGGCCGAGGACGCCCAGCACGAAGAAGACCGCCCCCAGTTCGATCAGGGACAGCGCGGTGTGGTTCATCGCACCGCTCAGCCGTACTTGAGGATCTTGGCGGCGGCTTCGAGGCCTTCGCTCGTGCCGACCGCGACCAGCAGATCGCCGCCGGTGAACGTGAAGTCCGGCGTCGGCGACGGGTGCACCTGCCCGGCCCGCGCCACCGCGACCACCGAGACGCCGGTGCGGGTGCGCATCGCGGTGTCGCCGAGCGTCCGGCCGTCGAACGGTCCGGACGGCTGGATCGGCAGCTGTCGCGTGCTGATCCCCGGCAGGTCCCGGTGCTCCTCCGTCAGCTGGGCGACCAGCTGCGGCGCGCCGAGCAGGTTGGCCAGCGCGCCGGCCTCGTCCGCGGTGAGCGGGATCGAGGCGGCGCAGGCATCGGGATCGTCCGATTTGGACACGATCAGCTCGATGTGGCCGTCCCGCTGGGTGACGACGCCGATGCGGCGGCCGGTACGGGTGGCGAAGTCCTTGCGGACCCCGATGCCGGGCAGGGGAGTTACTTCGACGTTCACCCAACCACCGTAACCCAGGTGTCCGATTCGCGGGATTTCAGCCGAGCAGCAGAAGCAGGCCCGCGACGGCCATCACGGCGGCGGTCCCGCCGTGGACGCCGAAGGCGATGGCCTTCTTCCCGCGGTGGCGCAGGACGATCAGCATGTCGAAGACGGGCCAGAGGGCCGCGACGAGGATGACCCAGCCCAGCGCGCGCGGGTCGCCGTAGATCATCAGGGTCAGCGGGACCAGGCCGGCCCCGATGTCGCGGCCACCCTTGACGTTCAAGAACGTGTCGGCGTTCTCGGGGACCTCGGTGAAGCCGAAGCCGGCGGCGATCTTCTTCGGCGCGAAGACGTAGTTGAGGCCGACGTAGATGATCCCGAGCGAGACGATCCCGACGAGGATGTAGCCGGTGACGAGCATGGTGTTCCCTCCAGTTTTCTAGCGTTGCTAGGATTGCTAGCAACGCTAATCTAGCGGCGCTAGTTTGTCTAGCAGTGCTAGCATGTGACGTATGACCCAGCGACAACGGCGTGTGCGCGACCGGACCGAGCGGGGGCAGCGGATCGTCGCCGCGGCCCGGGAGCTCGCCGAGGCGGAAGGCTGGGACGCGGTCACCACCCGGCGGCTCGCGGGCCTGATCGAGTACAGCCAGCCGGTGCTCTACAGCCACTTCCCGGGCGGCAAGGACGCGATCATGACCGCGGCCGCGTTGGAGGGCTTCGCCGAGCTGGCCGCGGCACTGGCCGGAGCGCGCGAGGGTGGGCTGGCCGGAATCGCGGGCGCGTACATCGGGTACGCCGAGGCGAAACCGGCGCTCTACGACGCGATGTTCACGCTCGCGTCCGAGCTGCGGTTCGCCCGGGACGACACCCCGGAGGTGATGAAGGCGAACTTCGCGGAGCTGCTCGCGGTCATCGAGCCGGTGGCGGGGGAGCAGGACGCCGGTGTGCTGACCGAGGTGTTCTGGAGCACGCTGCACGGCCTCGTGACGCTGGATCGCGGCCGCCGGCTGTCCCCGGAGAACCGTGACGAGCGCCTCGCACTGGTGGTGGCGCGCTTCGGCGCGCGGGGCGACTGATCTCCTCCGGGGCCCGACCGGCAGAATGGACGCCGAGCCGACCGAGACGAGAACGCGAGGAGAGTGCTGGTGACGGGAGCCCTACGTGGTGTGGTCGCGCTGGACGGCCCGTCGGGGACCGGGAAGACCACCGTCGCCCGCAAGCTCGCCCAGCGCCTCGGGGCCGGCTACCTCGACACCGGCGCGATGTACCGGATGGTCACCCTCGCCGTGCTGCGCGCCGGCGTCGACCCGGCCGATGCGAACGCCGTCGCCGCGCTGGCCGACCGGACCGAGTTCACCATCGGCACCAGCCCCGACCGGCCCGAGATCCGCCTGGCCGGCGCCGACGTCGCCGCGGACATCCGCGGGCCCGAGGTCACCAAGGCCGTCTCGCCCGTGTCCGCCGTCCCGCACGTGCGGGAACTGCTGGTCGCGCGGCAGCGCCAGATCATCGAGGACGTCGTGGCGCACCGCGGCGGGATCGTCGTCGAGGGCCGGGACATCGGCACCGTCGTCGCGCCGGACTCGCCGCTCAAGGTCTTCCTGACCGCCTCGGCCGACGTCCGCGCGTCGCGCCGCAGCACCCAGGACACCGCGGCCGGGCGCCAGTCGTCGGTCGCCGACGCCCGGGCGAGCGTCGAGCGCCGCGACCACCTCGACTCGACCCGTGCCGCCTCGCCGCTGCGCGCGGCCGACGACGCCGTGCCGGTCGACACCTCCGAGCTGTCGATCGACCAGGTGATCGTCGCTCTCAGTGAGCTGGCCAGCCACCGCGGTCTGCTGGCGGGGTGCAACGCCGAGGTAGTGCGATGACCGCTGACGGACTCCCCCAGGGATCCGTCGGCAGGCTCCACGACGCCGGGCGGGTCTTCGCCCGGTACTATCTGCGCTCGGCCTTCCGCATCCGGGTGCACGGCCGCGAGCGCGTCCCCGCCACCGGGTCGCTGCTCGTGATCGCCAACCACAGCTCCATGATCGAGCCGCAGCTGATCTTCGGAATGCTTCCGCGGCGTTCGGCGTTCCTGGTCAAGGCCGAGATGTTCGGTGGGATCGTCGGCAAGTTCATGCTGGCGATCGGGCAGATCCCGCTCAAGCGCGGCGAGATCGACCGCAAGCCGCTGCTGACCGCGGTCGGCGTCCTGAAGGACGGCGGAGTCGTCGGGATCTTCCCCGAAGGCACCCGCGGTACCGGGGACGTCGGCGCGGCCGAACGCGGCGCGGCCTGGCTGGTCCGGGCCTCCGGCGCGACCGTGCTCCCGGTCGCGACGCGGGGCACGCTCAAGCCGGCCGACGGCAGACGGCGGTTCCGGCCGCGGGTGGACATCCTCGTGGGCGAGCCGTTCTCGCTCAAGGTCGGTCCCGGGAAGACCGGGCTCGACCAGGGCACCGAAGAGCTGCGCGGTGAGCTCGCGGCGCTCGTGAAGACTTTGGACGACTGGCGTGCCGAACACGGATTCGGTGCGGTATAAGGGAAATTGGGTCAGTGATGGAAGAGTTGGACAGCGTCGGCGAAGTCGACGGCACCTGGTCGGAAGAGACCGAGTTCGCCGCGCTCGACGCGCAGATCGAGGCCGCCGAGCTGGCCGAGGAGGCCGCGCTCGCGCAGCCGGTGCTCGCCGTCGTCGGCCGCCCGAACGTGGGCAAGTCGACGCTGGTCAACCGCATTCTCGGCCGGCGCGAAGCCGTCGTGCAGGACGTGCCGGGCGTGACCCGCGACCGCGTCGCCTACGACGCCTACTGGGGTGGCCGCAAGTTCACCCTGGTCGACACGGGCGGCTGGGAACCGGACGCGACCGGGCTGCAGGCCTCCGTCGCCGCCCAGGCCGAGCTGGCCATGCAGACCGCGGACGCGGTCCTGCTGGTCATCGACGCCTCGGTCGGCGCCACGGCCACCGACGAGGCCGTCTCCCGGGTGCTGCGCCGCTCGAAGAAGCCGGTGCTGCTGGCCGCCAACAAGGTCGACGACGACCGGCTGCTCGCGGACACCGCGTCGCTGTGGTCGCTCGGCCTCGGCGAGCCGCACCCGGTCAGCGCGTTGCACGGCCGCAGCTCCGGCGACCTGCTCGACGCCATCCTCAAGGCCCTGCCCGAGTCGCCCCGCGAGGGTGGCGCCGCGACGTCGGGGCCGCGGCGCGTCGCGCTGGTCGGCAAGCCGAACGTCGGCAAGTCGAGCCTGCTCAACAAGCTCTCCGGCGAGGAGCGCTCGGTCGTCGACTCGGTGGCCGGCACCACCGTCGACCCGGTCGACTCGCTGGTCGAGCTGGACGGTGACACCTGGCGGTTCGTCGACACGGCGGGCCTGCGCAAGCGCGTCAACTTCGCCGCCGGTGCCGAGTACTACGCCTCGCTGCGCACCAAGACCGCGATCGACGCGGCCGAGGTCGCGATCGTGCTGCTGGACGCGGCCGAGCCGCTGTCCGAGCAGGACCTGCGGGTGCTGACCATGGTCGTCGAGGCCGGCCGGGCCTGCGTGCTGGCGTTCAACAAGTGGGACCTGGTCGACGAGGACCGCCGCTACGCGATGGTCCGCGAGCTGGACCGCGGCCTGGTCCGCGTGCCGTGGGCGGAGAAGGTCAACATCTCGGCGCTGACCGGCCGTTCGGTGCGCAAGCTGGCGCCGGCGCTGCGCACGGCGCTGGCCTCCTGGGACAAGCGGGTGCCGACCGGCCAGCTCAACGCGTGGCTGTCCGACCTGATCGCGGCCACCCCGCCGCCGGTCCGGTCCGGCAAGCAGCCGAAGGTGCTGTTCGCGACGCAGGCCGGCATCCGCCCGCCGACGCTGGTGCTCTTCACCACCGGCTTCCTCGAGGCGGGCTACCGCCGGTTCATCGAGCGCAAGTTCCGCGAGCAGTTCGGCTTCACCGGCAGCCCCGTCCGGGTGAATGTGCGGGTCCGGGAAAAGAAGGCGAAGCCGAAGGTCGGCGGAAAAGCCGCCCGAACCCGGTGATTTCCTGACCCGTTTCGGACGACACGCGTGATTGGGGAGTCGACACGCGTGATCAGCGGGTCGACACGGCGGATGTCCGGCCGGATGCCGTGTCGACCTTCCAATCACGCGTGTCGACCCTTCCGTCACGGCTGTTCGTCCGGTCCGGGGTGAGGTCCGACACGCTAGCGTGATCCGGGAGATATCTTTCCTTCACCTTGCGTTACAGTTGAAGGTCGTTGCGGGCGCCTCAATCGGAGAGCAAGCCCGGTGGAGGCTCCCGAAAGGTGAGTGGTGGGCTTGCGCGCCCGTGGTTCGTCCCTGCACGTCTTCAGCACGGTCGAGGTGCACACCCGATGACCGTCACCATCGAACCCGCCGAGTCCGCCCCCGAAGTGACGCTGGCCCCGGTCGCCGACCGGGCCCTGTTCTGGTCCGGCCTGGGCGCCGGCGAGCGCACCCTCCTCGACGTCCTCGCCGCCACCGCCGAGCGGCACCCGAACGCCGCCGCGATCGACGACGGCACCACCACGCTGACCTACCGGCGGCTCCTCGAGGAGATCGACGTCTACGGGCGGCGCCTCCAGAGCTACGGCGTCGGCCTCGGCGACCGCGTCGGCATCCGGATCTCCTCCGGCACCGCCGAGCTGTACATCGCCATCCTCGCCACCCTGTCCGTCGGGGCCGCGTACGTGCCGGTCGACGCCGACGACCCGGACGAGCGCGCCGAGCTGGTCTTCGAAGAAGCCCAGGTCGCGGCGGTCGCCACCGACGGCGCCATCAACGTGCACAGCACGCCCGGTGGCCGCGAAGGCAAACCCGGCCCGGCCGACGACGCGTGGATCATCTTCACCTCCGGCTCCACCGGCAAGCCCAAGGGCGTCGCGGTCACCCACGCGAGTGCCGCGGCCTTCGTCGACGCCGAGGCCGAGCTCTTCCTCACCGACGAGCCGATCGGCCCCGGCGACCGCGTCCTGGCCGGGCTGAGCGTCGCCTTCGACGCCTCTTGCGAAGAGATGTGGCTGGCCTGGCGGCACGGCGCCTGCCTGGTCCCGGCGCCCCGCGCGCTGGTCCGCACCGGCGTCGACCTCGGCCCGTGGCTGGTCGCGCAGCAGATCACCGTCGTCTCCACCGTGCCGACGCTGGCCGCGCTGTGGCCCGCCGACGCGCTCGAAGACGTCCGCCTGCTCATCTTCGGCGGCGAGGCGTGCCCGCCGGAGCTGGCCGAGCGCGTTGCCGTCGAAGGCCGCGAAGTCTGGAACACCTACGGCCCGACCGAGGCCACCGTCGTCGCCTGCGCCGCGCAGCTGACCGGCGAGGGCCCGGTCCGCATCGGCCTGCCCCTGGCCGGCTGGCAGCTCGCCGTGGTCAACGACGAGGGTGAGCCGGTCGCCATGGGCAAGACCGGTGAGCTCGTCATCGGCGGTGTCGGCCTGGCCCGCTACCTCGACGCGGCCAAGGACGCCGAGAAGTTCGCGCCGCTGCCGTCGCTGGGCTGGCAGCGCGCCTACCGCTCGGGCGACATGGTCCGCGCCGAAGAAGACGGCCTGCTGTTCCTCGGCCGGCTCGACGAGCAGGTCAAGCTCGGCGGCCGCCGCATCGAGCTGGGCGAGGTCGACGCCGCGCTGCAGGCCCTGCCGGGCGTGCAGGGCGCGGCCGCCGCGGTCCGCCGCACCAAGGCGGGCAACCAGGTCCTGGTCGGGTACGTCGTCCCGGGTGCCGAACCTTTCGACCTCGACCAGGCCGCGACGCGCCTGCGTGAGCACCTGCCCGCCGCGCTCGTCCCGCTGCTCGCCGTCGTCGAGGACCTGCCGACCCGCACCTCGGGCAAGGTCGACCGCGCCGCGCTCCCGTGGCCGCTGTCCACAGTGGAGGCTTCCGGGCTGACCCCGACCGAGACGTGGCTCGCCGAAGGCTGGGCCGAGATCCTCGGGGTCTCGGTCGACAGCCCGAAGGCGGACTTCTTCACCCACGGCGGCGGCAGCCTGACCGCCGCCCAGGTGGTCGCCCGCATCCGCACCCGGCACCCGCAGGTGTCGGTGGCCGACATCTACGCCCACCCCAAGCTGGGCGCGCTGGCCGCGATGCTGGACGCGCTGAGCGGCCAGGCCACCGAACGCCGGGAGATCGCGCCGACGAAGCGCCGCGCCGGGGTGATCCAGACGCTGCTGATGGTCCCGCTGATGGGGCTCGTCGGCCTGCGCTGGGCCACGCTCGCCGCCGCGCTGTCGAACGTCCTGTCGCTGCTCGGGTTCGCCTGGGCGCCGACGCTGAGCTGGGCGTGGATCGGCCTCGCCTGGGTGGTGCTGTTCAGCCCGGCGGGCCGGATCGCCATCGCCGCGGGCGGCGCGCGCGTGCTGCTCTCGGGCGTGCGCCCCGGCACGTACCCGCGTGGCGGCAGTGTCCACTTGCGACTCTGGACGGCCGAGAAGCTCGCCGAGTTCTCCGGTGCGGACAGCGTCGCGGGCGCGTCCTGGATGACGACGTACGCGAAGGCGCTCGGCGCGCGGATCGGCAAGGACGTCGACCTGCACTCGCCGCCGCCGGTCACCGGCTTCCTCAAGCTGGGCCGCGGTGCCGCGATCGAGCCCGAGGTCGACCTGACCGGCCACTGGGTCGACGGCGACGTCGTGCACATCGGCAAGGTCCACGTGGGCGCCGAAGCCCGTGTCGGCGCGCGCAGCACGCTGTTCCCGGGTGTCCGCGTCGGCAAGGGCGCGGAGATCGCGGCCGGGTCGACCGTCCGCGGCGCCGTCCCGGCCGGGCAGCGCTGGGCCGGTTCGCCCGCCGCGCGCGTGGCCAAGGACGAGCGCGACGCGCTGAAGTGGCCGTCGAGCCGCCCGCCGCGGTCGCACTTCTGGGCCACCGTCTACGGCGTGACTTCGCTGGCTCTCGGCTTCCTGCCCGGCGTGGCCGCGCTCGCCGGTGTCGCCGTGCTCGGTTACGGGATGGCCGGTGCCCCGACGCTGCTGGACGCGTTCACCCGCGCGCTGGTCTTCGTGCCGGTGGCGACCGCCGCGTACTTCCTGGCGTACATGCTGCTCGTGCTCGCCGGCGTCCGGTCGCTGAGCATCGGCATGGTCGAGGGCTACCACCCGGTGCACGGCCGCGTCGCGTGGCAGGTCTGGGCGACCGAACGGCTGATGAGCATGGCCCGCGAAGGCCTGTTCCCGCTGTACGCCAGCCTGTTCACGCCGGTCTGGCTGCGGCTGCTGGGCGCGAAGGTCGGCCGCAACGTCGAGGCGTCGACCGTGCTGGCCCTGCCGAAGATGACCAAGGTCGACAGCGGCGCGTTCCTGGCCGACGACACCATGGTCGCCACCTACGAACTCAACCACGGCTGGCTGCACGTCGCCCCGGCCCGGATCGGCAAGCAGGCCTTCCTCGGCAACTCGGGGATGACCGCGCCCGGCCGTTCGGTGCCGAAGCGCGGCCTGGTCGGCGTCCTGTCCTCGACGCCGCTGAAGGCGAAGAAGGGCTCGTCGTACCTCGGGATGCCGCCGCTGCCGGTCCGCCGCGCGATCGGCGACGCCGACACCAGCCGCACCTACACCCCCGCGCTGCACCTCAAGGCGGCGCGGGCGCTGGTCGAGCTGTGCCGGATCGTCCCGGTCATGTGCGGCGTCGCGCTGACCGTCGTGGTCGCCTTCGGCCTGCTGTGGACGGCGACGACGTTCGGGTTCGGCGTCGCCGCGCTGCTGGCCGGGCCCGCCCTGCTGGCCGCCGGGATCGTCGCGGCGCTGACCGCGACCGTCATGAAGTGGCTGCTGGTCGGCAAGTTCCGCGAGGTCGACCACCCGTTGTGGAGCTCCTTCGTCTGGCGCAACGAGCTGGCCGACACCTTCGTCGAGGCCCTCGCGGTGCCGTGGCTGATCGGCTCGATCGGCGGCACGCCGCTGCTGAGCGCCTGGCTGCGCACGATGGGCGTCAAGATCGGCCGCGGGGTTTGGCTCGAGACGTATTGGCTGCCCGAGGCCGACCTCGTGTCGCTGGGCGACGGCGCGACGATCAACCGCGGCTGCGTCGTGCAGACGCACCTGTTCCACGACCGGATCATGAGCATGTCCCGGGTGACCCTCGGCGAAGGTGCGACGCTCGGCCCGCACGGCATCGTGCTGCCGGGCGCGGGCATCGGCGCCCGGACGACGGTCGGCCCGGGCTCGCTGGTGACCCGCGGCGACGAGGTGCCGGCCGACACCCGCTGGCTGGGCAACCCGATCTCCGCGTGGCCGGGCAAGTAGAAAGTCACGAAGTACCCACCAGGCTCGCCGGACTCACCCGTCCGTGCGAGCCTGGTTTCAGTACGGCTCGAGGAAAGGTTCGGCACGGGTGATTTCGAAGGCTCCTGCTCCCGCACCCGGCGCGGACACCTCCGGCGACCCCTACCTGCCCGCCCACGGCAACGGCGGCTACCGGACCCGGCACTACGACCTGAACCTCGACTACAAGGTCGCGCCCAACCGGCTGTCGGCGTCGGCGGTGATCACCGCGGAGGCGACGCAGGCGCTGTCCCGCGTCAGCCTCGACTTCGGCGAGTTCCGGATCAACCGCGTGCTGGTCGACGGCAAGCCCGCGAAGTACCTCAAGCGCGCCGCGAAGCTGCACGTCAAGCCGGCGAAGTCGATCCCGGCGGGTGCCTTGTTCACCGTCGAGGTCCACTACGTCGGCAACCCGCGCCCGGTCGGGAGCCGCTGGGGTGACGTCGGCTGGGACGAGCTGACCGACGGCGCACTGGTGGCGAGCCAGCCGGTCGGCGCGCCGTCGTGGTTCCCGTGCAACGACCACCCGTCGGACAAGGCGGCCTACCGGGTGAGCGTGACGACGGCGTCGCCGTACCTGGTCGCGGTCACCGGCACGCTGGTCGAGCGCACGACGTCGGCCAGCACGACGAAGTGGGTCTATGAGCGGCGCGAGCCGACGGCGACGTACCTGATGAGCGTGCAGATCGGCCGTTACGACGAGGTCGAGCTGACCGGCCGCGGCTGGTTCCCGCACACGGGCGTGGGGCTGCGCCGGCTGAGCCTCGGCATCGGGCGCGCGACCGGCCAGGTCGAGTCGATCTTCGAAACGGTGCCGCAGCGGGCCGCCGTCCCGCCGCGCCTGCAGCGGGCGTTCGACCGCGACTTCGGCCGGCAGGGCCGGATGATGGAGTTCCTGCAGCGGCTGTTCGGCCCGTACCCGTTCGCCGAGTACGTCATCGTGATCACCGACGACGCCCTCGACGACCCGATCGAGGCCCAGGGCATGGCGATCTTCGGCGCCAACCACGTCGACGGCCGCCGCACCCACGAGCGGCTCGTGCTGCACGAGCTGGCCCACCAGTGGTTCGGCAACAGCCTGACGGTGGCCGACTGGCGCCACATCTGGCTGAACGAGGGCTTCGCGACGTACGCCGAGTGGCTGTGGTCGGAGGAGTCGGGCGGCATGTCCGCCGCGGCGCTGGCCCGCAGCTGGTACACCCGCATCAAGGCCAGGCCGGCGGACGTCCGGATCGCCGACCCCGGGGTGGCCCGGATGTTCGACGAGCGCGTCTACAAGCGCGGCGGCCTGACGCTGCACGCGCTGCGGGCCGAGATCGGGGACCCGGCGTTCTTCGCGTTGCTGAAGTCGTGGGCCGAGGAGCACCGGCACGGGCTGGTCACGACCGAGCTGTTCGTGGCCGCGGCGGAAGCGCACGCGGAGCGGTCGCTGAGCGCGTTCTTCACCCGGTGGCTGTACACGCCGGCGCTACCCCCACTTCCCTGATTCATCGGATGTCTCTGCCGCTTTCCGAGTGAACTCCTCTGGTCTTTTGGGCACCCCTCTGCAAGTATGACCGGACGCCGCCGCGTGATCTCGCCGAAACGTAGTATGAATTCGGAGGATGCTTCATGGACGCAGTGTCCCGGCGGACGGTGCTTCGCTCTGCCTCGGTCCTCGCCGGGGCGGCGGCCTTCGGGGGTCTGTGGGCCCGAGCGGCCCCGCCGGTGCTCGCCGGAACCAACCCCCACCGGGACGTCGCCGAAGATGCGCGGATGATCTGGCGGCGGTTGCCGAAGAACTGGCAGGAAGGCCCGTTCCTCGCCAACGGCTACCTCGGCGCCCAGGTCTACGCCGGCAGGACTCCGCAAGAGCTCAAGGTCATGCTGAGCCACACCCAGGTGCAGGACCAGCGGATCCAGTGGGAAGCCGGGATCGGGCTCTCCCGCCTGCCCATCGGCTATCTCACGCTCACCCTCGCCGGCGCGATCACCGCCGTCGACTGGACTCTCGACCTCTACAACGCCGAACTCGGCGGCACCATCACCACCACCCAGGGCTCGGTCGCCTTCTCCGCCGTCGTGCACAACGACCTCGGTGTGCTGCTCGTCTCGCTGACACCGAGCGCGGGGGAAGCGAAAGCCGCCTGGGCGTTCCAGCCCCTCGAATCCGCGACCACCCGGACCGTCCGCAAGCCGCCCGAGTACGTCGCCAACCCGGCGCCCGAGACCGGTGACGGCTACTGCGCGCAGCCCCTGCTCGCCGGCGGCGGGTACACCACCGCGTGGCAGGAGCGCACGATCGGCACGAGACGGCTGCTCGCCGCTGCTGTCGCCTACAGCTTCCCGGGCACCACACACACTGCCGACGCGAAAGCGGCCGTCCGGAAAGCGCTTGCCGCCCCGCCGGACGCGCTGCTCGCCCGCCACCGCCGCTGGTGGAACGACTACCACCGGCGCAGCTTCGTTTCGGTGCCGGACAAGCAGGTGCAGCGGTTCTACTGGATCCAGCTGTACAAGATCGCGGCCGCCACCCGTGCGGACGGGCCGGTCGTCTCCGAATGGGGGCCGTGGTTCCCCGAGGTCGGCAACAGCTGGACCGCGGTCTGGTGGAACCTCAACGTCCAGGTCACCTACCCGATCGTCAACAGCAGCAACCACCCCGAACTCGACGCCGTCACCGAGACCTTCCGGCGCGACCACGCGAACCTCGAGGTGTCCGTCCCGCCCGCGTACCGCGACGGCGACACCTACGCCCTCTCGCACCCGGGCGACTGGCGGCTGCGCCCCGGCGGCACGCGCTCGGTGGGCGTCCCCGGGACGACGTCCAAGACCGACCAGACCGGGAACCTGCTGTGGGGCCTGCACAACGTGTGGCTGTCCTACCGGCACCACCTGGACGAGCACGTGCTGCGCGATGTCCTGTACCCGACGCTGGCGAAGGCGCTGAACTTCTACCGCCACTTCCTGTTCACCGGCCCGGACGGCTCGCTGCACCTGCCGCTGACCCGGTCGCCGGAGTACGCCGACGCGCCCGACTGCACCTACGACCTGTCGCTGATCCGGTGGGCGGCCCGCACGCTCGTCGAGTCCGCCCGCATCCTGTGCCTCGACGAGCCGCGCGTGCCGATCTGGCGCGAAATCGGCGCGAAACTCGTGCCCTACCACGAGGATCCCGCGAACGGCGTGCTGATCGGCGACGGCGTCCCCCTCGCTGCCTCGCACCGGCACTTCTCACACCTGCTCTGGCTGTACCCGCTGCGGGAGAAGATCTGGGACCGCTCGGGCGACCGCGACCTCATGACGCGCACCTTCACCCACTGGGCTGCCGACCAGACGGCGTGGCACGGCTACAGCTACGCGGCGGCGTCGTCGATGAACTCGGTGATGGACGCGCCCGAAGAAGCGTTGCGCTACTTGAAGTTCTTCCTCGACCGGAACGTCGTGGCCGACACCGAGCTGACGGCCAACACGATGTACCGCGAAGGCGCCAACTTCGCCATCGAGAGCCCGATCACCGCCGCGCAGTCCCTGGTGGACATGCTGATGCAGGGGTCCGGCGGGGTGCTCAAGGTCTTCCCGTCGGTCTCGGCGACCTGGCGCGACGCCTCGATCGCCGGGCTGCGCGCGGAAGGCGCGTTCCTCGTGGACGCCTCCCGCCGAGACGGCAAGACCGAGTTCGTCCGCGTGCACAGCGAAGCCGGTGAGCCGCTGGTGCTCCAGCCCGGCGTTGCCGGGGACGTCGACGTCCGCGACGAGCACGGCCGCCGCCTGCCGTGGCGGCCGGCCGGTCCCGGCCGGATCGCGATCGCGCTGCGCCGCGGCCGCACCGCCGTCGTCACCCCGCGGGGCGGACGGCCGGACTTCGCGCCACGGGACGTTCCCGCGCTCGGCCCCGCGCCGGCGTGGGGCCTGCCGAACTGAACCCCGCTTTCGACAAGGAGGTCGGAATGTACATCACCCGCAGGACCGCGCTCGGCGGAGCGCTCGCCGGGCTGGCCGCCGCCGGCGTGACCCCCGCGTTCACGTTCGAAGCGGCCGCGGCGCCCGGGAGCGACGACTTCGGCTGGGCCGGGTTCCTGGGCACCGCGGACCTGTACTGGCGGCGGCTGCCGAAGACCTGGTACGAGGGCCCGTTCCTGGGCAACGGGTTCCTCGGCTCCGGCATCTACGCCGAACCCGGGCAGAACGCGCTCCGGTTCAACGTCCAGCACAGCCAGGTCCAGGACCACCGCCCGGAGTTCGGCTCGCTGTTCGGCCTGGCCCGGCTGCCGATCGGGTACTTCACGCTCGAGCCGGTCGGGGCGATCACCGCGATCGACTGGCGGATGGACCTGTGGAACGCCGAGCTGACCGGCACGATCACGACCGCGGCGGGCAGCCTGAGCCTGCGCGCGATCGTCCACACCGGACAGTCGCTGCTCGCCGTCGAAATCCGCCCGTCCGAAGGCGAACGCGGGTTCAAGTGGGTGTTCCACCCGGCGGTCGCGGTCAGCCCGCGGGCCGACCCGGTGTGGAACAAGCCGCCGCCGGCGGGGTACACCGCGAACCCGCCGGTGCAGCTGTCGGCGAGCGGTGACGCGCGGCTGGCCGTCCAGCCGCTGCTGGCCGGCGGCGAGCACGTGACGGCGTGGCGTGAAGTCACCCGCGGCGGCGCCCGCACCTTGTACACGTCGGTGGCTTGGTCGCACCCCGAGAAGACGTCGGTGACGCGGGCACTGGGCACGGTCCGCCGGGCGCCGGAGTTCGGCGCGCTCACCCAGGACCACCGGCGCTGGTGGCACGACTACTACCGGCGGAGCTTCCTGTCCATTCCGGACACCCGGTTGCAGAGCTTCTACTGGATCCAGCTGTACAAGGTGGCTTCGGCGGCCCGGCGCGAGGCGCCGGTGATGGCGACCTCGGGGCCGTGGCTGGAGAACACGCCGTGGCCGGCGACGTGGTGGAACCTCAACGTCCAGCTCGAGTACTGGCTCATCCAGGGCTCGAACCACCTCGAGCTCGACGCGGTCAGCTACGCGCTGGACAAGTACCGCGCCAACCTGACCAGCCAGGTGGCGCAGCCGTACCAGGCCGATTCGGCGGGGATCCCGCGGACGACCGACATGACGCTGCTCAACGGCCTTTCGAACGCCACGAGCGGGTTCCCGGTCGGGATCCCGGGGCAGGACACGCCGACGCCGGAGGTCGGCAACCTGACCTGGGCGCTGCACAACGTGTGGCTGTCCTACCGGCACTCGATGGACCGCAAGCTCCTGCACGGCACGCTGTTCCCGTTGCTGCGCAAGGCGATCAACTACTACCTGCACTTCCTCGCGCCCGGGCCGGACGGGAAGCTGCACCTGCCGCCGACGTTCTCGCCCGAGTACGGCGTCAACGCCCCGGACTGCAACTACGACCTCTCGCTGATCCGCTGGGGCTGCAAGACGCTGCTGCAGACGGCACCCGGCGATCCGCTGGCGCCTCGCTGGCAGAACGTGCTGGCGAACCTCGTCGACTACCCGGCCGACGTCAACGGCTACATGATCGGCGCCGGGGTGCCGTTCGCGAAGTCGCACCGGCACTACTCGCACCTGCTGCAGATCTACCCGCTCTACGACGTCACCTGGGAGCAGCCGGAGCACCGGGCGATCATCGAGACGTCGCTGAACCACTGGGTCGGCTTCGAAGGGGCGCTGCAGGGCTACACGTTCACCGGGGCCGCGTCGATCTCGGCGCAGATGCTGCGCGGCGACCAGGCCGCGTTCTACCTCGGCGAGCTGCAGCGGCGGTACATCCAGCCGAACACGATGTACAAGGAGTCCGGGCCGGTCATCGAGACGCCGCTTTCGGCGGCCAAGTCCCTGCAGGACATGCTGGTCCAGAGCTGGGGCGGGGTGGTCCGGCTGTTCCCGGCGGTGCCCGCGGCCTGGGGCGACGTCGCACTGCGGGACTTCCGCACCGAAGGCGCGTTCCTGCTCAGCGCGTCCCGCACCGGCGGGAAGACGCGCTGGCTGAAGGTGCACAGCGAGGCTGGGGCGCCGTGCGTGCTGCGGCCGGGCATCGACGGCGAACTCGCGGTGACGGACGCGCGGGGCCGGGCCCGGCGCTGGCGGCGGCTGGCCACCGGGGACGTCCAGGTCGAACTCGGCTGCGGTGAAGACGCGTTCGTCTACCGGAAGGGGGATCGGCCGGACTTCGGCGTCCGGCCGGTCGCGCCCGGCGGGGCGAGTGCGCCGTGGGGTCTGCCGTGATCGGCGTTTTCGCCCGGAGCGGCGGCCCGCACGGCAGAATGGTGCTCTCCGACGACGGGAGCGTGGATGAGCGAGCCGGACGGCAGACCCGGGCAGGGCCAGCCGCCGTACCAGTACCCGCAGTGGCGGCCGCCGGTGCCGCCGAAGCGGACGTCCCCGGCCGCCGTGGTGCTGATCGCCGGGTCGGCCGGGGTCGTCGTCCTGATGGTGCTGGCCTTCCTGGCCTGGGGGTATCCCGGGTTCCTGCGTGAGCTGGACGGGCAGGCGGAGGTCGCGCCGGGGCACCGGCCCGCCCCGCCGGCGACGGTCGTGACCCCGCCGCCCACGGGGCCGGGCACCCCGGTGACGCTGCCGGGCGGCCGGGCCCCGATGCCGAAGCGGGCGAAGCCGCTGGCCGACCCGGTGACGTGCGCGTTCACTCCCGACTCGGTCTCGCCGGCGCCGAAGAAGGCCGCGCTGCCGCCCGACGGGCCGGCGCCGTCGACGGGGACGGTCGAGGTGCGGCTGGCGACGACCGCGGGCGACCTCGGGCTCACCCTGGACCGCGCGCTGGCGCCGTGCACCGTGGTGAACTTCCTGAGCCTGGCGAAGCAGGGCTTCTACGACGGCACGTCGTGCCACCGGCTGTCGGTGACCGCGGGATTCCAGATGCTCCAGTGCGGCGACCCGGTCGGCGACGGCACCGGCGGCCCGGGCTACACGATCCGCGACGAGCTGTTCCCCGAGCTGACCTACGGCCGCGGCGTCGTCGCGATGGCGAAGACGTCCGCCCCGGACTCCGGCGGTTCCCAGTTCTTCCTGGTCTTCGGCGAGATCGGCATCCCGCCCGAGTACACGGTGTTCGGCAGCATCGACGACCCCGGCCTGGCCACCCTGGACCGGGTCGCCCGCGGCGGAATCGACCAGTCCAAACCCGGCATCGGCGACGGCAGCGGCCCCCCGAAGACACCCGTCACCCTCACCCACGTCACCACCTCGTGATGGAACAGCCGACACGCGTGATTGCGAGGTCGACACGCGTGATTGAAGGGTCGACACGGGCTACCGCGGCCGGTTCGCCGTGTCGTCGCTCCAATCACGCGAGTTGACCCTCTGATCACGCGTGATGCCCCTTCAATCACGGTCCAGGAGGTGGTGGAGGGCCTTGAGGAGGTCTGGTGCGGGGGTGGGGGACTGCGTGGGGTGGCGGTAGGCGACGTAGCCGTCGGGGCGGATCAGGAGGCAGCCGTCCTCGTCGATGCCGCTGAGGCGGGACCAGTCGCCGTAGGCGTCGCGGACGCCCGGGTCGCCGATGCGGACCGTCCGCAGGTCCAGGCCCAGCTCGGCGCCGGCCTTGGCCGCCGCGTCGCGCCACGGTGTGCCGGTGAGCCCGGTCAGGACCGTCCAGCGGCCGCCGCCCACGAGGTCCAAAGTGGACACGCGACGCCCGTGCGGTCCGACCAGCCACGCGTGCGGCAGCTTCGCCCCCGGCTCGGTGCTCGGCCGGTGGAACAGCTCGGGGTCCCGGTCGGGAACAGGAGCGGGGACGCCGTCGGGCAGCACGGCCCCGGACACGTACCGCTGGTCCAGCTCGACGCCGTGCGCGTTGAACTCGTAGTGCTTGAGCTCGATCGCCTGTTCCAGCTCACGCCGTTTCCGCGCCCCCGCGGCCGTGGGCGCGAGGCAGGTCTCGAGCCCGGCCGTGATGCCGTCGGCGTCGGTGTCGCCGGCGATCCCGAGCGCGGCGAAGATCGGCCCGAACTGGTCGCGGCTGAGGTTCGCCCGGTCGACGATCTGCTTGCCCACCGGCGCTCGTTCGGCGGTGTAGCTGTCCAGCAGCCCCTCGCCCGCCTCGCCGCGCAGGACCATCGCGAGCTTCCACGCCAGGTTGTAGGAGTCCTGGACGGACGTGTTCGAGCCCAGCCCGTTGGACGGCGGGTGCCGGTGCACGGCGTCCCCGGCGCAGAACACCCGGCCGGCGCGGTACTCGGTCGCGTAGTTGTGGTTGACCGTCCACAGGGACGTCGAGGTGATCTCGACGTCCAGCGCAGGATCGCCGACCAGGTCGCGCACCAGCCGCGTCGCTTCGCCGGCGTCGACCTCGGGCGGCGGCTGGGCGATGTCGTAGCCCCAGGTCAGCAGCCATTCGTTCCACGGCCGCACCATCCGGACCAGGCCCATCCCGATCCCGCCTAGGTGCGCGCCCGGCCGCATCACCCAGTACAGGACGCTCGGCCGGTGCGCCACGTACCGCGCGAGGTCGGCGGTGAACGTGATGTTCATGCTGCCCGCCTTGCCGGTCTGCCCGGCGATGGGCAGCCCGGCCTGCTCGGCGACGCGGCTGCGGGCGCCGTCCGCGCCGATGAGGTACTTGGCGCGCAACGTGAACTCGTCGCCGCGCAAGCGATCGCGGAACCGCGCGGTGACCCCGGAGTCGTCCTGGGTGAAGGACAGGAACTCCGTGTCCAGCCGCAGTTTCGCGCCGCGTGCGGCGGCTTCGCTCACCAGGATGGGTTCCAGGTAGGTCTGCGGCAGGTCGATCATGTGACACGGGCTGGCGGCGGTGTACTCCGACGCCGACCGGTCGCCGGTGCCCCAGCTGGCGATCCGGCCGATCTCCGGCCCGGTCAGCGACGTGCAGAGCACGGTGTCGCCCATCAGCTCGGGCGGTGTCCCGGCGGCCAGGGCCTTGTCCTCGACGCCGAGGTCGCGCAGCACCTCCATGGTCCGCTGGTTGGTGATGTGGGCGCGGGGCGTGTTGGCCGTCCAGCCGTACTTGGTGGCCAGCACCGTGGGCACGCCGTAGGTGGCGAGCAGCAGCGCCGCGGCGCCGCCGGCCGGGCCACTGCCGACCACGATGACGTCGGTGTCGTAGCTCATGCGTCGCTCCCCGAGATGCGGAAGGTGAAGTCGAGCCGGCCTTCGGAGAAGTCGACGATCAGGCCGTCCTTGACGCCGAACACGGTGTCCGAGTCGAGGTATTCGCCGCCCGCGACGAACAGCTGCGTGATCAGCGTGCGGTAGCCGGGTTTGGCGATCATGAAGTGCACGTGCGGCGCCCGGTAGGGGTGCCGCCCGACGGCGTCGAGCAGCTGCCCGACCGGGCCGTCGGCCGGGATCGGGTACGCGCTCGGCACGATCGTCCGGAAGCGGAGCCGTCCTCCGGCGTCGGTGCGGAAGCGGGCGCGCAGCACCGGACCGTCCACTTCGGGCAGCTGGACGTCGTAGAAACCGTCCTCATTGGACTGCCAGACGTCGACGATCGCGTCCGCGACCGGCGCGTCCGCGGTGTCGACCACGCGGATGTCCGCCGACAGCGGAGTGCCGGGCAGACCCTCCGCGAGGTCGGCGCCCTGCGGGGTCTCCGGCGGGCCGTCGACGTAGAACGGGCCGAGGACGGCCGACGGCGTGGTGTCCGGCGTCCGCGAGTTGGTCAGGACGTCGACCACGCTCGACACGCCGAGGGTGTCCGACAGCAGGATGAACTCCTGCCGCGTGTCGGTGGTGATGTGCCCGGCGCGGGTCAGGAAGCCGATCGCGTACTCCCACTCGTCCTGGGTGAGGCCGGTGCGGATCGCGTAGCCGTGCAAGGTCTCGACGAGGTCGGTCAGGAGCAGGCGGACCCGGTCCGGCGCCCCGGCGAAGCTGTCGACCACCTGTTTCGTGAGTGCCTCGAGGCTCGGCGGCATCGCGGGGCGGACGCCGTGCAACGCGGCGCGCAGCAGGTCCGCTTCCGGCTCGCCCTCGATGTCCGCTTCGGTGAGCCCCAGTTCGGCCAGCGAATGCGGGATCGGGAGCGACGCGGCCAGCTCGAACACCTCCGCGGCGTCGTCGAGGCCTTTGTGCGCCATGACGTACGGGAGGAGGACGGCGTGCGTCTCGGCGTGCGGCAGCCCGAACTTGCCGCCGAGGTGGTGGCAGAGCCGGTGGTGCGGGCCCATCGACACGGCGTCGAGGCACGTCCCCGCGAGCCACGCGCCGCGCAGCGCGTCGGTCCGGGCGTCCACATCGGACGGATCGGCCGCGATCCGCGGCAGGGCGTCCATGAGCAGCTTCGTCGCTTCCGCGGCGAGCAGGTCGGTCATCGGGTTGGCGTCCGGGGCGTAGCGCGCTTCGACGGCGTGGGCGAGCGCGTTGAGCCCGCTCGCCGCCGACACGGGAACCGGCAACGAAAGGGTGAGCCCGACGTCGTAGAGGACGGTTTCCGGCCGGACCGCCGGGGTTCGCTGGGTGGTCTTGCGGCCGTCGGCCGTCTCGCCCAGGACGGAGGTCAGCTCGGAACCCGCGTACGTCGTCGGGACGATCAGCTGCGGCAGGCCCGTCCGCAGCGCGATGGCCTTGGCCAAGCCGGTCGCCGAGCCGCCGCCGATCGCGACGACGCCGTCGACGTCGTTCTCCGCGGCGACCTTGAGCGCGCGTTCGGTGACGTCGACCGGCGTGTGCATGGTGGCGTCTTCGAAACGCGCGGCCAGCCGGGGACCGAGCGCCGCCGCGGCCCGGTCGCCGTGGCGCGGGCGGCCGATCAGCAGGACCCGGCCGAGCCCGAGGCGGTCCGCCTCGGCGCCGAGCGTGTCGAGCGAGCCGAAGACCACCCGGACGGGGTTCGCGGCGTAGCTGAACGAGGTCATGCGAGGCAGTATTCAAGCCGCAAAGGGCCCCGGTCCTGCACGTTCGTGCTGCGCGACGGCACGAAACGCGCGTTGTTCAGCGTCAGCGGGAACGGCGCAGCGCCGCCGGTGTGGTGCCGAGCTGGGCCCGCAGCACCCGCGTGAGGTGCTCCTGGTGGGAAAACCCGCAGCGGACGGCGATCTCGGCGATCGGGTCGTCGCCCGTGCGCAGCAGCAGCCCGGCCTGTTCGACGCGCAGCCGCAGCAGGTAGCGGTGCGGTGGCAAGCCGGTGCGGGCCTTGAACCGGCGGGAGAACCGGCTGACGCTCAGCCCGGTGAGCGCGGCCAGGTCGGCCAGCGGCACCGGCTCGGCCAGCCGTTCGGCCATCAGGTCGCGGACCCGCGCGAACTGGCGGTCGGAGAGACCGCGCGCCGGCTCGGGCTCGGGCACCGGCCCCGCTCGGTGCCGGCGCACGAGCTGCGCGGCGACGAGGGCGCCGAGCTGGTCGGCGTAGGTGCGGGCGCCCGGCTCCCAGTCGCGGACGACGCCGTCGAGACCGAGCACGAGCTGTTCGAGCAGCGGATCGTGGCTGCCGAGCTCCTCGGCGAGCCGCACCGGCGCGTGCTCCCCGGCGGCGTCCTGCACGGCGTCGTCGGAAAGGTAGACGTGCACGGTGTCGAGCGCTCCGCCCAGCTCGACGGACAGCTCGGCGTGCGACGGCTGCAGGAAGAGCCCGCCGGCGGGCATCCGCCGGCTCTGTTCGCGCGCGGTCCCGACCCCGCGGCGGACGGTGACCGGGCCGTCGACGTGCAGGATCAGCTGGTGGCTGCGGGCGGCCCCGAACTCGGCGCGGTAGGGACGTTCCCGCTGGCGCGAGACGTAGACCCGGTCCCAGCCGAGGCCGGCGCTGGTCCGGTCGGGGCGGACCCAGGGCAGCGCGAGGATGCCGTTGGTGTCGGCCAGCCCGAGTTCGCCCACGCTGCCTCCTCGACGTCGAGGCTGAGCGCGATGGTACCCGCCCTAAGCTGGTCGGCCGGAGAGCCAGACACCTGGGGGAGTCCGTTGCCGTTCACCTTCGCGCACCCGGCGGCCGTGGTGCCGCTGGCCCGGTGGCTGTGGCTGCCCGGCCTGGTCGCCGGTTCGCTCGCGCCCGACGTCGCCTACTACCTGCCCATTCCGGGTGGCGCCCTGACCCACGAGCCCGTCGGCCTGGTGAGTGTGGACCTGCTGCTCGGGCTGGCGCTGGTGGCGGCCGGGTACGCGGTCCTCGCGCCGGTCCTGGCGTTCGGGCCGGCCGGCTGGCGGGAGCGGGTGCCGCGCCCGGCCGGGCGGGTCCCGTGGCTCGGCTCGGTGGTCTCGGTCGTGGTGGGGGCGGCGACCCACCTGCTCTGGGACGCCTTCACCCACACCGGCGGCTTCGCCGTGCGGCACTGGGCGTGGCTGCGGGTCTCGGTCGTCGGCCCGCACCGGCTGTACAACGTCGTCGGCTATGTGTCGTCGGCCGGTGGCCTGGTCCTGCTCGCGGTGCTGGTCGGACGCTGGTACCGCCGGGCGCCGCGGGCCGAACGGGCGTGGCGAGCGCTGCCCCGCACCGGCCGGGCGGTGGTGGCGGCCGGGCTCGGTGCGGGGCTGGTGGTGGGCGCGCTGCTCGGGCTGACGGACCCGGTGAGCCGGGTCAGCGGCTACGACTGGGTCCGGTGCTTGCTGATCGGCGCGGTCCGCGGCGGTCTGGTCGCGGCGGCCGGTTACGTCGTCGCGTGGCCGCTGATCGGCCCGCGGGTCCGGTCAGAGGTCCAGCACGAGCCGCGGTGACAGCGAGCGGGACACGCACGGGTACATCCGGCCCGGCGCGGCGCCGATGTCGTCGCGGTGCTCGGGTTCCCCCTCGAGAACCGTGATCTCGCAGCTGCCGCAGACCCCTTCCCGGCACGCCGACGCCACCGGCCGTCCGGCGTGGTTCAGCGCGTCGAGCAGCGACTCGTCCGCCGGGACCCGGATCGTGCCCCCGGACCGGGCGCATCCCACCTCGAACGCGGTGTCCGGCCCGAACGTCCGCCGGGTGGGCTCGAACCGCTCGGTGTGCACCCCGGGGAACACCGCCTCGGCCGCGTCCACCATCGACGCCGGGCCGCAGCAGTACACCTCCGCAGCCGGGAACTCTTCGGCCAGGGCCGGGAAATCGGGGCGCGCGAGCCGCACGCGGTCTCCGTAAAGCGAAGAGAGTTCCGCGGCGAACGGCCGGGACCGGCCCGCGTACACGAGCGTCACCGCGGCACCGGACGCGACGGCGGACCGCAGCATCGGCACGATCGGCGTGATCCCGATCCCGCCCGCCACGAACAGGTACTCCGCCGCCGGGAGCAGCGGGAAGTGGTTGCGGGGCACCGAAACCGACAGCGTCCGGCCCGGCCGCAGGAAGAGGTGGACGTACTCGGAGCCACCGCGGCTCAGCGGGTCGTGGCGGACCGCGATGCGGTAGGCCGACAGGTCAGCGGGGTCGCCGCACAGCGAGTACTGGCGCGTCAGCCAGTTCGGCAGCTCCAGGTCGATGTGCGCGCCCGGCTCCCACGGCGCCAAGGGACCTTCGTCGCCGCGCAGGACCAGCGTGACGACGTCGTCGGTGACGTGCTCGACGCGGTCCAGGATCGTCTTCTGCATGTCGGGCACGTCAGTACAGCTTCCGGTAGCCGTCTTCGAGGAGCTGTTCGAACAGCACCGGGTCGACGTTCATCTTCTCGGCGGCCATCTCGGCGGCCGAGGGCAGTTCCGCGGCCAGCGCCTGGCTCGCCTGGTCCCACAGGCGCGCCGGATCAGCGCGCGGCCGCAGTGGAAGTACACCTCGGCGACGTCGACCACGATCGCGAGCATCGGCGCCTTCGCCTCGGTGCGCATCCGGGCGAGCACGTCCGGGTCGTCGGTGACGTACGCGCTTCCGTTGACCCGCAGGGTTTCCCGCATGCCGGGGACGAAGAACAGCAGGCCGACGCCGTCGTTCTCGGCGATGTTGCGGAAGGAGTCGGCGATCTTGTTGCCGACCCGGTCGGGCAGCGCGACCGTGCGCTCGTCGAGGACCTTGACGAAGCCGGGGTAGTCGCCGCGGGGCGAGCAGTCGGCGCGGCCCGCGGCGTCGGCGGTGGCCAGCGTCAGGAACGGCGAGTGCGCGATGAAGCGGCGGGCGTGGGAGTCGATGCGGTCGCCGATCTTGGCCTTGATCATCGCCTCCGGCTCGCCCAGCTGGGCCCGGACGTCGGCCGGGGAGACGCGATGCAGCATATTTGTGCTGGTCATGACACAATTATGAGCAAACATTCAGATCTTGACTACTCGCTTTCCCGGAGGCTTCGGTGACGTCGGACCAGCGCCGCATCCAGCCACGTAAACAGCCGCGTCAGGTGCGCGCCGAGCTGACCCGGCAGCGGATCCTGACCGCGGCTGCTCACGTTTTCGCCGACCACGGCTACCCGGCCGGCACCACCAACCGCATCGCCGAGCGCGCCGGCATCTCGATCGGCTCGCTGTACCAGTACTTCCCGAACAAGGACGCGATCCTCGCCGAGCTGCTGACCCGGCACCTCGACGACGGCACGGCGGCCCTGGCGAAGCTCCTGGCCGGCCCGCTGCCCGGCCCGATCGAGGAGGTCTTCCGCGTCTTCGTCCGGCTGGCGGTCGAAGCCCACCTCGACGACCCCCACCTGCTGCGGATGCTGCGGGAGCAGGCCCCGCGGTCGGACGAGCTGATCGAGCGGCTCGACGGGATGAAGCGGACCATGGTCGACCACACCCGCGTCCTCCTGGAGGGCCATCCCGAGGTCCGCGTCGCCGACACCGCCACCGCGGCCCGCCTGATCTTCGCGACGGTCGAGCTGGCCGTCCACGACCTGCTGGCCGAGCCCGACCCGATCGACGCCCGGCGGCTCGAGGACGAGATGGTCGCGATGCTGACGCGGTACGTCAAGGGGTGAACTGGTAGGCGCCGGCGTCGATCCGGGGGCCGACGGTGTTGCCGTCGACGTCGATGCCGGCGTACTTCTCGACGCCGAGCCCGATGGCTGGGCTGCCGCTCTTGAGCACGAGGTTCGTCGCGGAGGTGAACTTCGGGTCGGCGACCTTGTCCGTGGCGCCCGGCGTGAACTGCCGCTGGCCGCCGGAGAAGACGTTGTGGTCGGTCGCGGTCCAGCCGGGGTCGGCGTACCCGATCTTCATCGCGGCCTGGATGACGTTCTGGGTCAGCTCGAGCGTCTGGTCGGTACAGCCGCCGTAGCAGACGAACCCTTCGGATTCGGCGTTGCCGAGCCGGACGGAGTTGTTGCGGAAGACGGTGCCGGTCACCGGGCCGTTGCCGTCCTGGGCGCCGCGCGTCACGATGCCGCCGCGGGTCTTGGCGCCGAAGACCGCGTTGTACTCGTAGACGTTGTCGCGCGACACGCCGTCCGGGTCCTCGGCGTCGGTGCCGAGCTCGGTGAAGGACTCGTTGTCCTCGGAAATGTTGTGGTGGATGACGTTGTCGGAACCGTAGAAGATCTCGACCGCGGCCCCGTCGAGCCCGCCGAAGTCCTCGCTCACGGCGATCGATCCGCTGATCCGGTTCCAGCCGATGTCGGAGCCGTTGCCCTGCACCAGGATCGCGAAGGCGCCGGAGTCGTCGTTGCCGCCCGGTGTCACGACGGTCATGTGGTTGTTGTCGACGAGGTCGTTCTGGGTGACTTCGGTCCCGTCGGCGCTCGGCGCGATGTAGACGCCGGCGCCGGCGCCGGTGATGTAGTTCGAGAGGACCTTGTCGTGGTCCCCGCCGACCTCGACGCCGGCCCAGGAGCAGCGCCCGGCATCGGCCGCGACGCCGATCTGCAGGTCCCGCACGGTGAGGTGGTCGCTGGGCAGGTTGACGCAGGCTTCCTTGTCGCCTTGGACGATCGGGCGGGCGCCGTCACCGTAGGCGCCGATGGTCACGGGCGCGGAGTCCGAACCCTGGCCCAAGACGCTGAGCCCGCCGGTCCAGGTCCGGCCGCGGCGAAGCAGCACGGTTTCGCCGGGTTTCAGTTCCGTCGCGGCGACCTTGGCGAGCGACTTCCAGGGCGCGGCCGCGGTCCCGGCCGCGTTGTCGTTGCCGAGGGCTTGATCGACGTAGTAGGTGTTCGGCGCGGCGGCAGCCCCGGGGGCGGTGACGGTGGCGGCCACGAGGGTGGCGAACACGCCGAGCGAGAGCAGTTTCCACTGGTTCGACATGGCCCGCGACGGTAAGCCGGGCCGGTACACGGGACGTACAAGGCATGGCTCCGCATCACTTCACCGCTTGTGTGACCAGCGCGGCGATCCTCTTCTCGGCCGCGGGCGTCACTTCGGTCAGCGCGAAGCCGGCCGCCCACATGGTCCCGTCGTCCAGGTTCGCTTGGTCACTGAACCCGAGCACCTTCTCGATCCTCCGGGACGACCTGCTGGACATGTTCATGGTCGCGTACGGCCGATAGTCAGGCGTTCGCCCGGCGCAGGCGGTCGGCTGCTTGGGCGCGGATGGCGTCCGAGCACACCGGGCGGTCGCCGTGCAGGGCCTCCCAGCGGGCGTTGTGCAGCGCGGGCCACAGGCTCGCCGCCCACGCGATTTCCCGCTCCTCCTCGGTGAACCGGCGTCCCCGGAGGTCCTGGTAGGCCGCCAGGAAGGCGGCCGAACTCCCGATCGGCGCCAGGGTCGGCGGCGATACGCTGGCGAACGCGCCGCACGCCGCTCCCGCCAGTGCCGCTTCCGGTTGCCACGCCAGGCTGTCCCAGTCGTGCACGGCCCCGATACCGCCGTCGTGCCAGCGGAGGTTCTGCGCTTCGAAGTCGGCGTGGCCCAGCACGCAGGGCAGGTCCGCGGCCAGCAAACGCTTGCGCGCTCGCGTCGCCGTCTCGACGACGTACGCGGGCACGACGCTCTGGTCCTGTTCGTCGAGGAACCCGATCGCGGGCCAGAGCCCGGGATCGCGGTGGTCCCACCGCACCCAGCGCGGGTTCGGCAGGGGTGGCGTGACGACCAGGGTCGCCAGTTCGGCCTGCAACCGGGCGAAGACCTCGGCGTATCGCCCGGCGACGTCCGGCGAGTCGCCGGGCAGCACCTCGCCGCCGGGCCGGAACTCCTCGGCGTGCACAGCCAGCCCGTCGACGATCGTCACGGGCGTGAGTGGCCGCGGACACGGGAACCCGCGCTCCGCCAGCCAGGCCTGCGCGGCGACGCACGACTCGGCCCGGCCGTCGTCCTCACGAGCCTTGACGACGACGTCCTGTCCGTCGGCCAGCCGCAGCCCGGACACCGTCGAAAGGGACCGCCGCTCGAACAGCACTTCGACCGGTTCCGCGCCCAGGTGCGCCGTGCACCAGGGCGAAAGCCGGATCACCGGTCCTTGGCCACGAGGGCCGCCTGCGTGCGGCTGGTCACCCCCAGCTTGGCCAGCACGTTGCCGACGTGCACCTTCACCGTCCGCTCGGCCAGCCGGAGCCGGGCCGCTATGTCCTTATTGGACAATCCTTCGCCCAGCAGCTCCAGCACGTCCCGCTCCCGAGGCGTCAGCACACCGCCGCCGCTCAGGGCGGCTGCCGCCGCCGGGCTCAGGGCCGTCACGCCCTGGTGGGCCGCCCGGACGGCGGCCGCGAGCTCGTCGCCCGAGGCGTCCTTCAGCACGAACCCGGCCGCGCCCGCGCCGAGGGCTTCGCGGATCTCCCGGGGGCGGCCGACCGTTGTCAGCATCAGCACGCGTGGCGCCGAGGGGCCCAGCCGGCGCAGGACCTCGAGGCCGTCCATCCCGGGCAGGTACAGATCGAGGAGCACGACGTCGGCTTCCACGGCCGAAGCGAGCAGCTCCGGGCCGCTCGCGTACTGCGCGACGACGTCGAGGTCCGGTTGCGCGCCCAGGATCAGCGCGATGCCCTCGCGCACCAGCGCGTGGTCGTCGACGACCTGAACCCGGATCATGTCCGCACTCTACTGTCGGCGCATGCGCCAGTCTTTCGTCACGACGACGGCCGTCGCCGCGGTGTTCTTCGCCAGCGGGGCGTGGACGCCGCAGCAGGGGTGGCTCGCCGCCGGGCTCAGTGCGGCCCAGCTCGTCCCGCTGCTGTGGTCACGCCGCGCCCCGGCCGTCGTGCTCGTCGTGGTGACCCTCGCGACGGCCGGGCACCTGCTGCTCGACCAGCCGCGCAACACGATGTACGTGCCGGTGCTGCTGGCCCTCCACAGCACGCCGCAGCGGTGGCTCGCGGCGGCCTCGGCGCTGGTCGTCGGCGCCGCCGTGTTCCCGGCGAAGGGGCCACTCGACGGCACGGTCCTCGCGATCACGATCGCCGTGGTGGCCTGGCTGCTCGGCGCCGAACGCCGCCGCGCGCTCGCCGACCGGGCCGAGCGCGCGGCCCGGCGGCTGCACGACACGCTCGCCCAGACCACGGCCGTCATGCTGGTGCAGGCCGAGACGCTGCGCGCGGTCGGCGACCTGACCGACGCCGACCGCGAACGCCTCGACACCCTCCTGGCCGCCGGCCGGGGCGCGCTGACCCTCGTCCGCCGCACGCTGGACGACCTGCGTGCCGACGCCGAACGCGCCCCGGACCTCGCCGAGGTGCTGGCCCGGCTCCGCACCGCGGGGCTGGTCCTCGACCGCGATCCGGTGCTGCCCGCGCTGCCGCGCCCGGTGCGGGAGCTGGCCGAGCGGTTCGTCGCGGAAACGGCGGTGAACGCCCTGCGCCACAACGGTCCCGGCGTCCGGCTACGGCTCGACGTCGAAGCCGGCGAGCGGCTGACGATCACCGCGCGGAACACGCTCAAGGGAACGTCGCACGAAGGCGACGGCTACGGGCTGGCCGGGCTCGCGGAGCAGGCCGCGGCGGCCGGGGGAGCGCTGACCCGCGGCCCGCGGGACGGCGAGTGGGTGGTCAGCGTCGAGCTGCCAGCAGCTGCGACACGGTCACGAACCGGTAGCCGCGCTGCTTGAGCCCGTCGAGGACCGGCCCGATCGCCTGCCGGGTCTGCTCGCGGGAGCCGTACATCGCGTGCAGCAGCACGATCGAGCCGGGCCGGACCTGGCCGAGGACAGCGCTTTCGACGGTGGCCGCGTCCGGGGTGCCGTCGGAATCCGGGGCGACGTCCCAGGTGATCGTCGTGCGGTGGTGTTCGGCCAGGTAGTGCGGGAGGCCGAAGAGCTTCTTGCCGTTCGGTGGCCGGAAGAGGATTTCGCCGTGGTACCCGGCCGCGCGGATGAGGGCGTCGGTGGCTTCGACCTCGTCGGCGACCCACGACGGCGTCACGCCGATCATCCGGGCGTGGCTGAAGCTGTGGTTGCCGAGCTCGTGCCCGGCGGCGGCGATGTCGCGGGCGAGGTCCGGGTGCGCGGCCATCTCCCGGCCGATGAGGAAGAAGGTCGCGGGCACCTGACGGCTCTTCAGCGTGTCCAGGATCGCGTGGGTGCCCGCCGGATCGGGTCCGTCGTCGAAGGTGAGGGCGACGAGCTTTTCGGTGGTGTCGACGCGGTCCACCAGGGTGCCGAAGAACTGGAAGGTCCGCGACTTCGACACCTCGAACAGCACGACCGCACCGGTGAGCACGACGACCAGCACGCTCGCCACGACGATCGTCCACTTCCGGGCGCGGCGGGATTTCAAGATCATGGCCGTCACCCTGACGGTGGTCCCGGGCCGCGGGAAGCCGCAAAGGTACTAGTACCCGTCAGCATATGTTGACGCCTCGATCGAGTCAGCATATGCTGACGACGTGAGCCTGATGACCGATTTCGAGCACACCGTGCGCAGCTCCGACCCGGACATCGCGTTGCGGGCCGTCGCGCGGTTGCGGCGCTTGGCCGAGCAGCTGGAGACCGAGCAGGTGGCGGCGGCCCGGCGAGCCGGCTGGTCGTGGCAGGACATCGCCGACCGGCTCGGCGTCACCAAGCAGACCGTGCACCGCAAGCACCGTGGCCGGGAGGGCTGATGTTCCGAGGTGACGATCCGGCGGTCGGCCGGGTGTTCCGCCGCGCCGGTGAGCTGGCGCGGGAGTACGGGCACGTCCGGGTCGGCAGCGAACACCTGCTGCTCGCTCTCACGGAAGGACCGCTGACCGGACTTGTCGGGATCGAGCGGGCGGTCCTGCGGGCGGCGCCGGACGGCGCCGGGGTGGCCGCCGACCGCGAGGTGCTGACGGTGCTGGGTATCGATCTGGGGCCGCTGCCTGCGGAACTGGCGGACCGGCCGCCGGTCAAGGAGCCTCTGTTGCCGCTTGGCGTCGCTCGGGTCCGGCGGTTGTGTGCCCGCGCGAAACCGCCGATCGGCCTGGACGTTCAGGCCGCCTACGCGGCGTCGCTGCGCCTCGCTCTTGCCCGGCGGGAACGCGAGCACCGGATCGAGCATGTCGCGTTGACGCTGTTCGCGCTCGATCCTGGCGCCGACTGGGCGGTGCGTACGGCTGGTGCTGACCGGCGGGAACTGCTTGCCGGGCTGGCTTCGGACTACCCGCCGCCTCGGCGTAACCGGCTGCTGCGGGTTGAGCGCCGGCTGGGGCGGCAGGCTCGATGCCGTGACATCGTGCGTGGTTATCAGCGGACGACGGGTCGGGCACCGGTTGCTCCGTCGGCGCTGGCCGCTTTGGTGCACTGAAGGCGGTCCACTCCACTCCGGCCTCTCGGTGGTGGAATCGCGCGATCCGGCGTTAATAGGCGGGTCCGCCACCCCGAAGCCTGATTGTGACTACGGCCGGGGGGGAGGGGGTGAGGTGGGTGTGGGAGGACTGGGTCAGAGGGGCCGCACGAGGA
>NZ_JBFAZA010000029.1:0-74119 GCF_040681595.1 Amycolatopsis sp. NPDC051716 | reverse complement strand
GCGGCACGTTGTCAAGGCGGGAAAGCGTGCCTTGACAACGTGCCGCCGGCCGTGTTCTGGCTTCGGATCGGGGTTGCGGGGGGTCTGGATGCCCCTTCGGGGCTGAGGCCTTCGGCCTCCTTTGGCCTCCTCTGGTAGGTCAGAGGGGGTTGAACACGCCCAGGGGTGCCGTGCAGAACGGGCCGCCGACGTACTCGGCCGCGGGGCCCGTGGGGGCCGGCTTCTCTGCCAGCTGGTCCGCGTACACCTCCGCGTCGTCCAGGGACTTGTAGCCCAGGGCCTCCGCCTCCGTCAGGGAGTAGATGCGGCGGGTGTTGTCCGAGACGCCCCAGATCAGTCGATAGCCCGGCGAAGGCGCCGAAAGGCACGCCTCGAACAGCCTGGCGCCGTCGTCGGGGGAGAGCCAGGTCGTCAGGCCTCGGGGGCCCAGGGGCAACGGTGTCTCGAAGCACGAACCGATCCGGATCACGATCACGTCCATGCCGAAGCGGGAGTGGTACAGGCTTCCCAGTGCCTCGATCGCCGCCTTGCTGACCCCGTAGAACGTGTCCGGCCGCGGTGATGAGTCCGCCGGCAGGTCGGAATCGACGCGGCGGAAGCCCACCGCGTGGTTGCTCGACGCCAGGATCACCCGTTGGATCCCGGCGGCCCGCGCCGCCTCCAGGACCGTCTGCGTTCCGTTGATGTTGACGTCCAGGGTCGCTTCCCACGAGTTCTCGCGGCTGTGCCCGCCCAGGTGGATCAGCGCGTCGACGCCTTCGCACGCTTCCGCCATCGCCGCCGGGTCGGTCACCGAGGCCGTCACGACCTCTTCGGAGACGTCGGACGCCGTCTGCGGGGCCAGGTCGAGCAGGCGCAGCACCCGGCCCGGGCGCCGCAGGCGGGGGCGCATCAGGGTGCCGACGACTCCCGCCGACCCGGTGATGAGCACGCGCTGGTCCGTCATGGGGTTCCTCTCACACAGAAGGGTTAACGGATGCCGGCCCGGCGCAGCTGCTGCCCGAGTTCGGCGGTGGTCTCGGCGAGCAGCTCGCCGACGCGGCGGGCGTCGTCGTCGGTCACCTGGGCGATGGGCATCGAGCAGCTGATCGCGTCGGTGCCCGGGATGCGGTAGGGGATCACCGCGGCGACGCACCGGACGCCCAGCGTGCCTTCCTCGACCTCGGCGGCGTACCCGCGCTCGCGGGTGGCGGCGAACTCGGCGTGCAGGCCTTCGAGCGTGGTGATGGTGTTCGGCGTCAGCGCGGTCAGCGTCGCCGGCATCAGCGCCTCGATCTCGTCGTGCGTCAGCTCGGCCAGCAGCGCCTTGCCCAGCGCGGTCGCGTGCGCGGGCAGCGTGCGCCCGACGCGGGAGACGAGGTGCGTCGACCGCTGCGACTCGCGCGTCTCCAGGTAGACGACCTCGGTGCCGTTGCGGCGCGCGAAGTGGGCGGTGAAGCCGGTCTTCTCCCGGATGCGCTCCAGCGCTTCGGTGGCGAACGGGACGACGGCGTCGCGGTCCAGGTACGCCGTGCCGCAGATCAGCGCCCGGACGCCGAGGCGGTAGCGGGCGGTGTTCGCGTCCGCCTCCAGCCAGCCGGCCTCCAGCAGCGTCCGCAGCAGGCCGTGCAGCGACGAGCGCGGGAAGCCCGTGCGCGCGTGCAGGTCCGACAGGGACAGCCAGACGTCGTTCGCGGCGAAGGTCTCGATGAGGTCGACGGCCCGCCGGGCGGACTTGACACCCGAACTCTCGGCGGGGGCGCCGTCGGCCGCCGCCGGGTTGTCCACCTTCTGCGGCATTTGTGCGCCTCCGTCCGGCCGTTGACTTGTGACCCCGGCCATATTAGCGTCCCGAACAACGTTCTTATGGATGAACATAATCACTATAACAGACTCCGTTCATAGATGTGAACAGTGGCACCACATCGATGTGGACGCGGAAGGGAGCCTGCGGTGCACGCACTCGACTGGGCGATGGTCTGCGCGTATTTCGCGCTGATGATCGTGATCGGCTGGTGGTCGCACAAGAGAGTCAGCGACGTCAAGGACTTCTTCACGGCCGGCGGCAAGATGCCGTGGTGGCTGGCGGGCATCTCGCACCACATGTCCGGCTACAGCGCCGTGCTCTTCGTCGCGTACGCGGGCGTCGCGTACACCAGCGGCGTCACCGTGTACTTCTGGGGCTTCGCCAGCATCGGCATCGGCGTGGGCATCGGCAGCTGGCTGTTCGCCGCCCGCTGGAACCGGTTGCGCTCGAAGCTCGGCGTCGCCTCCCCGCTGGAGTACCTCGCCAAGCGGTACAACGTGCCGACCCAGCAGGCCCTCGCGTGGAGCGGCAGCCTGCTGAAGATCTTCGACATCGCGGCCAAGTGGTTCGCCGTGGCGACGCTGCTGCACGTCTTCGCCGGCCTGGACTACAACCTCGGCATCCTCATCACCGGGGCGGTCACCCTGGTCTACTGCACCATCGGCGGCCTGTGGGCCGACGCGCTCACCGACTTCGGCCAGTTCGTCATCCAGGCCATCGCGGCGGTCGTGATGATCGTCGTGGTGCTCGGCAAGCTGGGCGGGATCTCGGCGCTCTGGACGATGTGGGACAAGCTGCCCGAGAACCACCTCGACCCGGTGACGTCCAAGTACACCACCATCTTCCTGCTCGTCTACGTGCTCGTGAAGACGCTGGAGTACAACGGAGGCATGTGGAACCTGGCGCAGCGGTACATGGCCGCGCCCAGCACCCAAGAGGCCCGGCGCGGCGCGCGGCTTTCGTCCGCGCTGTACCTGTTGTGGCCGCTGGTGCTGATGTTCCCGATGTTCGCCGCGCCGCTGCTCATCCCCGGCGTCAAGGACCCCACGCAGTCGTACGCGATCATGACCACGACGTTCCTGCCGCCGGGCCTGGTCGGCCTGGTGCTGGCCGGGATCTTCTCGCACACGATGGCGATGGTCTCCTCCGACGCCAACGCGATCTCCGCGGTGATCACCCGCGACATGATCCCGGCGATGTTCCGCCGCACCCGGCAGTGGACCGACGTCCAGGGCCTCAAGGCCGCGCGGATCACCACGGTGATCTTCGTCGCGCTGACCATGCTGGTGGCCACCCAGGCGCAGAACCTCGGCGGCGTGCTGCAGATCGTCGTCAACTGGGTCGCCGCGCTGATGGGCCCGATCTCGATCCCGCTGCTGCTGGGCATGCTGCCGTGGTTCCGCAAGTGCGGCCCGCGCGCGGCGCTGATCTCCTGGGCGGGCGGCCTGCTCGACTACGCGCTGGTGTACTACGTGTTCAAGGCGAACCAGACCGTGGTGGTCGCGACGCCGATCCTGGTCTCGCTCGCCCTGTACATCGGTCTCGGCCTGCTCGCCCCCGAGCGCAGTGCGGCCGCCGATGAGATCGTCGACACCGTGAACGCCGACGACGACGTCGACCGCAAGAAGGAAGGCACGACCGTGCCAGCCTGACGCAGGCCACACCCGGCCGAACCCGAAAAAGGACGAGAGAGCAGAAGACTGATGGCACAGAACGAGATCGAGCTGGACGGCCTGCTGGCGTTCCCCCTCACCCCGTTCACCGAGGACCTCGAGGTCAACCTCGACGCACTCGCGGAGAACGTGGAGAGCCACATCGCGGCGGGCGCCGGTGCGCTGTTCGTCGCGTGCGGCACCGGCGAGTTCAGCTCGCTCTCGCCCGCCGAGCACGCCTCGGTGCTCACCCGGGCCCGGGAGGTGGCCGCCGGCCGCGTCCCGGTCTGGGTGGGTGCCGGGGGCGGCGCGGCGTCGGCGCGGGCCGGCATCGCGGCGGCCCAGGCGGGTGGCGCGGACGGCGTCCTGCTGCTGCCGCCGTACCTCGTGTCCGGGCCGCAGGCGGGGCTGGTCGACTTCGTCCGGTACGCCGTCGGCGACTCGTCCGTGCCGGTCATCGTGTACCACCGCGGCACCGGCGTGTTCACCGCGCCGGCCGCGGCTTCCCTGCTGGACATCCCGTCGGTCGTCGGGCTGAAGGACGGCTACGGCGACGTCGAGGTGATGACCCGGATCGTCACCACGATCCGGTCGCTGGACACCGAGCGCGCGCGGAACTTCCTGTTCTTCAACGGGTTGCCGACCGCGGAGGTCTCGGCCAAGGCGTACGCCGCGATCGGCGTCGCCCGGTACTCCTCGGCGGTGCACTGCTTCGCGCCGGAGATCGCCCACCGCTTCCACCGCGCGCTCGGCGAAGGCGACACGCGGGTGATGGACGCCCTGCTCACCGGGTTCTACCTGCCGCTGGTGGCGTTGCGGGACGAAACGCCCGGCTTCGCCGTCTCACTCGTGAAGGCCGCCGCCCGGTTGCGCGGCGACAAGGTCGGCCCGGTCCGGCCGCCGCTGGTCGAACCGACGCCGGAGCAGGTCCGCCGGCTCGAGAAGGTCGTGGAGGACGGCTTCGTGACGCTGAAGGGGCTCGGCTGATGCGGATCCTCGACGTGGTGCTCACCCCGGTCGCGTTCGCGGACCCGCCGCTGCTCAACGTCATGGGCGTGCACGAGCCGTTCGCGCTGCGCTGCGTCGTCCAGGTCAAGTGCGAGGACGGGATCGTCGGGCTCGGCGAGTCCTACGGCGACGACGCCTTCCTCGGCGAGGTGCGCAAGGTGCTGCCGCGGCTGCGCGGCCACGACGTGTTCGACCTTCCCGGCCTGCAGCGGCTGGTCGCGGAAGCGCTGTCGGACACGGTGCTGACCGACGCGCACGGCCTGATCGGCGGGTTCTCCATCCGCAAGACGATCGCGAGCGTGTACTCGCTGTTCGAGGTCGCCTGCCTGGACGCGCAGGGGCACCTCCTGGGCCGTCCGGTGACCGACCTGCTCGGCGGCCGGGCCCGCGACGCCGTCGAGTTCTCCGCCTACCTGTTCTACAAGTACGGCAAGCACATCGACGGCCGCGAGGACTCCTGGGGCGAGATCACCACGCCCGAGACGCTGGTCGGGTCGGCGAAGCGGATGTTCGACGAGTACGGCTTCCGCTCGATCAAGCTCAAGGGCGGAGTCTACGAGCCCGCGCAGGAGATCGAGGGCGTCCGCGCGCTGGCCGAGGCGTTCCCCGGGCACCCGCTGCGGATCGACCCGAACGGCGCTTGGACGGTCGAAACGAGCATCCGCGTCGCTTCCGAGCTCGACGGCGTCCTCGAGTACCTGGAGGACCCGACGCCGGGCATCGACGGCATGGCCCAGGTGGCCGCCGAGGCGTCGATGCCGCTGGCCACCAACATGTGCGTGGTCAACTTCGGTGACGTCGAGCCGGGGTTCCGGGCGCGCGCGATCGGCGTGCTGCTGTCCGACCACCACTTCTGGGGCGGGTTGCGGGCCACGCAGGCGTTGTCGGTGACGTGCGAGAGCTTCGGCGTCGGCCTGTCGATGCACTCGAACAGCCACCTCGGGATCAGCCTGGCCGCGATGGTGCAGGTCGCCGCGGCGACGCCGCACCTGACCTACGCCTGCGACACGCACTGGCCGTGGAAGGTCGAGGACGTCATCGAACCCGGGGTGCTGGAGTTCCGCGAGGGCGCCGTCGCGGTGCCCACGACGCCGGGGCTCGGGATAACCCTCGACGAGGACGCGCTGGCTCGCCTGCACGAGAATTACGTCCGATGTGGACTGACCAAGCGCGACGACGGGACCTACATGCGCAAGTACGTGCCCGGGTTCGAAGCGAACACGGCGAGGTGGTGAGCCGGTGAAGGTGACGGGATACGCCTACCCCTGGGACGTCCTGGAGGACGGGTTCGCCGCCCGCGCCCGGGATCTCGGCGTCGACGAGGTGGCCGTGGCGCTGTCGTACCACAGCGCCCGCGCGGCGACACCGTGGTCACCGTCGACCACGGCCGTGGTTGCGCGGCACGCGGCTTTCTACCGGCCGGTGGCCGACGGGTGGGGCACGCTGCGTCCGTCCACTCCGGACTGGGTGTCGTCTTCGGATTCCGGGGGTGACGCCGTCCGGCTGCTCAACGAGGCCGGGATCCCGGCCGCCGCCTGGATCGTGCTGACCCACCACTCCCAGCTCGGCTACGAGCACCCGGACGTCGTCGTCCGCAACTGCTTCGGCGAGGCCTACCCGTGGGCGCTGTGCCCTTCGCAGCCTGCCGTGCGCGAGTACGCGGCCAAGGTGACCGCGGAGGCCGTCGCGGGGCTGGAGCTGGCTTCGGTGATCCTCGAGGCGTGTGGCCCGCTCGGCGCGGTGCACCAGCACCAGCACGAGAAGACCGACGGCGTGTGGGCGCCCGCGGTGGCCCGGCTGCTGTCGATCTGCTGCTGCGACGCCTGCGCCGCGTCCTGGGACGTCGACGCGGACACCGTCCGGGCCCAGCTCGTCGAGGAGGTCCGGCGGCTGATCGCGACCGGGGACCTCGGGGTGACGGCCGATGGCTTGCCGCCCTCGTTGACTTCGATGCTGCTGCGGTCCCGGCAGAAGTCGGTCGACGAGCTGCGGGCCGCGGTTTTGGCCACGTTGCCGGAGGGCATCCGGATCGTGCTGCACGGCGCGCTCGACCCGTGGGTCACCGGCGCGCTGCCCGGGCTGACGCCGTCGGCGCCCGACGACGTCGACGCGGTCGTATTGTTCGGGTGGGTCCCCGCGACGGGTGCCGAGGCCGTCGCGGCGGCCCGGGAGGCCCTGCCCGAACGGGTCGCGATCGCCAGCTACATCACGGCGGTCGCGGCCGCGCCGGTGCCGGACATCGCCGCGTACGTCGGCGAGCTCGCCAAGGCGGGAGCCGTCGAGCTGCACCTGTACCACCTCGGACTGGCCGGTCCGGGTCGCTGGGGCGACCTGGGCACGGCCACCGCCGCCGCCCATGAGAACTGAGGAGCTGTTCCACCCATGAGCCAGGCCACCGACGCCGCCACGCTCGAGAAGATCCTGGCGGGAGCCGCCGACGCCGCCCGTCCCGCCGCCGAGGCGACCCCGGCCGAACGCGCCGGCTGGCTGACCGCCGTCGCCGACGCCCTCGACGCCGCCGCGGGCGAACTGGTCCCGCTGGCGCACGCCGAGACGCACCTGCCGGAGACCCCGCGGCTGGCCGGCGAGCTGAAGCGCACGACGTTCCAGCTGCGCCTGTTCGCCGAGGTCCTCACCGACGGCGAGTACCTCGGTGCCACCGTCGACCACGCCGACCCGGACTGGCCGATGGGCCCCCGCCCGGACATCCGCCGCGTCAAGACCGCGATCGGGCCGGTGCTGGTGTTCGCGGCCAGCAACTTCCCGTTCGCGTTCAGCGTCGCCGGTGGGGACACCGCCTCCGCGCTGGCCGCGGGCTGCCCGGTGGTCCTCAAGGCCCACCCCGGGCACCCGGAGCTGTCCGCGCAGACCGGCTCGGTCGTGCGGGAGGCGCTGATCAAGGCGGGCGCCCCGGCGGCCCTGTTCAACGTGATCTTCGGCCAGGAGGAAGGCGTCACCGCGCTGAAGGACCCGCGGATCGCGGCGGCGTCGTTCACCGGCTCGATCCCCGGCGGGCGCGCGCTGTTCGACATCGCGAACGCGCGGCCGCGGCCGATCCCGTTCTACGGCGAGCTGGGCAGCGTCAACCCGGTGGTGGTCACCGAGGCCGCGATCGCCGCGCGCGGGGAAGCGGTGGCGAAGGGCTACGCCGGGTCGTTCACCCTCGGCGCCGGCCAGTTCTGCACCAAGCCGGGCCTGCTGTTCCTGCCGGAGGACCACGGCCTGACCGACACGCTGCGCGCGGCCCTGGACGGCGCCCCGGCGCAGCCGATGCTCAACGACCGGATCGCTTCCGGGTTCTCGTCGCAGCTGTCTGCGCTGCGGGAGGTCCCGGGTGTCGAGGTCGTGTCTTCGTCGGAGTCTTCGGCGCCCGCGTTCACCCCGACGCTGCTGGCCACCACGGCCAAGCAGTTCCTCGAGGGCGGCGACACCGTGCACGAAGAGTGCTTCGGGCCGGCGTCGCTGATCGTCACCTACGCCGACCAGGCCGAGCTGCTGCGCCTGCTCGACGTGGTCGAACCGGGGCTCACCGCCACGATCCACGGCGAGGAGCCCGATGTGGACTGGCTCCGGCCGGTGCTGCCGTCCCTGGCCCGCATCGCCGGCCGGCTGCTGTGGAACGACTGGCCCACCGGAGTGACGGTGAGCTGGGCCCAGCAGCACGGCGGCCCGTACCCGGCCACGACGGCCCCGACGACGACGTCCGTCGGCACCGCGGCGATCGAGCGGTTCCTGCGGCCGATCGCCTGGCAGGGCTTCCCGGACGCTCTGCTTCCAGAACCCCTGCAGGAGGCCAACCCCTGGCAGCTGCCCCGCCGCACCGACGGCTCCCGCTGAGCCGCAGATTCGCTGACCGCTGATTCGCTGACCGCTGATCCGCTGACCGCTGATCCGCTGACCGCCGCGGGGGCGCCCCCCGGTTCCAGTCTATCGGCCGGCACCGACAGTTTCCGTTGATCGGCGCCACCGACCAGCGCGACCCATCCGGCGCCACTGACCACGCTCGACCGATTCGGCGCCACCGACCCGCGGGGGCGCCCCCCGTTTCCACATTACCGCTCGGCACCGACAGTTTCCGGGGCCGAGAGCCGGAAAGGTCACCTTCGGGGCACCAGATGCTCCGAAGGTGACCCCTCACAGAACAAAATTCGCCGCCGCACAACTGAATCCCCGTTCCCCGCAAGCCAAGGATGTCTTGATCCTGGGAGGCGTTGTCATGCCCGTGAACCGGAGAAATGCCCTGCGCGGCGGTGCCCTGGCGGCCGCTTCCACCGTGCTCCTCACCCGCCCGGCCTACGCCGCACCCGCGGCGGCGCCCGTGGCCGTTCCCGCGGCGAAAGCGGCCGGCCCGGTCCCCGCCGCGACCGCGCCGATCGTCGCCGCGTACCGGCAGTTGCAGGCCGGCATCAACCGGCCGTCGCCGGAACGGGCCGCGGCGCTGGCCAACCTCGGCCGCGTGGCGAAGGCCTACAACGCGAGCCTGTCCGTCGCCGGCGGTGGTGCTCCACTGTGGACAGACCTGCCGCTCGGCCCGGGCAGCGACTACACCACCTCGATGTACGCGCGGCTGCGCGCGATCGCCGTCGACTGGGGCACGCCGGGCGGGGCGCTGTCCGGCGACCCCGTCGTGCTCGACCGCATCAAGACCGCGCTGGAGCTGATCCACGCCAGCCAGTACAACGAGAACGTCGGCGAAATCGGCAACTGGTACACCTACGAAATCGGCATCCCGTACTACCTGCTGCACACGCTGTCGGTGGTCGCCGACCAGCTCACCGCCGAGCAGCTGGCCCGCTACCTGGCGCCGGTCAAGCGGTTCGTCGGCAACCCGAACCTGCGCGCGAACAACGCGTCGGTGGTCGAAACCGGCGCCAACCGCGCGGACAAAGCCCTCATCTCGATCGTTTCGGGCGCGCTGCTCGGCGACACCGCGTGGATCAAAACCGGCATCGACGCGCTCACCGACGTCGCGGGCGGGGGCGCGGCGAGCGTCGTCGCGAAGCTGGACCGCGCGGCGGGCGACGGCTTCCACGTCGACGGCTCGTTCATCCAGCACGACACCATCCCGTACCCCGGGCACTACGGCATCGTGCTGCTGACCGCGCTCGCCGGCGCCATCCACGTCACGCAGGGCACCGCGTACGCGCTCCCGCAGCCGCTCAAGGACAAGATCTACGCGCTCGTCGCCGACAGCTTCGCGCCCTTCGTCTACGCGGGCGCGCTGATGGAGCCGGTGCGCGGGCGGATGCTGTCGCGCCAGGGGGAGACCGGCCACGACATCGGCCACCAGCTCACCGTCGCGACGCTGGTGCTGGCCCGGACGGCGGCGGGCAAGACGAAGACCGACCTCAACGCGCTGGCCGCGAAGTGGATCAAGGAAGGCGAGTACGCGCCGTTCCTGAAGATCCCGGACCCGGAGCGGTTCGCGCCCGGCCCGGACCTGGTGGCGACGCCGGGCATCGAGTTCGCGCAGGACATGCTCGCGTCCGGGGCGCGCCCGGCGCGGGTGGTGGCGACGCACCGGATCTTCGGCCAGCAGGACCGGATGGTGCACGTCACCGACGACTGGTCGGCTTCGCTGGGCGTCAGCTCGACGCGGATCTCGCGCTACGAAGCCATCAACGGCCAGAACATGAAGGGCTACCACGTCGGCGACGGCGTGCTCTACACGTTCCTGCCGAACGCCAAGGGCCACTACACCGACGCCTACTGGCCGACGGTGGACCCGCTGCTGCTGCCGGGCACGACCGAGCACGACGGCCCGGTCGACCCGAAGTTCGGCGGGGTGCCGGTCGGGCCGGACGCCCACACCGGCGGCGTCCACTGGGACGCGCGGCACGGCGCGTACGCGTTCGGCTTCAAGAACTGGGACGGCTCGCTCGTCGCGAAGAAGTCGTGGTTCTTCACCCCGGACGGCATCCTCTGCCTCGGCGCCGGGATCACCAGCACGTCGCCCTACGCGGTGCGCACGACGATCGAGAACCGCAACCTCGGCGAGGGCGGCCGCGGGACGTTGCTGGCCGACGGCCGGCGCGTGGCCACCGACCTCGGGAAAGCCTCCGCGCTGCGGCGGCCGCGCTGGGCGCACCTGGAGCACGTCGGCGGGTACCTGCTCCTCGACGACGCCTCGGTGACGGCGGTGCGCGAAGACCGGACGGGCGCGTGGCGCGACATCGACACGGGCGCCAACACCAAGGGCACCACGACACCGAACACGCGCCGGTACCAGAAGCTGGTCTTGGAACACGGCGTGAAGCCGACGGACGCGAAGTACGCGTACGCGGTGCTCCCGGGTGCTTCGGTGATCGACACGCTCACGGCGTCCTGGGCGTGGCGGGTGCTCGCGAACACCCCGGTGGTGCAGGCGATCCGCGTGGCCGGTGGCATGGTGCTGGCGAACTTCTTCGCGGCCGGCTCGGCCGGTGACATCGGCGTGTCGGGCCCGGCCTCGGTGGCTATCGGGCGGTGCGGCGCCCGGACCCAGCTCGCCGTGTCGGATCCGACGCAGCTGCAGGACAGTGTCACGGTGACGGTGCGCGGCCGGTCCGTGGAGGTGCCGCTGAAGGGCACGTTCGGCGCGACGAAGGTGGTCCTGGTGTAGGCAGACCTCCCCGCCGGGCCGGTGCCCCGACCCGGTCCGGCGGGGTCCCCACCTCGGTCAGGCTGCCGGGCATGACCCAGCACGTGGACGTCCTGATCGTGGGCGCCGGCCTGTCGGGGATCGGCGCGGCCTGCCGCCTGCAGGAACGCCTGCCGGGCAAGACGTATGCGGTGCTGGAAGCGCGCGAGACCATCGGCGGCACCTGGGACCTGTTCCGGTACCCGGGCATCCGCTCCGATTCGGACATGTTCACCCTCGGTTATCCGTTCCGCCCACATCCTGACCCGCTTGTCCCGTTAGTCCAGCGAATCCGGCCAGTGCTGCGGGTGCACGATCTCCCCGGCGAACTCAGCGCGGCCCGGGAAGTCGACGACGTGCCCGGACTCGTACGAGTGACAACCGCTGCACAGGTACCGTGGTGATCGGAAGCGGGGCGACGGCGGTGACGCTGGTCCCGGCGCTCGCGTCGCGCGCTTCGCACGTGACGATGCTGCAGCGGTCGCCGTCGTACATCGTGGCGCGCCCGGGCCGGGACGCGCTCGCCGACCGGCTCCGGGCGCTGCTGCCGGAGGGGCTGGCCCACCGGGTGATCCGCGGCAAGAACGTGGTCATGGGCACGCTGTACTTCCAGCTGATGCGGCGGCTGCCGGGCCGGACGTCACAGGTGCTGCGCAAGCGCGTGGCGGCTCAGCTGCCGGCGTCGATCCCGGTGGACCCGCACTTCGTGCCGTCGTACGACCCGTGGGACCAGCGGCTGTGCCTGGTCCCGGACGCGGACCTGTTCCGGGCGCTGCGGTCGGGCAAGGCGGACGTCGTGACGGACCGGATCGCGCGGTTCACCCCGTCCGGCGTGGCTTTGGAGTCGGGCCGCACGCTGGCGGCCGACGTCATCGTGACGGCGACGGGGCTGCGGCTGGTGGCGTTCGGCGGGATCGCGCTTTCGGTCGACGGGCGGGCCGTCGAGCCGGGGGAGCAGCGGGCGTACAAGGGCACGATGTTCGGCGGGGTGCCGAATCTGGCGTGGTGCGTGGGGTACACGAACAGCTCGTGGACGCTGCGGGCGGACCTGGCGTCGCAGTACGTGTGCCGGCTGCTGGCCCACCTGGACCGGCACGGGTTCGCGTTCTGCGTGCCGGACGCGGCCTCGGCGTCGGACGCGGGCCGGCCCCGCCCGATCGTGGACCTGCAGTCGGGGTACATCAAGCGGGCCGCTCCCGGCCTGCCGAAGCAAGGCGGGCGGCGGCCCTGGACGATGCGCCAGAACTACCTGCTGGACCTGGCGGACATGCGGTTCGCCCGCGTGGACGACGGCGTGCTGCGGTTCGCCCGCGCGGGCTGAAGTTCTCAGCCTTCGTGTTCTCGGAGGAGCCTGCGGACCGCGTTCCGCTCGCCCTCGATCGTCACTTTGTGGTCGGCGATGGCCTTCTCGAGGTGGTGAGGCCGCTCGAGCAGGGCGTTCAGCGTCGAGGGATCGGTCCGGATCGTCGCGTCCGGGGCGCCGGGCTCGCCCGGCTCGATCGTCATGCGGCCCGGCTCGGTGCGGACCGTCCACACGCGAGCGTCCAGTTCGACGCGGTAGCACGCGGTGCTGCGCGGGCGGGCGGACCCGCGGAGGAACAGCAGCACGGACGTGACGCCGAGTGACGCGGGCTGCGGAAGCGGGACTCGCGCGCCCCACGCGCCCAGCGCGAGCACGACCGGCTCCAGTTGGCGGCCCCAGCCGGTGAGCTCGTAGACCGCCGAGGCGGCCGGGGGCGGCAGCTGCCGGCGCGTCACGACGCCGCGGCCCTCGAGCTCGCGGAGCCGGTCGGTGACCAGGTTCGAGCTGGCGCCGGGGAGCGCGCGGCGGACGTCGGAGAACCGCTGCGGCCCGAGCAGCAGCTCGCGCACCACGAGCAGGGCCCAGCGTTCCCCGACGACGTCCAGGGCGCGGGCGATCGTGCAGGCGTCCCCGTAGCTGCGGCTCGTCGGCATGGTCTTAGTGTACAACTCAATGGTTGTTTTTAACAACTGGACGGGCGTATGGTCGGCCGGGTCCGGATGTCGACGGGAAGGAACGGTCATGGGACGGCCGGTCGTGCACTTCGAGATCATCGGTACCGACCCGGCGGGGCTGCGCGCGTACTACGGCGAGCTGTTCGGCTGGGGGTTCGACACGTCCGGGCCGGTGTCGGACCAGGTGTCGGAACCGGGCGCCTACGGCTTCGTGGAGACGGACACCATCCCGGGCGGCGTCGGCGGCGGCGCGGGTTTCGAGGGTCACGTGGTGTTCTACGTGGGCGTCCCGGACGTCGCCGCGGCGCTCGCGGAGGCCGAACGCCTCGGTGGCACCCGCCGGATGGGCCCGGACCGCGCCCCGGGACGGGATCTGGTGGTCGCCCACTTCGCCGATCCGGAGGGCAACGTCATCGGTCTCGCGGGCCCGGCCTGACGCAGCGCTTGCGCAACCGGCCCCGGCGACTCGGGCAGCGCTGCTGAGCGTGCGCCGAGGCGCATCTCGCGTGATTGGGAGGACGACTCGCGTGATTGAGGAGTCAACTCGCGTGATTGGAGGGACGACACGCGTGATTGGAGGGGCATCTCGCGTGATCCGGGAGGCATCTCGCGTGATTGGAGCATCGGCCTGTTGCCCGCTCGATCACGGGTGATGCCTGGCTGGTCACGGGTGATGCCCGCTTGATCAGGGGTGATGCCCGCTTGATCAGGGGTGATGCCTGGCTGGTCACGCGAGATGACCCTCGGGATGCGGCAGGCCCCGGAACCGGGTGGGTTCCGGGGCCCTGTGGTGTCGCGGGCGGTCAGCCTTGGCGGGCCTTCGAACGCGGGTTGTCCTTGTTGATCACCAGGACCTTGGACCCCCGGCGGATGACCTGGGCACCCGGCTGGCGGGCGAGCGAGCGGAGCGAGCTGCGGACCTTCATGGCGAGCCGTCCTTCCTGCGGGAGCTGTCCCACACCCTGCTCAACCACCACGGGGTCGGTTTGATTCCGCAACTCAGCTGCTCTCGCGGGCCGCCCAGCTTTGGAGGTCGTCGCCGCGGATGGCTGCGGCCATCAAGTCCGGGAACTGGTCCGGGGTGCACGCGAAGGCCGGGATGCCCAGCTCGGCCAGGGCCGCCGCGTTCTCGTGGTCGTACGACGGTGCGCCGGAGTCCGACAGCGCCAGCAGCGTCACCACCTGGACCCCCGCGCCGGCCAGCTCGGCGATCCGGTGCAGCAGTTCGTCCTCGTCACCGCCTTCGTAGAGGTCGCTGATCAGCACCAGCAGCGTCCGCTCCGGGCGCTCGACCAGGCCCTGGCAGTACGCGATCGCCCGGTTGATGTCCGTGCCGCCGCCCAGCTGAGTGCCGAACAGGACGTCGACCGGGTCGGCGAGGTGCTCGGTGAGGTCCGCGACCTCCGTGTCGAACGCCACGAACGACGTCTTCAACGCCCGCATCGACGCCAGGACCGCGCCGAACAGCCCCGAGTACACCACCGACTCCGCCATCGAGCCCGACTGGTCGACGGCCAGGATCACGTCCCGCTGCACCGCCTGCTGCCGCCGGCCGAAGCCGATCAGCTTCTCCGGGACGATCGTGCGCAGCTCGGGGGAGTAGTGCTTCAGGTTCGCGTGGATCGTGCGCGCCCAGTCGACGTCGCCGGGGCGCGGCCGGTGCGTGCGCGACGCCTTGTCCAGCGCGCCCCGGATCGCCGCGCGGGTGCGTTCGGCGAGCCGCTCCTCCAGCTCGGTGACGACCTTGCGGACCACCTCGCGCGCGGTCTCCTTGGTCTCCTCCGGCAGCACGCCGTTCAGCGACAGCAGCGTGCCGACCAGGTGGACGTCCGGCTCGACCGCCGACAGCAGCTCCTTCTCCAGCAGCATCCGGGTGAGCCCCAGCCGGTCGACCGCGTCGCGCTGCATGACCTGCACGACGGTGCTCGGGAAGTAGCGCCGGATGTCGCCGAGCCAGCGCGCGACCCGCGGCGCCGAGGCACCCAGGTTCGCGCTGCGCGGCCCGCCCGCCGCTTCCTCGTCGGGCTTGTCGTAGAGGGCGGCCAGCACCGCGTCCACGCCACTGTCCTCTTCGGACAGCTGGGCGTCGGTCAGCCCGGGGCCGGCGCCGTCCCCGCCCAGCACCAGCCGCCAGCGTCGCACCCGGTCGGCATCCGCGGTAGTCACGCCCCCACCCCCAGCAGTGTCGCGAGGACGGGGAGCACGCGCTCGGCCCGGTCCTCGTCCAGTTCGTCGGCCACGGGCACGACGCGAGCGGCACCGGTGAGCCCGGCCGCGCGCTGCCCGATCGCTCGTTTCTCGGGTCCGCTGAACGCCCCGAAAGTGCGGCGCAGCAACGGAAGCACCTCGGTGAAGACGTCGGCGTGGATCCCGGCCAGCCACGCGTCGATCACCCGCAGCAGGCCTTCGTCGTGCACCAGCAGCAGTGCCCCGCCGTCGAAGAAGCCTTCGACGTAAGCCGCGCCCGCCGCCGGCACGACACCCGGCGTGAGGGCCCGGCCCAGCCGCAGTTCGACGTCGAGCGCGTCGAACAGCCCGGCGTCGTGCAGGATCCGGGTGAGCCGGCCGGCCAGCAGCGGGGGCAGCGACGGCCGTTCCGCCAGCCGGGCCAGCGCCGCCAGCCAGCGTTCCTTCGGCTCGTCGCCGAGTAACGAGGTCGCGTCGTGCACGCCGTCGACGAGCTTGGCCAGCCGGGCCGCGGCGTCGTCGTCGATGCCGTGGGCGGCCGGGGGCAGACCGGCGCAGATCCGGTCGAGCATCCGGTCGGCGACCGCCCGCAGCGCGCCGGTGTCCGTGCCGCGGACGTTGCCGTACCGGGTGGCCCTGGCCAGCGCGGGCAGGGCCGACATCAGCCGGGCGACGTCCGCGTCCGCCGCCGCCCGCGCGTCGAGGGCCGCGAGCGCTTCGGGCAGCGCCTCCGGCAGGTCGGCGAGCAGGCAGTTCTCGACGGCCGTGGTGACTTCGTCCAGCGGTGGCGTGCCGTCGACGGTGCCCCGGACCGCGGCGGTGGCCGCCGACGGCACGGTGGTGCCGTGCACGGCGGCTGCGACCAGGTCCACCTCGAACGACGGTTCCCAGGCCAGCGCCCAGGTTTCGCGGAACGTGCCCTTGTTCCGCCGCGCCGACGCCTCCCGGCTGCCCCACTCGATGCCGAGGATCCGCAGCCGGTGCAGCAGCTTCGAGCGGTCGAGCCCGCCCGGCGTCCGCAGGTCGAGGTCGAGCTCCTTGACGATCGGGTCCTTCTTGAGCCGCAGGCGTTTCGCGGTCGCGGTCAGGTCCGCGGCCAGCGGCGGCTGCGGGACGCGCTCGGGCACCTCGCCGAGCCGTTCGCCGACCACCAGCCGCCGCGTGACCAGCTCGACCTGCACCTCGTCCCCGCCGCACAGCACGGACCGGGTGGCTTCGGTGACCTCGGCGAGCCCGGCCGACGACCGCCCCCGCAGCGTCGCGAGCGTCTCGGCCAGGCGGACCGCCTCGATGACGTGCGCGGTCGAGACCGGCAGATCCTCCTCCCGCAGCACCCCGGCGACGCCGGTCAGCCAGCGCGTGGTGACGTCTTCGGGGGTGGTGAAGAGGTGGTGGTACCAGCCCGGCGACCGCACGCCGGCGCCGTAGCCGCTCGCCGTGGCGAGGCGCCCGTGCGTCCACGGCACCCAGGTGCAGGCGACCTTCCGCTTCGGGAGTCCTTTGAGGACGGCCTGGTCGTGCGACGCCGGTGGCAGCGGATCCGCCAGCGCGGGCACGTGCCAGGCGCCGCAGACGACGACGATGTTCTCGAAGCCGTCCTTGCGGGTGCGGCGCAGCACCGAGCGCATGTACGCCTCGCGCCGGGCTTCGTTGCCCTGTGCGGGTTCTTCGTCCTCCCGCACCGCACTCATCGCCTCGGCGATCACTTCGAACGGGCTTTCGGTGTCCCGCCGCGACTCGACGACGTCGTCCCACCAGCGTTCCGGGTCGTCGTACCCGCCGGCCGAGGCCAGCAGGGCCAGGGGGTCGACCGGCGGGCCCGCGTGCTCGTCCGGCCCCGCGGCGAACGTGTGCGCGGCCGGGAGGTCGCAGAACCGCACCGGGATGCCGGCTTCGCGGGCGTAGGCGAGCGCCTGCCATTCGGGGCTGAAGACGGCGAACGGCCAGAACGCGGCGCGCGAGACGTCGTCGGTCGCGTAGGCCAGCAGCGCGACCGGGGGTGCCATGGCCGGGTCTTCGGTGAGCTCGACCAGGGCGTCGGCTTCGGGTGGCCCCTCGATGAGCACTACGTCGGGTTCGAGTTCGGCGAGCCGCGCCGCCACGGCCCGGGCGGATCCCGGGCCGTGGTGGCGGATGCCGAGCAGGTGGGTTGCCGTCACGAAAGCTCCTGGCCCGCCCGGTAGAAGTCGGCCCAGCCGTCGCGCTCGCGGACCACGGTCTCCAGGTATTCGATCCAGATCGCCCGGTCGGCCACCGGGTCCTTGACCACCGCGCCGTGGATGCCCGCGGCGATGTCGTGCGGGCGCAGCACGCCGTCGCCGAAGTGGGCGGCCAGGGCGAGCCCGCCGGTGAGCACGCTGATCGCCTCGGCGGTCGACAGCGTGCCGGACGGCGACTTCACCGCCGTGCGGCCGTCTTCGGTGCGGCCCGAGCGCAGCTCGCGGAACACCGTGACGACGCGGCGGATCTCGGCCAGCTCGGCGGCTTCCGCGGGCAGCTGCAGCGCCGTGCCCAGCTCGGCGACCCGCCTGCTGACGATTTCGACCTCCGCCTCGGCACTGTCCGGCAGCGGCAGCACGACCGTGTTGAACCGCCGCCGCAGCGCGCTGGACAGTTCGTTGACGCCCTTGTCGCGGTTGTTCGCCGTCGCGATCAGGTTGAAGCCCGGCCGGGCCTGCACCTCGGTGCCCAGTTCCGGGACCGGCAGCGTCTTCTCGGACAGGATGGTGATCAGCGAGTCCTGGACGTCGGCGGGGATGCGGGTCAGCTCCTCGAGCCGGGCCAGTTTGCCGTCCCGCATCGCGCGCAGCACCGGGCTTTCGACGAGGGCGGCCGCGCTCGGGCCCTCGGCGATCAGCCGCGCGTAGTTCCAGCCGTAGCGGATCGACTCCTCGGACGTGCCCGCGGTGCCCTGCACCAGCAGCGTCGAATCGCCGCTGATGGCCGCGGAGAGGTGCTCCGAAACCCACGTCTTCGCCGTGCCGGGGACGCCGAGCAGCAGCAGCGCGCGGTCGGTGGCGAGCGTGGCGACGGCGACCTCGATCAGCCGCCGCGGGCCGACGTACTTCGGCGTGATCACGGTGCCGTCCGGCAGGGTGCCGCCGAGCAGGTACTCGACGACGGCCCAGGGCGAGAGGTTCCAGTTCGGCGGCTTCACCCGTTCGTCGGCGGCGGCCAGCGCGGCCAGCTCGGCGGCGTGGTCCTGCTCGGCGTGCGGCCGGAGGACGGTGGCGGGGGCGGTCATGCGAGCTCCTCGTACATTTCGCGGCGGAAGTTCAGCGTTTCGGTGAGCGCCCGGCGCCACGGCCCGGCGTCCATGGTCAGCCGGGTGGTGGCCAGCGGGTGGCGCAGGCACTGCGGCGGCACCGCGCGCGCGATCACGACGGCGGCGTGCGAGACCAGGCGGTGGTCGGCCTGGCGGGCGATCCAGTCGAGCAGCGCGGTGCCGAGTTCCTTCGTCCAGGGCCGGGGCAGTTCGTGCACCAGCCGCGCGAACGACTCGACGGGCAGCCGGCTCACCAGGTGCCCGACGGTGGCGGCCTGGCCGGCCGGGCTCAGCACCCCGAGCAGCGGCGGCGTGGTGCGGCCGCCGGGGTCGGCGCCGATGAGGGCCTGCGCCCAGGTTTCGTCGCGCTGGCGCAGGGCGGCGGTGGCCCAGGACTCCCGCAGCACGGCGGCCGGGCAGCCTTCGACGGCCATCCGCACCACCTCGGCCGGCGGGCCGAACTCGGTCCAGAAGGAGAGCGGCGCGGCCGCGACGAGGGTGCGCAGCCGGACGGTGCCGTCGCCGCGTTCGCCGTGGGGCAGGGAGACGGTGAGCACCCGGTTCCGGCGGTGGACCAGCGGGCGCAGCCGTTCGGCCATGCTCCGGCCGTAGCGCGTGCCCGGCAGCCGGCCGAGCAGGTCGGCGGCCTGTTCGCGGACGCCGGCGGCCCGATCGGTGAGCGCGGCTTCGAGAAAGGCTTCGTCGCCGGCCCGGACGTGGCCGGCCAGGACGCCGAGGAAGTCGGCGCGGACGTCGGCGGGCTCGGTCTTCCACGACGTGGTGAGGGCTTCGCGGGCGGCGTCGGGATCCTGGGCGAGCTTGGCGCCGAGCCACCGGCGGCGCTGGGCGAGGCTGCCGTACTGCCAGACGTCGCCGGATTCTTCGGCCGGCGCGGCCAGGAAGGCCCAGTCGGGGTTCCGCTGCCCGAGCCAGGCGCCGAGGGGCCCGGCGACGGCGACCAGCGGCCCGCGCAGGGCCGCCTTGGTGCGCGCGGCTTCGGCGAGCAGCGGCAGGGTTTCCGGGGGGACGCGGTAATCGGTGCCGGCGACGATGCCCAGCCACTCGAGCAGGAGGTCGGGGTGGCTGGCGGCGAGCAGCCGGCCGAGCCGCTCCCGGGCGAGCGGTGGCACGAAGGGCCGTTCGTCGCCGGCGGCCACGGGCAGTGGCCGGACGTCGTGCAGCGGCCGCCGCCCGGCCCGCCGGTAGGTGCTGAGCACGGCCGCGGCGGCGAGCAGCTGCTCGGCCGGATCGGCGCGCCCGGCGATGAGCTCTTGGACCGCGGCCGGCTGGGCGGCGGGGTCCAGGGTGCGCCGCCGGGTGCCGAGGAGAGCGGTGCCGACGAGGTCTTCCCAGGCTTTCATCGGGACACCTCGGCTTCCTTTGCGTAGTAGGGGAAAACCTTCACAGCCGCACCGCCCGGTTCTCGTGCCAGCACATCAGCGGCCGCAACCCCGCCGGGCTCCACTCGCCGGCCACCGTCAACGGGCGCCCCGCCGAGAGGGCCAGCAGTGACCACGGGAACGCGTACGGCACCAGCGGCATCGCCGTGCCGTCCTCTTCGGACAGACACCAGCCGCCCGCGTGCTCGGCCGGGGTGACGCCCGACAACAGCACCGGCCAGCGCTCCAGCCACGGGTCCGCCGCCATCGCCCGCGTGTGCGCCGCCAGGGCGTCCGCGATCGACCCACCTTCGGCCGCCGGAGCCGCGAGCGGGATTCCGCGCTCCGCCACCAGGGCCCGCAGCGGCGCCGCGCCCGGGTAGAACGCCAGTTCCGCGGTCAGCCGGTGGCCCGGTGGCAACGTCGCGTCCAGGGGACGTCCCGGCGGCGCGAACGACAGCACCAGCGCGTCCCGGCCCGTGCCGAGGCCGCGCAACCACGTCCGGCGGGTGAGCAGCCGGTCGTTCTCCTCGTCCGCCGCGCCGGTGATCAGCCATTCGTCCGCGACGCGCTCGCCGGTCTCCAGCACCCGGGCCGTCTCCACCGAAAACCCCAGCCGCGTGCGGACGGTCTCCACCAGCGCGGGTGGCAGCGACTCCAGGCGCGTGGCCGCGTCGGCGAGCAGGTACAGCTGGGACAGCTCGGCCAGCAGCGCCTCCGGCCAGTCGCGCCGGCCGACGAGCCCCGCCGCCCGGCGCAAGCCGCCCGCGAGCCCCGACGCCTGCGCGTCGACCATCCGCGCCGCGACCGTGCGCAGCTCGTCACCGCCGTTGCGCTCGAAGCCCGCGAACCCGGCCCCGATCCGGTCGGTCAGCCAGACCTTCAGCTCCGCTACGCCGCCCTCGACGCGGGCCACGCGATCGGAAGCACGCCGGGCGGCCGCCTCCTCGTCCTTCGGGCCCGCCGCCTCGGCGCGGTTTCCCGCTCGGCGGGCGCGGTCCGCGCGTTCGGACAGCCACGTGTGCACCCACTCGGGTGGTTCCGCGCCGTCGATGCGCCCGGTCGCCCAGAGCAGCAGCAGCCCCAGCGCGTGCTTGCACGGGAACTTCCGGCTGGGACAGGAACACCGGAACGCGGGCTCGGCCAGCTCGACGCACGTCTGGTACGGCTTCTTGCCACTGCCCTGGCAGAAGCCCCACACGGCGTCTTCGGACGCACCCGCGCCCGACCACCGCGCCGGCGTCGCGAGCGCCCGGCCCGCCTTCTCCGAAGCGGGATCCGGCGCCAGCCCGGCCACGCGTTCCGCGGTCCACGGCACCGCCGTCACCACCTGTCCCCCCACTGTTCTCCCTCGCTTTCCGGTACGAGGTGAAGCATGCCAGCACCCACCGACAATTTCTGGCGACCGACTATTCTAGTGCTAGAGTACGGCCGTGCTGACCGACGCGGAACTGACGGTGCTCGGCCTGGTGGTCGAGCGGCCGAGGCACGGCTACGAGCTGGACGAGGTCGTCTCGGAGCGCGGCATGCGCGACTGGACGGCCCTCGGCTTCAGCTCGATCTACTACGTCCTGGGGAAACTCCGCGAGAAAGGCCTGGTCGCCGAGGTCGCGGGGGAACGCGCGCACGCCAAGGCCAAGAAGACGTTCACGGCCACCGATGCGGGCCGGAAAGCGTGTGCGGCGGCCGCCGAAGCCGCCATCGCGGAGCTGCGGCCGGTGCATCCGCCGGTGCTCGCCGGCCTGGCGAACAGCCCGGCCGTCCCGCCCGAACGCCTCGCGGCCGCGCTGGCCCGGCGCGCGGAAGCCGTGGAAGAGCGGCTCGCCGAGGTCCGCCGCGCCGCCGCGGCCCAGGAGCACGCCCCGCCGTTCGTCCGCGCGATCTTCGACTACTCCGTCGCCCAACTCGAGGCGGAAGCCCGATGGCTGGAAGGAATGACCTGATGCCCTACGACATCAAAAAGGACCTGAAGCAGCTCTACGCGCCCAAGAACACCGACTGGGCCTTGCTGGACGTCCCCGAACAGCGGTTCCTCGCGATCGACGGCCGCGGCAACCCGAACACGGCGGAGAGCTACCGGAAGGCCGTCGAAGCGCTCTACGCCTTCGCCTACACGATCAAGATGGCAGCGAAGCAGCGTGGTGAGGACTTCGTCGTGGGCCCGTTGGAGGGCCTGTGGTGGGCCGAGGACTACGCGGCTTTCACCGTGCGCGCCAAGGATTCCTGGCAGTGGACCATGCTCATCGCGCAGCCGTCGTGGATCGAGGAGGCCGCCGTCGAGGAGGCCAGGGAAACGGTGCGGCGCAAGAAGAAGCTCGACGCACCGGTCCGGCTGGAGAAGCTGCACGAGGGCCGGTGCGCGCAGGCGCTCCACATCGGGTCGTACGACGACGAAGGTCCACTGCTGGCCCGCCTGCACGACGAATACCTTACGGCGCAAGGACTGAAGCCGACCGGCTTGCACCACGAGGTGTACCTCGGCGACCCGAGACGCGTCGAGCCCGCGAAGCTGCGGACGGTGCTGCGTCAGCCGGTCGGCTGATCGAGGGCGGCGAGGCCGCTTTCCCACCGCGCCCGGCGCTGGGTGGACGTCTGCTCCCACCACGGCTCACCGCGCTCGCCCAACGCCACCTTCGCCGTCTGGACGCGCGCGCGGTCCTGCACGCGCCGGGCCGCCATCAGGTGCTTCTGCAGGCGATCGCGGACGTCGTCCGGGATTTCCGGGTCCGTCGCGCGCCAGCGGCGGCCGTTGACCACGATGTACCGGCCGTCCGGCGTGTGCTCGGGCATCAGTGCATCAGTATTCGCTGGTCGCCGGCCAGGTGTCGTCGTGGAGGAGGCGCTTGAGGATCTTGCCCGTCGCGTTGCGCGGCAGGTCCGGCACGAAATAGACGTCCCGTGGCACCGCGAACCGGGCCAGGCGGTGGTGGATGTACTGGCGGATGTCCTCCGCGTGCAGCGACGCGCCCCGCCGCGGGACGACGTACGCCGCCAGGCGCTGGCCCCACTCCGCGTCCGCGACGCCGACCACCGCCGCGTCGTGCACGCCCGGGAGCGCCACCAGCGCCTCTTCCACCGGGCGGGGGAACACGTTCTCGCCGCCCGAGACGATCATTTCGTCGGCCCGGCCGGTGACGAACAGGCGGCCCGCCGCGTCGAGGTAGCCGACGTCGCCGCTGGCCATCATGTCCGCCGCGCGGGCCGGGTCGGTTCCGCTCGTGTAGCCCTCGAACAGCATGTCGTTGCCGACGAAGATCTGGCCCTCGCCGCCCGGCGGCACCGGCTTGCGGTCCTCGTCCAGGATCGCCAGCCGCGTGCCGAGCGGACAGCGGCCGGCCGTCGTCGGCGCCGCGCGCAGGTCGGCCGGGTCGGCGATGCTCGCCCAGGACACCTCGGTCGAGCCGTAGAAGTTGTAGAGGACGTCGCCGAAGGTGTCCATGAAGGACGTCACGAACGGCCCGGACATCGCCGAGCCGCTGCTGGCCACGATCCGCAGCGACGAAAGGTCGTAGCGCGCGCGGACCCGCTCGGGCAGGTCCATGATCCGCTGCAGCATGATCGGCACGGCGAACAGCGCGTCGCACTTCTGCTCGGCGATCGTCCGCAACGTCTCTTCGGCGTCGAACTTGCGGATCAGCGCGAGCGACGCCCGCAGCGCCATCCCGATCTGCATCGCCGCGAGGCCCCACGTGTGGAACAGCGGCGCGGCCACGAGCAGCCGGTCGCCGGAGCGCAGCGGGATCCGGTCGAGGATCGCCGCGGCGGTGCCCAGCCCCTTCGGCGTGGGCCGCCGCGCGCCCTTCGGCGTCCCGGTGGTGCCGGAGGTGAGCACGATCAGCCGGCCGGGCCGCTCGACCGGCTTCGGGCGGTCGGCGGGCGCGGCCTGGATCAGCTCGTCGACGGTCGGGTAGCCGGCGTCGGCGTCCGGCCAGGTGCTGATCCGGGCGAAGTCGCCCGGCACGTTCGCGATGGTCTGCGCGAACTCGTCGTCGGCCAGCACGGCGGACGGCTGGTGCTCGGCGAGCACGTCCTTGACCGAGGCGGCGGACAGGCCGGTGTTCAGCAGGATGACGTCGGCGCCGAGCTTGCTGGCCGCGACGAACGACTCGATCATCGCGGCGTGGTTGCGGCACATCAGCGCGATCCGGTCGCGTTCGACGACGCCGAGTTCGCTCAGCGCGTTGGCGAGCCGGTCGCTGCGCTCCTGGACCTGGCGGAAGGTGCGGACGCTGCGTTCGTCGTGCAGGGCGAGCTCGTCCGGGACGCGGGCCGCGGCGGCCTGGTAGCCGCCCGCGACCGTGGCGCCCCACTGCGCGAGGGAGTTCAGCTGGCGCGCGAGCTTGTCCGGCCGCCCGGCGCTGAGCACGCCGGCGCGCAGCAGGATGCTCGTGGTGCGCAGCTTGGTGGCCTTGTTGGTCTCGCTGTCGGTGCCGGGGTCGTGCTCTCCGGCCAGGTGCAGGTCGAGGCGCCGGGCGAGGGCGCGGACGTCCTTCTTGATCGTCGACACCAGTTCCAGGTGCGACGGCGGCAGCATCATCCGCACGAACAGCTCGGTCTGGCCGCCGGCCAGCGGTCTCAGCTCCAGGGAGACCCAGGTGCCTTCGTCGGGGACGCCGCACCACACGACGTGCTCGCCCGGCCGGTAGACGACGGCCTGCATCTGCGTCTCGAGCATCGGTCCCCGCGCGGGGACGATCCGGACCACGCCCTTCGGGCCGCGCCCGCGCCCGGCCGGCTCCTGGATCTCGCACCAGCTGATCTCCGGCACGAACCGCGAGTACCACTCCGGCGATCCGACGATCTGCCACACCACGTCGGGCGGGTGTCCGACCACGGCACTCGCCTCGACCACATCGTCACGCATTGTCTGCCCTCACCGAGGTGTCGCCGAACGCACGTTCAGGTCACGGAGGCGTCACAATAGCAGCAAACGGGTGATCAGGGATACTCCGAACGGCCAGATACCGGCGGGTAACGGACACTCCGAGTGTTCCCGCCTGGTGTCCATTGTAGACCGATGAACGGCGTTCACCAAGCTGGGGCGCGATCACGGCCATTCGACATGATCGACGAGCAAGGTCCGGAAAGTGTGCAAGTGCCTTTCGGCGGGTGCGGAGGCCGGCCGGGGCGTTTCCGACATCTCGTGTCATAACGGGCAGTGATCACGTCCCGTAGCGCGCAACCAGCTCCGCGCCGAGCCGGGCCAGTTCCGCCTGTACCGACTCCGGGCCCTCGACCTCGACCAGCGCGCCCCACCCCGCCAGCTCCTGCGCGATCATGACCGGCGCCGGCGCGGCGACCCGCGCGCGGACCCGCTCCCCGGGCAGCTCCGCGACCAGCTCGCAGTGCCGCCCGAACCGGTCCTGAAGCACCCGGAAGTGCCGGCGGGCGAGCACCACGTCCGCGCTCAGCAGCGAACGGCGCTTTTCCATCTCCTCGACGACCTCCCGCCAGACCGCCGCCAGCTCGAGGTCCGACGGCCGGTCCGCGGGCTCGTCGGTCGGGGTGGCCGAGACGATCCGGTCGACGCGGAAGGTGCGGCGGCCCTTCGCCGTTCCCGCGACCAGGTACCAGACGTCGTCCTTGTCGACCAGGCCCCACGGGTCCACGAGCCGCTCGGACTTCTCGCGCCCGGCGTAGGCGAGCCGGACCCGGCGGCGGGCGATGACGGCGTCCCGCAGCAGCGAGACCATCGGCGGCCGTTCCTTCGGGCGTTCACCCCAGCCGGCCTGGTCGACGACGACCGCGTCCGCCGCCGCCTCGGCGTCCGCCCGGAACGTGCCCGGCAGCGCGCCCATCAGCTTCCGCAGCGCCGATTTGACCTCCGGCGCGCCCGCCGCGGCCGGGCCGGCCAGCAGGAAGAGCGCCTGCGCCTCGCGGGCGCTCAGGCCGGAGAGGTCGGTGCGCGCGCCGCCGACGAGCTGCCAGCCGCCGCCGCGGCCCGGCTGGGGGTAGACGGGCACCCCGGCCGCCGAGAGGGCTTCGAGGTCGCGGCGCGCGGTGGCGACCGAGATTTCCAGCTCCGCCGCCAGTTCGGCGGCCGTGACGCGGCCGCGCGTCTGCATCAGCAGGAGGGTGGCCACGAGGCGGTCGGCGCGCATGAAAGAAGTGTCGCAAACAAAGTGGTCACTCGATGAGCACTTTTACCCCGCATGATGGCTCCACACCGCTCGAACCACCGCTTCAGAGGAGCCGGACATGCTGCGAGGAATGGCCACCGTGACGTACTACGCCGAGGACCTCGAGGCCGCGAAGGCCTGGTACGCGGAGTTCCTGGGGGTCGAACCGTACTTCAACGTCCCCGGGTACTCGGAGTTCCGGATCGGCGACTACCAGCACGAACTCGGCATCATCGACCGAAAGTACGCCCCGTCCGCGCTCACCGAGCCGGGTGGCGAGATCGTCCGCTGGCACGTCGACAACCTCGAAGCGACGTTCGCGCGCCTCCTGGAGCTGGGCGCGAAGGAGTACGAGCCGATCATCGAACGCGGGCCCGGGTTCGTGACGGCCTCGGTCGTCGACCCGTTCGGCAACGTCCTCGGGATCATGACGAACGTGCACTATCTCGCGGTGCTGGCGGAACGCTCATGAGCCGGTACGCCTCTTTGACGCACTTTTCGCACCGCTCGTGCCGCTCGGTCCGGCCCGCCGGATCGGTGCCGTAGAAGGGGAAGCACCCCGCGCCGCAGCTCGCGAAGTAGATCAGGCCGAGCCGCACCTCGCCACGGCCGACGTAGTGGGACAGCCGGCGCCGCGGCTCCGGCCCGCACTCGGGGATCCAGCCGTGGGCGGGCAGCCGCGCGGCGGCGATCTCGTCGAGCACGCCCGCGCGGCTGATGAGGTCCGCGCCGAGGCAGCTGAGGCGCTCGCCGAGGTCGCGCAGGCCGTCCGCGCGCAAGGGCGGTCCGGTCAGCCAGGCGAGATCGCCGGGGAGCGTTTCGGCGAGGTCGCGAAGACGGGTCAGAAGTGCGTGGTCCGGGTCCATGACCAGCAGCGAACCTGACGCGGATCCGCGACACCAGGCGGGCGGCCGGCGACGGGAAATGTCGGACCCCGATGACAGAATGCGGTCATGGCGACACCCTTCGCGACACCCCGGGCGAGAGCGCTCGGGTTCGGGCTGCGCACCTGCCGGGAAGCGCGGAACCTCGGCGTGCGGCAGCTGGCCCGGAAGATCGGCGTGCATGCGCAGGAGCTGTCCAACTGGGAGTACGGGAAGCGGATTCCCAAGGTGGAGCAGGTGGCGCTGCTGCTGGGGTTCTTGGTGGTGGAGCCGGGGGAGCGGGCGAGGTTGCTGGAGCTCGCTCGCACCGCCCGCGAGCCGAGCTGGCTCGAACAGTCGATGCCCGGCCGGAAACTGGGCGCCTACGTTGACTACGAGCGCGAGGCCAGTGAGCTGTTCGGTTGGGAACCGGCGCTGCTTCCCGGACTGTTTCAGACACCTGCCTACGCTCGGATCGCGCTGGCCGGCTTCGGTGTGGTCGGTGATGAGCTCGAAAAGCTGGTCGCACTTCGGGAGGCCCGGCGGAGCTTGCTTCGCGGACCGCGGCCGACCCCGTTCCGAGCTGTGGTCGGCGAGGCTGCTCTGCGGCCGGAGTTCATCGAGCGGCCGGTGATGGTCGATCAGCTCCGGTTCCTGCTTCAGCTGTCACGGCGGCCGAACATCAGCCTGCAGGTTTTCCGCGGCAGCCCGCGGTTCCACGCGGGGCTGTGCGGGCCGTTCGTGATCCTCGACTTCCCGCAGCTGCCGCCGATCGTGTTCCTCGAGCAGTTCCGGGCAAGCGCGTACCTCTACGCTGAGGACCAGGTGGCTGACTACCGGTCGGCTGCCAAGAACCTGGCGGCGCTTGCCATGAGCGAGCAGGACAGTTGCGCGTTCATCGGGGAGGTGATCGCCGAACTCGGAGGCTCGGATGGGTGAATGGCTGACCTCGCGCTATTCACAAGATGAAAACTGTGTCGAAGTGGCGCTCGGACCTGCGGCAAAAATCCGCGACACCAAGGACCGCTCCGGCGGCACCCTCGAAATATCCACCCGATCGTGGGACGCCTTACTCTCCGCACTGTGTCGGCCCGCCACACTGGATCTTCCTGAGGTGTAGCTCTTCCGCACATAGCTAGCGACCGGGGTCACGCTTACCGTTCCCGTCCATGACCAGCGATCTGGACGGGCGCACCGCCCTCGTCACCGGCGGGGCGAGCGGCATCGGCCTCGCCTGCGTCCGCGCTCTCGCCGCGGCCGGGGCGAAGGTGCACGTCGTCGACATCGACGAACGCCGCACCGAAGCCGCCGCCTCCGAAGTCGGCGGCTGGGCGCACGTCGCCGACCTCACCGACCCCACCTCGATCGACGCCCTGCCCGCCGAAGTCGACGTCCTGGTGAACAACGCCGGGATCCAGCACGTCGCGCCGCTCGAAGACTTCCCGCCCGACGTCTTCACGCGGATCCAGGCCCTGATGGTCACCGCTCCCTTCCTCCTCATCCGGCGCTCCCTTCCCGCGATGTACGCCCGGGGATGGGGCCGGATCGTCAACATGTCGAGCGTCCACGGGCTGCGCGCCTCCGCCTACAAGGCCGCTTACGTCGCCGCCAAGCACGGGCTCGAAGGCCTCTCCAAGGTCGCCGCCCTCGAAGGCGCCGAACACGGCGTCACGAGCAACTGCGTGAACCCCGGATACGTCCGGACTCCGCTGGTCGACGGCCAAATCGATGCCCAGGCCGCCGAGCACGACATCCCGCGTGAGGACGTCGTCGCCGAGGTCCTCCTCAAGCGGGCCGCGATCAAGAAGCTCATCGAACCCGAAGACGTCGCTTCCCTGGTGGTGTGGCTGTGCTCCCCGCACGCCGGCCACATCACCGGGGCCTCCGTCCCGCTCGACGGCGGCTGGACCGCCGCGTAAACCCGTCCGCCGCAACGAACCCCACAAGGAAGTGGAGCCCGCAGTGAGCCAACCCCACCGGTCGGCGATCGCCAAGATCGTCGGCGCGAGCCTGATCGGCACCACCATCGAGTGGTACGACTTCTTCCTCTACACCTCGGCCGCCGCCCTCGTCTTCAACAAGCTGTTCTTCCCGACGGCGAACCCGCTCACCGGCACGCTGCTGGCGTTCCTCACCTACGCCGTCGGCTTCCTCGCCCGGCCGGTCGGCGGGCTGGTCTTCGGCCACTTCGGCGACCGGCTCGGCCGGAAGAAACTCCTGATCGTCAGCCTCGTCCTGATGGGCGGCTCGACCTGCCTGATGGGCGTCCTGCCGACGTACGCCACCGCCGGTGTCCTGGCTCCGATCCTGCTTACGCTGCTCCGGCTCGTCCAGGGCTTCGCGCTGGGCGGCGAATGGGGTGGCGCCGTCCTGATCGTCTCCGAACACGGTGACGACCGCCGCCGCGGTTTCTGGGCGAGCTGGCCGCAGTGCGGCGCGCCGGGCGGGAACCTGCTGGCCACCGCGGTGCTGGCGATCCTCTCGGCCACCCAGTCCGATGCGACGTTCCTGTCCTGGGGCTGGCGCGTCCCGTTCCTGCTCTCGGGCGTGCTGCTGCTGATCGGCCTGTGGATCCGGCTGGCCGTCACCGAGTCGCCCGTCTTCCTCGCGGCTCAGCGCCAGGCCGAGCTGCGCGCCGAGAAGCACGTGCCGGTCGTCGACGTCTTCCGCAACAGCTGGCGCCAGGTGCTGATCACCATCGGCGCCCGGATGGCCGAGAACGTCTCGTACTACGTGATCACCGCGTTCATCCTGGTGTATGTCACAACCGGGCTGCACCTGCCGAAGGGCGTCGGCCTGACCGCGGTGCTCATCGGCTCGGCCGTGCACTTCGTGACGATCCCGGTGTGGGGCGCGCTGTCGGACCGCGTCGGCCGCCGCCCGGTCTACCTGTTCGGCGCGATCGGGATGGCCTTGTGGAGCTTCGCGTTCTTCGCGCTGCTCGACACGAAGTCGTCGGCGGTGATCGTGCTGGCCACGACCGTCGGGCTGGTGCTGCACGGCGCGATGTACGGCCCGCAGGCCGCGTTCTTCGCCGAGCAGTTCCCGACCCGGGTGCGCTACACCGGCCTTTCCGTCGGCGGGCAGCTCTCGTCGATCGCCGCCGGGGCCGTCGCGCCGCTGGTCGCCGTCGCGCTGTTCTCCAGCTGGGGCAGCACCATTCCGGTGTCGCTGTACGTGACAGCGATGTGCGTGATCACGGTGATCGCGCTGCTTTCCGCCCGGGAAACCCGCGGCGAATCGCTGCACGACGACGTCGAAGCGGAGAAGGCAGCCGTCTCGCCCTAGCATGACCGCCGTGACCGCACCCTCGGACGCGCTGCGCCGGCTGCTCGACCTGCTCGCCTCCGGGGCGAGCACCGAGCAGCTGGCGCACGTCGTCGTGGCCGCCCGCGCCGAGGGCGCCCTCGACCCGGCCGACCTGGCCGCGCTGGCCAGCGCGGGCGAGCTGGCCCTGCGGATCCGCGAGACCCTGGCCGAGCACCGGCGGCGCGAGGCCCGGCTCACCGCGCTGTTCGAGACCGCGAGCGAGCTCGCCGCGCTGTCCGATCCGGACACCGTGCTGCGCTCGATCGTCCGGCGGGCGCGGGCGCTGCTCGGCGTCGACGTCTCCTACCTCAGCCTCAACAACGAAGCCGAGGGCAAGACCTACATCCGGGTCAGCGACGGCTCGGTGTCGGCGGAGTTCCAGCAGATCGTGCTCGGCATGGGGGAGGGCCTCGGCGGGCTGGTCGCGCAGACCGCCCGGCCGTACGCGACCTCGGACTACTTCAACGACGACCGGTTCAAGCACACCCGGCCCATCGACTCCGGCGTCGAGGACGAGGGCCTGACCGCCATCCTCGGCGTCCCGCTGGCCATCGGCCCGAAGGTGCTGGGCGTGCTCTTCGCGTCCGACCGTGCCGCCCGGGAGTTCTCCGCCGACGAGGTGGCGCTGCTGTCGTCGCTCGCCGACCACGCGGCGATCGCCCTGGACAGTGCGAACCTCCTGGACCAGACCCGCCGCGCGGTCGCGGAGCTCAACGAGGCCAACGCGACGATGGAACGCGCCGAGGACGCCCACGACCGGCTCACCGATCTCGTCCTGCGCGGCGGCGACCTGCCGGACGTGGCGGACGCGGTCGCGGCGGTGCTGCACGGAGAGCTCACGGTGTACGACGCCGACGGCACGCTCCTGGCGAGTTCGGCGGATCCGGTGGCGCTCGACCCGGACGCGCTGGCGTCGGCCCGCTTCACCGGCCGCGCCGTGTCCACAAAGGACAACTGGGTGTGCGCGGTGCAGGCGGGCCCGGAACTGCTCGGCTGCCTGGTGCTGGCCGGCCGGCCCGGGCTCGGCGACCCCGACCGGCGGCTGTTCGAACGCGCCGGCGTCGTGACGGCGTTGCTGCTGATGCTGCGGCGATCGGTGGTGCGCGCCGAGGACGAGGTCCGCGGCGAGCTGCTGACCGACCTGCTCACCGCGCCCGGCCGCAACCCCCGGGCGCTGCTGGCCCGCGGCCGCCGCCTGGGCATCGACCTGTCGGCGCCGCACGCGGTGCTGGTCGCGCACGCGGACGGCGGCTCGCGGCGGCGCGTGGCGAGCGCGGCCGCCCGGCACGCGACGCTGGTCGGGGTGCACGCCGAAGAGGTCGTGCTGCTCGCGACCGGCGACCCGGACGAGCTGGCCCGCCGCGTCGCGGCCGACCTCGGCTCGGCGACCGGCCGCCCGGTCACGGTGGGCGCGGCGGGGCCGGCGAGCGGCCCCTCGGCGATCGCGGAGGCCCACGCGGAGGCGGCGCGCTGCGTCCGGGCGTTGCTGGCGCTCGGCCGGACGGGCGAAGGCGCGGCGATGGCCGGGCTGGGTTTCCTCGGCCAGCTCCTCGGCGACCGGGCCGACCTGGACGCGTTCGTCCGCCGCACGCTGGGGCCGGTCCTGGACTACGACGAGCGCCGCGGCACGGAGCTGGTGGCGACGCTGCGGGCCTACTTCGCGAACGGTGCGCAGCTGGCGCGCACGAAGGACGTGCTGCACGTCCACGTGAACACCGTGGTGCAGCGGCTGGAGCGGGTGGCGTCGCTGCTGGGGGAGGACTGGCAGGCGCCGGACCGGGCCCTGGAAATCCAGCTGGCGCTGCGGGTGCACCGGCTCGGTACGCCGCGCTGACTCCGGTTTTGTCGGTGCTGTCCGGTAGCGTGGAAATCGGGGGGCGCCCCCGCGGGCTCGGCAAGTACCCCACCCCGGCACTAGTGTCGCGCGTCGCAAGTTGTTGACGTCCGGGAAGAGCGCCCCAATGTGGCCTTCGGTGCGTTGAACGCACCGAAGCCGCCTTGGGTGCGTTGAACGCAACCAAGGCCACATTGGGGCGCTCGGGGACCGGGCCGCTGTCACTGAACTTCGGACGCGCGACACTAGCGAGCCGGGGCGTGGTTCTGGGCCCGGACGGCTCTACGACGTGCCGGTGCGGCTCGGCCGCCTGGCCGAGCCGCCCGCCTATGAACACCTCAACCCGATGTGGATCTTCCTTTAGCGCTGCCGTCTTGCGGGGGTCCGGGTGGCGGAGCCCCGCTCAACACTGCCCGTCGGCGAGGATCCAGTAGCCCGGGGACGTCTCCCGCAGCGCGTGGACGGTGAAGGTGTTCCACAGCCCCATGGCCTGGTTCGAACCGTTCGCGTACGTCTGCCCGGCGCTCTGGTGCGCCCGGCCCGCCTGCGTGTGGGCGTAGTTGCTCGCGCTCACGCAGGTGCCCGGCGGCGTGGTGGTCGTGGTGGTGGTGGTCGTCGGCGGCGGTGTGGCCGTCGTCGTGGTGCCCGATCCCTTGTCCAGCCCGAAGAACACGCCCGTGTAATAGCTCGAACAGATCCCGGCGAGGAAGTACGCGCCGGTGCTGCCGCACTGCGTCGTGCCCGTGCCGGGGTCGACCGCGGTGCCGTGGCCCATGCCCGCGATCGAGTACAGCCGCACCTTGCCGGCGTAGTCCGTCAGAGTGGTGCCGCCCGGCAGGGACTGCGTGCTCGTCGGCGTCTGGGAAACACCGTGCACCGCGGTCCACTGGTCGCGCAGCTCGGTGCCGTTGACCGGGTAGACGGTGTAGTCGCCGGTGCCCTGCCAGATCGCGACCCGCGGCCATGGTCCGCCGTAGCCGGGGTACTGCGCCTTGACCTTTGCCGCCCACTGCGCCGGCGTCAGGTGCTGGTCGTTCTGCTGGCAGTTCGTCGCTTCGGTGACGCTTGTGGCGCACTGGGCGGGCAGCCCGGCGTTGATCCCGCCCGCGGCGAAGACGTCCGGGTACGCGGCGAGCAGGTCGGCGGTCATCCCGCCGCCGGCCGACAGGCCGGTGACGAACACCCGGGCGGGGTCCGAGCCGTGATCGGCGATCGCCTTGTCCACCATGGACTTGACGGAGGCGGCTTCGCCGTTGCCGCGGGTGTCGTCGGCGGTGGAGAACCAGTTGAAGCACTTCAGCGAGTTGTTCGCCGTCGACTGCTGCGGGAACACGACCTCGAACCCCCAGCGGTCGGCCAGCTCGGGCCAGCCCGAGTGGGCGTAGTAGTCCGCCGCGCTCTGCGTGCAGCCGTGCAGCGCGACGACCACCGGACGGCCGGTCCCGAGCCCGGTGGGGGTGTAGGTGTACATCGCCAGCGCCCCGGGATTGGCGCCGAAATTGCCGACCGGTACGAGGGATGACGGCGGCGGATCGGCGGCGGCCACCCCGACGGTGGTGAGCACGGCGGCGGTGATCGCGGCGAGGCCGGCGAAGGCGAGCTTGCGCATGGTCGAGCTCCTTCTCGTCGTTGAGAGGGTCGCGGTGACGTTAAGACGGCCGAGCGGCCGCCGACCATGTGGCCGTCCACCACATCGGCTCGCCCGTTCATGGTGACCGGCGGGATGGCTCCCGGGCGCCGCACGCGGTTGGGTTCGGGTATCGCGACGAGGCGGAGGTGGACCGTGCGGGGTTGGCTGGCTGGGGTTCTGGCGGGAGCGCTCGCGGTGGCGGTGCCCGCACCGGCGTCGGCTGTGGCCGGGCGCTGCTCGGTGCACGTGCCCGGTGCCGAGGTGTCCGTGGCCGCGTGCCTGGACGACCTGACGACGACCGGAACCGTCGCGTCCGGGCACACCGTCGAGGCCGATTGGGCGGGGCTGACCTCGGCTGGGCTGCCGACCTTCGGCGCGGTGCCCGGCGTGCAGGTCGACGGCTACTTCCTGGACACGTCCACGGCGAACACCAACCACGGCTGGAACCACGACGCGCAGTTCGTGCTGCGCCTGCCGGACCGGTGGAACGGCGGCCTGGTCGTCTCCGGCTCACCCGGCGTGCGGCGCCAGTACGCGAGCGACCGCGCGATCGGCGACCAGGCGCTCGCGGAGGGCTACGCGTTCGCCGCCACCGACAAGGGCAACACCGGCGCGGCGTTCTTCACCGACGGCGTCCGGCCGGGGGACGCGCTCGCGGAGTGGAACTCCCGCGTCACGCAGCTGACGCTCGCCGCTCGTGCCACCGCGGCCCGGCACTACGGCCGTCCGGTCACGAAGACCCTCGCGGCCGGGCTGTCCAACGGCGGGTACCTCGTGCGGTGGCAGCTGGAGAACCGGCCGTGGCTCTACGACGGCGGCGTCGACTGGGAAGGGACGCTGTGGCGGGCCGACGGGCCGAACCTGCTGACGTTCCTGCCCCCGGCGCTGCGCGCGTACCCGGCGTACGCGGTGGGATCGGAGGCGGCGCACCAGTCCATTTTGGACGCCGGGTTCGCGCCGGGCTCGGAGTTCCTGTGGGACTACCACTACCGCGTCTACTGGGACCTGACGCAGCGGATCTACCGCGAAGAGGTCGATCCGTCGTTCGACGGCCCACTGGAGGCGGGAACGCCGTTCTGCGCTTCGGGAACGCCGTCCTGCGACGCGGACTACGCGTATGCGTCCCGCCCACCGTCCGTGGCGCGCGCGGTCGAGCGGATTTCGCTGACCGGCCGGATCGGCAAGCCGCTGCTGACGCTGCACGGCACGCTCGACACGCTGCTGCCGATCACCCGCGACTCCGACGTCTACGACCGCATGATCACGGCCGCGGGGCGCGGGGCACTGCACCGGTACTACCGGATCGAGGGCGGCAACCACGTCGACGGGCTGGCCGACGCCTTCCCGGACCGGCTGCGCCCGCTGGGCCCGTGCTTCCGGACGGCGTTCGACGCCCTCGGGGGCTGGCTGCGCGGCGTACGCCCGCCGTCCTCGGCGACGATCGCCCGCCCGGCCGCAGCGACCCCGGCGGAGCTGGCGACGGCGTGTGACCTGGGCTGAGCGCCCGGTCAGTCCAGTTTGCGCAAACCGTCGAGAATGCGGCGCATCAAGTCCGAGTCCGGCGGGGCGAACGCGAACCGCGGGGCCGCGAACCCGGCGGTGACCGGGGCCGGTGGCGGGAGGAAGCCCGCCACGCGGGACGGCAGCCTGGCCGGGGCCGGTTCGCGGCGGGTCTGCGCCGGGATCGGCAGCGTCGGCAGGGCGACCGTGCCCGCGTCGGCCAGCTGCCGCGCGGCCACCTCGCGGCGGAGGCGTGACTGGATCCCGGCGACGGTGAAGTCCGGTTCCGGCTCGGGGGCGGCCGGGGACCGGCGCGGCCGCCGCTCCAGGGTGATCGCCCAGGCCGCCGCGGCGAGGGCCGGCAGCAGCAGCCCGGCGACGATCGCGAGACCCGGCAGGTCGACGGCCATCAGGCGGCCCCGGGCACAGGTAGGAGCATGACGTTCACTTCCGGACGGACGGTACTTCCGCAGCATGGCCGACACCTGGATATTCGACAGCAATGAATTTTCGCGGACCCCGAGCCCATCATGAATGACGGCCGACGCTCCCGCAAGCGGCCGAACGGGGTCGACCGTCCGGACGTAAAACTGCAGCTCAACACGGGTTTCGCGGCGGGTAGACCGCGCCTCTCACCCAGTACTACGGCCGGCGGTTCGATCCGGTTCACCGCATTTTCGGACGATTAGCTGCCTAGCCGGGAAAGGCGCATCGGCGGCACCCTGCCGGAGGCCGCCGCGGCGCTCACGAACCCAGGGCCGCCGGGGACTCGGCGTCCGGGATCAGCAGCCGGGCGGCGCCGGAGCCGTCGGCCGGGACCGACCAGACGTCCGCGTGGCCCGGGCCGCGGGGCAGGCCGTAGCCGATCGTGCGGGCGTCGAGCCACGCCGGCTGGTCGTCGACGCTGCGGGTCTCCGCCAGCGGCGTCACCTTCGAGGCCGCCAGGTCCAGCACCGACAGCCGCCAGCCCTTGGCCGGGTCGCCGTCCACAGCGGACTTGAACGCCACCCGCGTCCCGTCCGGGGACAGCGACGGGCACTCGACGTTCTCGCGCAGCGTGCGGATCGTGTGCGCGGCGAAGTCGCCCGCGACCAGGTAACGGTGGCCGGCCGTCGACATCGTCGCGTAGAAGTGGCGGTCGTCGCGGGTGAACGTCACGCCCCAGAAGTTGAGGTCCGCGGCCTGGTACGGCTTCCCGTCGAGGGTCACCGCGTAGTCCTCCAGCGTGCCCGCGAGGTCGCCGGTCGCCGCGTCGAGGATGCCGGCGCGGGTGGAAAACATGCCGCCGTTGTACGAATCGCCGGTGACGAAGACCGTCCACGCGAGCATCCGGCCGCTCGCCGACACCCGCGCCCGGTTCGGCAGCCCGACCAGCGGGATCTCCCGCTGCACGGCCAGCCCCCGGTCGAGCACCGCCAGCTGGTAGGTGGTCAGGTCGCCGTCCTGGCGCAGGCAGAGCCCGGTGCCGCCGGCGGCGTACACCCGTGCGCACGACAGCGGCGACACCGTCCGCGGGCCGCCGGGGTCGGTGGCGGACACGGTGGCGACGTGCCCGCGGTCGGCGTCGCCGGTGCTGCGGAACAGCAGCCGCGGGCCGGGGTCGAGGCTGACGGCACCGGTCGGGGTGACGTCGTGGCCGCGCGCGCTCGCGAACCCGACGTACGCGACCGCCGCCCCGGCGAGCACGAGCACGCCGACGACCGCGATGAGGATCCGGGTCTTCACGCCGGCACCTTCCGCGGGGACAGCACCGCGAACGTGACGGCGATCGCGACCACGGCCCCGCCCGCGGCGACGGCGATCGCGAGGTTCGCGCCCCAGAACTGCCACGCCAGTCCGAAGAGGACGGACGAGGTGAAGTAGGCGAGCGCCTGCGCGGTCTGGACGAGCGAAATCCCCGTGGTGCGCAACGACTCCGGCAGCAGCGGGCCGGCGAGGGCCATCAGGACGCCGTCGGTCGCCGCGTAGAAGGCGCCGTACAACGCCAGGGCGAAGACGAACAGCGGCCAGCCGGACACCGGCCCGGCCAGCAGCAGGTAGACCAGCGCCAGTGCGCCGTAGCCGCCGAGCACCACCGGCAGCCGCCCGACCTTGTCGGCCAGCGCGCCCAGCGGCGCGGCGAGCAGCAGGTAGCTGAGGTTCGTGCCCACCGCGAGCAGCGGGAACCAGCCGGTGGCGATGTCCTCCTTGTGCTGCAGCAGCAGGTAGACGAACCCGTCGCCGACCGTGGCCAGCCCGAGCACGCAGGCGGCCACCAGCAGCCGCCGCACGCCGCTGCCCCGCAGCAACGCGGCCGCCGCGCGCGGCGAGACCGGTGTCGCGGCCGCTTTCGGCGTCCGGCGGTCGCGGACGAACAGCACCAGCAGCAGCACCCCGATCGCGGCGACGCAGAAGCTGACGACGAACACGGCGTCGAACGCTTCGGGGTCGGTGGCCCCGACGGCGGCCAGCACGGCGAGCGCGACCAGCGGCCCGGCGAACGCGCCCACGCTGTCCATCGCGCGGTGCACGCCGAAGGCCCGCCCGAGCAGCGGCTCGGGTGCCGACAGGGTGATCAGCGCGTCCCGGGGCGCCGTCCGCAGGCCCTTGCCGGCGCGGTCGAGCGTGATCACCGCGCCGATCGCGGCCGCCGACGCTCCGGCGGCGAGCAGGCCGAGCTTCGCCACCGCGGACAGCGCGTACCCGGCGCCGGCGACGACCTTGCGCCGCCGGACCCGGTCGGCGACGTACCCGCCGACGATCCGCAGCAACGCCGTCGCGCCGGTGTAGAGGCCGTCGACCAGCCCGTACGCGGCGGGGCTCAGGTGCAGCCCGAGGACGAGGTACACCGGCAGGACCGCGGTGACCATCTCCGAGGAGACGTCCGTGACGAGGCTGACGGCGCCCAGCGCGAAGACGTTCGCGCCGACCGCCGAGAGCTTGCGCTTGGACACCGCCCCAGCATGCTCTCGGCGGCCGATGGTGGACAGGTACACGCGGTTACTGCCAGACGTCGAGGATCGGCGACTTGCTCGCGGCGTTGCCGATGCCGGGCAGGCCGTAGGCCGCCTCGATCGTGCGCAGGACGGTGTAGTGGTTGATCGACTCGCTGTAGCTGCCGACCTTGACGCCCGCGCCGGTGAACGCCGTGAAGATCTGGTTGACCGACGTGCCGCTGTCCTCGTCGAAGGTGGTGATCAGCAGGCTGTTGTGGGTCTTGGCCCACTGGGCGTACGCGTCGAGGTTCTTCTTCAGCCAGGTGTCACCGGTGCCGACACTGCAATCGTGCATGTCGTTGCACATGTCGGGCGTGACGAACGAAACGGTCGGCAGCTGGGTGAAGTCGCTCGGGAAGGCGGAGTAGCGCAGGTTGCTGGCGGCGGGGACGTTCGAGAAGTCCACCCAGCTGTTGTGCTTGCGCCGGTAGGTGCCGCTGGAGCAGCCGGTGTAGCCGTCCGAAGGCATGGCTTCGGAGTAGCCCTTGAAGGTCTTGCCCGCGCCGATCAGCTGCTGGCCGAGGTTGGCCTTCGCGCCGAGGCCGGCCGGGCAGGTGTCGTCGGTGACGCCCTGCGTCGCGCCGGAGAAGAGGGCGACGTAGTTCGGCTGGCTCGGGTGGGTGATCGCGAAGGAGTTCGTGAACTTCGCGCTCTGCGAGGCGAGAGTGTTGAAGTAGGGCGCGCTGGAACTGCCGTTGATCGAGGAGTACTTCTTGTTCTCGAACATCACCAGGACGATGTGGTCGAACGCCGGCACGGCCGCGGCGGTCGGCCGGACGGCGGGCTCGTCCGTCCGGGTGACGACGGCCGCCGTGGCGACGCCGGCGGTGACCAGGGTGGCCGCGGCGAACGCGGCGAAGATCCGCTTGCGGATCATGGGTCCTCCAGCACTGAGGGGGTGGGCGCCTCATGGTGCCCACGGCAGGGGCCGGTGCGTGAGGTGCTGGGGTCCGGTTCGTGAACACCAGGAAACCTCCGGCGGACAACGGAAAGAGTGGGTGAATGGCTTTCCGGTGTCAACCTCCTTTGGTTGGGGCGTCAGGGCTTTGACAGGTCGTTCCCAGCTCGTTCAAAGGAACGGCGCCGACACTCGGTGCCATGGAACCCACCACCCCGGCCGGACCCGCCCGCCGCGAGCAGGGACGTCGCAAGGCCGCACTGGCGACGGCGGCCGCCGCGGTACTGGGCGCGGCCGCGGTCGGCGGCATCGGCTTCGGTCTCTCGGCCGCTTCGGCCGACACGACGCAGAACACCACGACCACTTCGACGGATTCTCAGGACCAGCTCGAGGCGCCGGACAGCGGCTTGAGCAGCGGCTCCGGCCACGCGCACACCGGCTCGGGTGCGTCGTGACCACGGCATTCCCGGCCCTGGGCACGACGGCGGAGCTCCTGGTGACCGACCCGGCCCGGCTGGGGGCGGCGCTCGCGGTGCTGCGGGAGGAGCTGGCGGCGATCGATGCGGCGTGCAGCCGGTTCCGCCCGGATTCGGAGATCTCCCGGCTGCACGAGGCGGCCGGGCGGGAGGTCCGGGTGGGGCCGTTGCTGGCGGAGGCCTTGGCGGTGGCGTTGCGCGCGGCCCGCTTGACGGACGGGGTGGTCGACCCGACGGTGGGGGCGGCGGTGCGGGCGCTGGGGTACGACCGGGATTTCGCGTTGGTTGCCGCTGACCGGCACACCTCGGTTTCGAACGTCGCGAATGAGTCATTCGGGACCGCCGAGGTCGCGAATGACTCATTCGCGGCTTCCTTCGGTCGCGCGCCCGGCTGGCACCGGGTCCTCTTCGACCCCGTCCGGCGGCTCGTCGTCCTGCCCCGGGGTGTCCACCTCGACCTCGGTGCGACCGCCAAGGCCCTCGCCGCCGATCGGGCCGCGCGGCGGATCCACGCCGCCGCCGGCTGCGGGACCCTCGTGAACCTCGGCGGTGATCTGCGCGCCGCCGGGCCGCCTCCCGACGGCGGCTGGCTGGTCGCGCTCGGCGACGATCACGCCGCCGCCGTCACCCGGCCGGACGCCACCGTCGCCCTGCACCGGGACGGCGCGCTCGCCACCTCCGGGACCACCCGGCGGCGCTGGCGCCACGGCGGCCGGACCGTGCACCACATCGTCGACCCGCGCACCGGCGACGTCCCCGAAGCGCGGTGGCGCACCGTCACCGTCGCCGCCAAGTCCACTGTGGACGCCAACACCGCGAGCACCGCCGCGATCGTCCTCGGCGCCGGCGCACCCGCCTGGCTCGAGCGACGGCACCTGCCCGCGCGGCTGACCGGCGTCGACGGCGACGTCGTCACGACACCCGGCTGGCCCGGAGAGCGGGAAGCGGCATGAGCTCCGCGGTGTGGTACTTCAGCCGCGCGACCGGGCTCGTTTCGCTGGTGCTGTTCACCGGCGTCGTCGTCCTCGGCGCGCTCGGCGCCGGCCGGTTCGCCACGCGCGAGTGGCCGCGGTTCGCCGTCGCCGCCGTGCACCGGAACCTGGCCCTGACCAGCCTCGCGTTCCTCGCGGCGCACATCGCGTCGGCGGTCCTCGACGGGTACGTCCCGCTCGGCTGGCTCGACGTCGTCGTCCCGTTCGGCGCGGACTACCAGCCGCTGTGGGTCGGGCTCGGGGCCGTCGCGATCGACCTGGCGCTCGCGATCGTCGTCACCAGCCTCGTGCGCACCCGCCTGCCGGCGCGCGTCTGGCGCACCGTGCACTGGCTGGCCTACCTGTGCTGGCCGGTCGCGCTGGTGCACGGCTTCGGCATGGCCGAGGACGACTCCGCGTACGGCTGGATCGTCGCGCTCGACGTGCTGTGCGTGCTGGCCGTGCTCGGGTCCGCCGGCTACCGCGCGGCCCACGTCCGCAAGTTCGCTGCCCTGGGAGGCACCCGATGAGCATCCTGCCCCCGCACCGGCTCGACCTGGCCGGCCACCGGCGCCGCAACGGCGTCGTGCCGTGGGTCGCCTACCACGGCGACGACGGCCGTGACCGGCTGATCGAGGCCGTCGAGGCGGCGGACCTGCGCGGCCGCGGCGGCGGGGGCTTCCCGACGGCGGTGAAGCTGCGCGCGGCCCGGTCGAAGCGCTCGATCGTCGTCGCGAACGGGTGTGAAGGCGACCCGCTGAGCCGAAAAGACGTTGCCCTGCTGACGCTTTCGCCGCACCTCGTCCTCGACGGCCTGCAGCTCGCCGCGCACGCCATCGGTGCCGCCGAGGCCGTCCTCTGCGTGCACGCGGGCAGCCCGGCGCTGCCGGGTGTCGGCGCCGCCCTCGCCGAGCGCGAAGACCGGGTGCCGGTGCGGGTCGCGGAGATCCCGCGCCGGTACGTCGCCAGCGAGGAGACCGCGCTCGTCCGCTACCTGACGTCGGGGGACGCGCGGCCGCTCGGCAAACGGCCCCGGCCGGCCGAACGCGGCGTGCGCGGGCGCCCGACGCTCGTGTCCAATGTGGAGACACTGGCGCAGCTGGCGTCGGTGGTTCTCCTGGGCCCGAACCACTACCGCGCGGGCCGGACCGAACTCGTCACGGTCACCGGTGCGGTCCGGCGGCCCGGCGTCGTCGAAGTGGCCGCCGGGACGTCCCTGGCGGGCGCGCTGGCCGCAGCGGGTGGAGAGGCGGAGCCGGTGCAGGCGGTGCTCGCCGGCGGTTACGGCGGGACGTGGACGGCGGAGCTCGGCGGCGGTGTGCCGGGGATCGCGGCGGTCCACGCGTTGCCGGTGCGGGCGTGCGGGCTCGAGTACACCGCGAAGGTGCTGGCGTTCCTGGCGGCCGAGTCGGCCCGGCAGTGCGGGCCGTGCACGTTCGGGTTGCCCTCGATCGCGGCGGACTTCGCGGAGCTGGTCCACGGCGGTCCGTCGGCGCCCCGGCTGGCCCGGCGCCTCCCGCTGCTCACCGGCCGCGGCGCGTGCGCCCACCCGGACGGCGCGGCCCGCCTCGCGGCGAGCGCGCTGCGGGTGTTCGACGCCGACGTCCGCGCGCACCAGGCCGGCGGCCGGTGCCGGGTCCCGGCGGGTGTCGCATGAAGGTGACAGTCGACCCGATCAGGTGCCGCGCGCACGGGTTGTGCGCGGATCTGCTGCCCGAACTGGTGCGGCTCGACGAATGGGGCTATCCGGTGGTGGCGCCGGGTCCGGTGCCGGCGGGACTGGCGGCGGAGGCGCGTGGCGCGGCGGCGGCGTGCCCGGCCTTGGCGTTGCGGCTGCGGAAGGACTGAGCCGGCGCGGTAATCCGGTCGTGCCGCCGCGGCGGAGCCATTAGCCTTCGCCACCATGGACGGCAAGCTCATCGACCGGATCCGCGGTGCCCGGCGGGTCGCCGCGCTGACCGGCGCGGGCATCTCCACCGCGTCCGGGATTCCCGACTACCGCGGCCCCGAAGGCGTCTGGACGCGCACGCCGAGTGCCGTGAACGCCTTCACCCTCGAGAACTTCATGGCCGACGCCGAAGTGCGCCGGGAGTTCTGGCGGACGTACGCGGGGCACGCCGCTTGGCGCGCCGAACCGAACGCGGCCCACCGCGCGCTGGCGGAACTCGACCGCACGGGCGTCGCCGTCCGCGTGCTCACCCAGAACGTCGACGGGCTGCACCAGCGGGCGGGCCTCGCCGCGCGCAAGGTCCTCGAACTGCACGGCACCATGCACACCACGCGGTGCACCGCGTGCGCGGCCGGCTTCCCGACCGCCGAGATCCTCGCCGCGGGCGACGACGACCCGACGTGCTCGCGCTGCGGCGGCATTCTCCAGCTCGATGTCGTCCTTTTCGGACAGATGCTGGACGGCGCCGTCCTCGGCCAGGCCAGGACCATCGCGGCGGCGAGCGGGCTCTTCCTGGCCATCGGCAGTTCGCTGCAGGTGGAGCCGGCGGCGTCGCTGTGCACGATCGCCGTGGGAGCCCGAGCGACGCTGGTCGTCGTCAACCGCGACCCGACTCCGTACGACGACGACGCCGATTTCGTGCTGCGGGACGACATCGAGGCCGTCGTGCCGGAACTCTGTGCCGCGGTCAACCGGTGATCCGGTGATCCGCGAAGCCCGCGGCGAAGACTGGCCCGCGCTCTGGCCGATCATCCACGACGTCGTCACCGAGCAGCGGAGGACGGCGACCGGGTGACGGGCACGGCGAACATGTACGCCAACCGGCCGGGGCCCGGCAGCCACGTCGCCTCGGGCAGCCTGATGGTCGCGAAGGAGGCGCGCGGCGCGGGCGTCGGGCGGGCCTTGACGACGGACCTGATCGGCTGGGCGCGGCGGAGCGGCTTCGCGGCGATCCAGTTCAACGCGGTCGTCGACGTGAACGTGGCCGCGATCCGCCTGTACGAGAGCCTCGGGTTCGTGACGCTCGGGACGGCGCCAGGCGCGTTCCGCCACCCGGACGAGGGGGACGTCGGGCTGCGCATCATGTGGCTGGACCTGCGGTGACCCGCCCGCCGAACCGCCAGGTGCGCACTTCGACGGCGGCGTACCGGGCCGGGGTGAGGACACTGCGCGCCGCGCCCGGGCTCGCCGCCCTTGTCAGCGCGGCCGTGCCGAGCCAGGCGGTGCCGTCGTCGGACAGGAGCGGCCCGTAGGCGATGAGATCGTGCCCGTCCGGCGGTTCGACGTCGGCGGGCGGCCCTTCGCCGAGGCCGAGGACCAGGTAGCCGCCCGGCTCGCCGGGGGAGTCCCACATCGTGGTGCCGAGGGTGTTGCGCCACCGGCGTAGCAGGACGTCCCGGTACCCACCGGCCTGGTAGGTGGGCTCGTCGAAGGCGAACGCACGGGCCGCGGCCGGGTCCGGCAGGTTGAGGGCGTGCACGCTGCCGGTGGGGGTGCCGGCGTCGTCCAGCGTCGGGCCGCGGGCGATCATCCGGGTCGCGTAGCGGTCCATGTAGGCCCAATGCGCTTCCAGGGTTTCCTGCCGCAGCGCCGTTGATCCGGGGCGGTCGCGGTGGTAGCAGAAGAACTCCATGACCGCACGCTAGCCTGCGTCTTTCATGACATATGAGGTAGCTCGGAGCCTGAGAATGGAGGAACTGCCTGTCCGGTAAGGGAACTCGGGCTTGCGACGGTCCAGGATCCACGCCGCGGGAAGGCGCTCCCTTGGTGGGAGTGACGACCACCGCATCTCGCCGGTGATCATGTGCGACACCGCCTGGCCGCGGTGTCAGCGGCGGCTCAGCACTGCTACCCACGCGTCGTCAACGCTGACGTGGCGCTTGACCGCAGCAACGATGGGGACGGTCTCGACGTCGATCACGCCTTGGAGCGCGGCCACCTTGCCGGTGAGGTAGGCGTACAGGGCGGCGTCGTCGGGGCAGCTGATCGAGGCGATCAGGTTGGCCGCGCCCGTGCTCGCTGCGGCGAACGATACTTCGGCGTGGTCGGCGAGAGCGCGTCCCACGGTGTCGAGCCGATCCGGTGAGATCGACAACCAGAGCATCGCCCTGGTCGCGATGCCCAGTACTGCCGTGTCGATGTCGAGGTCGAAGCCAAGCAGTCCGGCGTCGAGGAGTTCGCCGATGCGGTCCCGCACGGTCGACTCGTGCCAGTGTGTCCGCTCGGCCAGTTGCCGGTACGTCGCCCGCCCGTCGTCGGCCAATGCTTCGACCAGGGGCCAGTCCAGCTCGCGCAAAGCGGTGTCGCCGGCCGGCACCGTGGCTCGGTGCCGCAGCTGCCCGATCTGTCGAGGTGACAACGCGGTGGCGACGGTCGTCGGTGGCCTGGCACCGTCGAAGAAGACATGCAGTACCCGGTAGGCGTGGGTGGCGGTGACACCCCAGTGGGACGGCAGATCTCCCAGGAAGGTCCGGGTCTGTGGCGTCGCTCCGCGATCGCGGAGGGCGCAGAGTACCTCGGCACCCATCGTCGCCAGTGACACCCAGGCTGTGTCGGGTCGCCGGGCCAGCGCCGCCGCGACCGCGGGTGCGGTGTGCGGGACCCGGAGCCGGATCATCCAGTCCGACCGGCCGACGCGTTCACCTGCGGGCTGGCCGACGACCCGGACCACGCCGCGCTCGCGCAGCAGCCGATAGCGACGGGCGACGGTCTGTTCCGACCGGCCGACCACCTGTGCGAGCCGGCTGAACGTAGCGCGGCCGTCAATGTACAACCCGTGGATGATTTGGCGGTCGAGATCGTCAAGGCCGTTGGAAACCACACCATCACTCTATTAGGTCGGTGGAAAAAGATACAACACGGAGAAACGGTGGAAGTCGAACGAGTGCGTGAGCCACGCTGGCCGGGTGGTCGGAGAACGTACGAAGGAGATCGTCCGATGAAGGCAGCTGTGGTCCGCGGGGTGGGGCAGGATCCCGTCTACGGCGAGTTCGAGGAGCCGGTGCTGCGCGAGGGCGAAGTTCGGGTGACGGTGACGGCGTCCGCGCTCACGAACTTCACGAAGGTGCGTGCCACCGGGCGGCACTTCAGCGTTGCGCCGCGGCCGCCGTTCGTCGTGGGCATCGACGGGATCGGGCGGATGGACGACGGGTGTCGGGTCTACTTCCTGTTCCCGCGTGCACCGTTCGGCGGGATGGCGGAGCGGACCGTGGTCGCTTCGGCGCAGTGCATGCCCGTGCCCGACACCGTCGACGACGTGATGCTGGCCGCGCTCGCCGACCCCGGGATGTCCTCGTGGGTCGCGCTGGAAACGCGGGCGGAGCTGGTACCGGGCGAGACTGTGCTGGTGAACGGCGCCACCGGTACTGCCGGTCGCGTCGCGCTGCAGGTGGCGCGCCATCTGGGCGCGGAACGCGTGATCGCCACGGGACGCGACCGGGCTGTTCTCGATTCACTGATCGCTCAGGGCGCCGACGCGATCATCCCGCTGACCGACGACCCGGGACGCCTGACGGCTGCCCTGCGGGAGGAGTTCGAGCGCGGAGTCGATGTCGTGCTCGACTACCTGTGGGGACCGCCCGCGCAGAGCCTGCTCGCTGCCACGAACGCACGGAAATCACGCTCGCCGCTGCGGTTCGTGCAAATCGGCTCCGCTGCGGGCGCGGAACTGGCGCTGCCCGGGTCGGTGCTGAAAGCGACGGATCTGCGCATCCTGGGCAGCGGGATCGGAAGTGTTGCGGTCGGCGACATCATGCGGATCATCGACAAGCTGATGCAGGCCGCGGCCACGACTGAGTTCTTTCTCGACGTGCGGACGCACCCGCTGTCGCGCATCGGTGAGCTGTGGCCGGCGGCGAGCGTCACACCGCGCACCGTGTTCACGGTCGAGGCTCCCGCCTGACGTGCACCCAGCAAATCCGCTGACACCCGCGAACCCCTCCGGCCACTTCGTCAGGTCGAGCATGCCGGTGATCGCCAGTCACGCCTGTCGGCACCCGATCCGGCCATCGTCCGCCGGGACCGGCCCTGGGCCCACCGTCTCGCGACGGCATTCACCCGACTCCGCACCGCCCCTTTGGCCCGGCTGAACCCCCGCTCCTGACCCGACGACCGAGGACCCTCGGAACCCGGCCACCGACACGACAGCCGGCCCACAACCACGCCCACACGACGACTTCCGGCCACGACCCGGGCCACAACGACGACCTCGACCAACTGCACGACCGCAGGCAAGATCGAGGCTAGCCCTCCGCCGGCGACCGGTACGCAACCGGGCGGCGAATGATCGAATAAGCGCTTTCGTTCAGCGCTGTTCCGGTCCGGACAGTTCTTCGGCGAAGATGGTGTCGATCTTCCGGGCCGCCGTCCGCAATTTCGCGACACTCGCGGCGAGCAGCGCGAACGCGGCCGCCGGCACCACGAGCAGCACGGGCGGCCACCCGAAGCCGGCGACCGCGACGGCGCAGAACAGCGCGGAGATCAGGAAGACTGCCCGGCCGGCGACCCGCGGCCACGCGGGACGGGGCTTGGCGTGCCGGCCGCGCGGTGTGCGGAGAACCGGCCGCGCGAGGGCAGCGTGGACACTCATCCAGACCTCCGGGAATATCGTCGAACCGGCGGGAGGGGATTCCCGGCGGCAGCGCCCGCGCCGAACGACGCGCAGTTGGCACGTGGTGTGTGTCGGCCCGGACGCGGCTCCGGTTACCTGTCGTTATTGGTTCGAGTCCCAATTCACGGAATCGAATTACCGCCCGTTCCGGACGGTTTCCGCACTAGGGCCGTTGGACCCGGTTTCGCGCGCCGGAGGTCCCGCCCTCAGGAGTCGTGGCCCTTGCCTTTGCCCTTGCCGGGGTTGTCGGTCTTCTCGGGCTTGCCGCCCTGCTTCGGCGGCTCGGCGGCGGGCGGCGGGGTTTCGTGGGTGACGGCGGCGGGCTCGAGCGACGCCGGTCCGCTGGGGGCCGGACCGCGGCCACCGGCGGCGTCGGAGTGCGGCGCGGAGGTACCCGGGTCGGCGAGCGGGGTGGACGACGAAGGGGTGGGGGTGGCCACCGGCGTGTGCGCGGCGGGCGGCTGGGCGGGGGAGCTGGTCCCCGTGTCCTGGTTGATCAGCACCAACGCGGACACGGCGGCAACGGCGGCGGCGGTCAGCCCGGCCGCGGCGGCCAGCCGGCGGCGCCGGGGGCGGTCGGCCGGGGGTGTGGCCGTGGCCGCTGCCGCGACGGGGTGGAGGTGGGTCGGCGCATCGTCGGCGGGCCAGTCGTGGCCGGTGGAAGGGGTGTCGGCGGGCCAGTCGTGGCCGGCGGAGGGGGTGTCGGTGGGCCAGCCGTGGCCGGCCGAGGGGGTCTCGTGGGCCGGCACCGCGCCGGTCGCGAGCCCGCCGTGGCCGATCGAGCCGGTGGCCGTGCGGGTGTCTTGTGCCGGCACCGGGCCGGCCGCGGGGCCGCCGTGGCCGATGGGGCCGCTGGCCGAGGGGGAGCCGTGGGCCGGCACCGCTCCGGTCGCGGGCCCACTGTGGCCGGTGGGGCCGGCGGCTGCGCGGGTGTCTTGTGCCGGCACCGCGTCGACCGCCGGCCGGCCAAGGGCCGCCGAGCCGGAAGCCGCGCGCGCCGGGTCGGCGGCCGAACCCGCACCGGCCGCAGCCCCGCCGAGGCCACCGGCGTTCGCGGCGGAAGCCGTCTCCTGGCGCGCCGGGCGGCGACGCCACCGCGGGCTGCGCTCCAGGCGGCTCCACGGCAGCGTCGGCGGCGGGGCGTGCAGCATGTCCAGGACCTTCGCGGCCGTGGGCCGGTCGGTGGGCTCCCGCTGCGTCATCCGGCGCAACGTGTAGGCCAGCGTCGCCGGCGCGTCCTCCGGGATCCGCGGTGGTCTCGTCAGCCGGGCCATGGCCGCCTCGACCATCGTGCCCGGGTACTCCCGTTGTCCCGTCAGGCATTCCAGCAGGATCAGGCCCAGCGCGTACACGTCCGCCGGTGGGCCCGCCGGCTCGCCCGACACCTGCTCCGGCGCCAGGTACGCCGCCGTCCCGGGGATCAGGCCCGTGCCCGTGATGTGCGTGGTGTCGAGCGCGTGGGCGATGCCGAAGTCACCGATCAGGGGACCGTCCGCGGACAGGAACACGTTGGCCGGCTTCAGGTCGCGGTGCACGATCCGCCGCGCGTGGACGTGGGCCAGCGCCTCGGCGAGCCCGTCGGCCAGCGCCGTCACGTCCGCCGCCGGCATCGGGCCGCCCAGCAGGCGCTCCGCGAGGTTCTCGCCCTCGACGAGCTGCATCACCAGGAACGTCCGGCCGTTCTCGTCGCCGCTGTCCAGCAGCGCCACCACGCCCGGGTGGCTGATGCTGCCCTGGATCGTCATCTCGCGCAGCCGGCGCCGCTGGTCGAGCGCCACCGCGTCCCGGTCGTAGATCTTCACGGCGACCTCGCGGGTCAGCCGGACGTCGTAGGCGCGGTAGACGCGGGCGGTGGCGCCGCTGCCGATCAGCCGGCCGACCTCGTAGCGCCCGCCCAGCAACCCGGGCGGCCGCTCGTCGTCGAGGGCGCTGCGCGGGGTGATGGTGAATTCACCGAGTGCGTAACGGCCACAGGTGACTTCCGCCCCGTCGCTCGTCGGCGGGCGCCCCGTTCTCCCGGCTTCGTCGGCCACGGGCGCCAAATACCCCGGTCCCGCGAACGGCAAACGTCGGAAGATCACGAAGAAAGTATCGTCCGGGGCCCCGCCGACGTGACAATCAGGGCGCGATCACGGCCGCGCGAACGCGTCCACACCGGTGAGCCGGCCCGACAGCGTCCACAGGCGAGCGGCCTGCTCGCGGTCGACGGCGTACCCGCGGACCCCGGACTCGGCGAGGCCCTCGGCGCCCTCCGGCGCGAGCTCGGCGACGTCACAGTCCTCCAGGTACAGCCCGCCGAGCCCGGCCAGCTGCGGCGAGGTCGCCGCCCAGACCGTGGTCGCGGCGCCCTGCTCCGGGGTCTTGAACTTCACCAGGTAGTTGCCGGCCTCGTCGATCCAGCCGCGTTCGATCATCTCCGCCCGCGGCAGGTGCCGCTGCAGCGGCGTCATGATGCCGCCGGGGTGCAGCGCGAACGCGTGGACGTCCTTCTCGGCGCCCAGCCGGTCGAGCTGGACGGCGAAGAGCACGTTCGCCGTCTTGGCCTGCCCGTAGGCCTGCCACTTCTCGTAGCCGGTCTCGAAGTGGACGTCGTCCCACCGGATCGGCGAGTAGTGGTGGCCGCGCGAGGACAGCGAGACCACGCGGGCACCCTCGGCGATCGCCGGCCACAGCCGGTTGACCAGCGCGAAGTGGCCGAGGTGGTTGGTGGCGAACTGGGCCTCCCAGCCCGGCCCGACGCGGGTCTCGGGGCAGGCCATGATGCCGGCGTTGGCGATGAACAGGTCGATCCGCCGTCCGGTCGCCAGGAAACGCCCGGCGAAGGCGCGGACGCTTTCGAGGTCACCCAGGTCCAGCTCGTCGACCTCGACGCCTTCGATATCGGCGAGCGCTTCCTCGGCGGTCTCGCGGCGGCGGGCCGGGACGACGACGTGGGCGCCGGCGGCGGCCAGCGCGCGGGTGGTTTCGAGGCCGATCCCGGAGTACCCGCCGGTGACGACGGCGAGCTTCCCGGTGAGGTCCACGCCCGCGACGGCTTCGGCGGCCGTGGTGGTGGCGCCGAAGCCCGAACCGATTTTGTGCTGTGCGGTGGTCATGGATCCGACGTTACGAGCTGGAGTGCACTCCAGCGCAAATCGCGGCCGGGGCCGAAACGGGGGACAATCGGGGGGAGAGGCACAGCCGACCCCAGGAAGGCTCTGATGGCCGACTACTACGGGAACCAGTCCCAGGACGTCCGCCCGGGCATCGACGCGCGCCGCCTGTGGGCGGGTGGCGTGGCCACGGCGGTGGTCGCGGCCCTGCTCGCGGTCGTCGGGCTGCTGATCGCACGCGGGATCTTCGAGGTCGAAGTGCTCGCCCCAAAAGGCGAAGGCGTCTGGGGCAACGCGAGCACCACGACGTACGCACTGGTCGCCGCCGCGGTGGCCCTGCTCGCCACCGGGCTGATGCACCTGCTGAGCGTGGCGACGCCGGCGCCGTCCCAGTTCTTCGGCTGGATCATGGTGCTCGTCACACTGATCGCCGTGGTGCTGCCGCTGACCCTGACGGTGGCTCCGAGCGCGAAGATCGCCACGGCGGCGATCAACCTGGTGATCGGCCTGGTCATCGCGGCGGTGGTGAACAGCATGGCGGCCAGCGCCCGGACCCTGCACCGGCGCCGCACCCAGCAGAGCGCGCCGCCGCCGGCTCGTCAGCAGGGCGCGCCCCCGCCGCCGACCCGGCAGCAGTGGACCCAGGAGGACCCGCCGACCCGGTACTACGACCGGTGACCGTCATGGACATCCGGGACACCAACCGCCGGGTGATCGAGCAGTTTCGCGCCGGCGGCGAGGTCGAGGGCATGCACCGCGAGCGCCTGGCCCTGCTGACGACGACGGGCCGGGTGTCCGGCGAGCCGCGCACGGTCCCGATGATGGTCCACCGCGACGGCTCGCGGTGGCTGGTGGTGGCGTCCAACATCGGCGCGCCCCGCCACCCGGACTGGTACCTGAACCTCGAGGCCGACTCACGGGTGCGGGTCGAGGTGGACGGGCGGTCCTTCGACGCGGAGGCGCTGCCGCTGCTGGGAGCCGACTACGTGCGGACGTGGACGGAGCTGGAGAAGGAGTACCCGTTCCTGGCCGACCACCAGGCGAAGGCGCGGCAGGCCAGGCGGGTGATCCCGATCGTGGAGCTGTCCGAAGAGGACTGAAGCGCCGGTCACGGCTGGTGACCTTCCTGCCACGCCTTCGGGTGTGGTAGTCGTAGGCCGGTGCACACTCGTGGTGTCCTCCTGTTGCTTCTTGCTTCCCCGATCGCCGCGCTCGTCACATTCGTGGTGTTGAGTACTGCTGTTCTGGCGTTGTACGTCTTGGCCGATGTGCAGAACAGCAGGCGGTTGCCGGATGAAGTCGCGGCGCGGGTCATCCCCAAGTGGTCGGCGCGGGCATGGTGGTTGCAGTGGCAATCCGGAAAGCTGCGGAGCAAGTGCGTCCGAGCGTTGGTCGGCGCGGGGGTTCGAGTCGTCGCCTGCGCTGTTGTCGGGTACTACGGGAGCTGGATCGCACTGGGCCCCGTGCGCGCCGTCAGCAGGTTGAACGGACAGGACGTTCCAGCGTGGGGCGGACCACCGTTGCTGGTCTACGTGGGTCTGGTCATCGGTCCGGTGCTCGTCGTCCAAGCGATCCAATACACCACAAGCGGCCACTGCCGGAAAATCTGGTCGTTCCCGGACCTTCATTTGCCCGGCGGCGTGCTCGGTTTCGCGACCCGATACGACTTCCTGCGCAAAGTCTGGCTCTACATCTGGCTGGATCGCTGCAGGAAAATTGCTGTTCTCTATTGCGTCGCCGCCACGCCATCCGCATTCATCGACCTGTCTTGGCCGGCGTCCGATAGCCGGGAAGGTCCGGAGTTCACCGCGGAAACCGGGTACGAACTGCTGCTCCTCGCGGGTTTGGCCGCAACCTTCGTGATGGGTCTGGTGCTGAAACGCGTCATCGCCGTCGCTCAGCCCAGCGCTCATGCGGCAATTGCCGTTCAGCGGTGCCTTCTCGCCGAGGAGGAGTACCGAAGCCCGGAATTCATCAAGCGCCGCGCGGGGATCATCGATCCGCTCGGAGAACGGCGGGTCCTGCTCGTCCGGGTCACGCGCTCCTTCGACGCGGCCGCCGCGAGAATCGATCAGGCATTCGCTCAGCATCCGGTGGCATCGATCCTGCGTGCTTGCAGCCGGCACATCCAGCTGTTCCTGGCGGGCACGAGGTCGCTGGCCGGACGCTATCCCAAGGAACTGGTCACCGTTCTCAACGACGCCGTCATCGTGCTGGCGGGTCCGATCGACCCCGAGTTCGCGACCTCGGTGGCCCGGAAGGTCGACGCTTTCTGCCACGACGGTGCACCTCATCCCGTGCGATCAGCGCCGAAACGCCGTTGGATCTCACTGATCGCACGGGCCGCCGACTCTCTCGATCGCTACTCCCGGTTCGGTACCGCCGCCTGGGGTTTGTTCCTCCTCGTGGCCGTAATCGTCCTCCTGCTGCAGGGCCACCTTGACCTGACCAAGATCCAGCTGCAGAAGTAGTCGCCGCTACTTGCTCGCCACCCGGCGGTACCGCGCCGTAGCCAGCGGGGCAAAAATCGCGATGATCGCCAAGCAGCACAAGATCGCGTACAGCGCCGCGTTCTCCGCCGGCCAGCCCGTCGGCGGGGTGCCGAAGCGGTTGCCGAACAAATCGCGGGTCGCGTTGATCACCGCCGTGAACGGGTTCCACTCCGCGATCGCCTTCAGGAACGGCGGGAGCGTGTCCGTCGGGACGAACGCCGAGGAGATGAAGCTCAGCGGGAACATCCAGATCAGCCCCGCGCTCTGCGCCACCTCCACACTGCGCGCCGCCAGGCCGATCAGCGCGCCGACCCAGGACAGGGCCCACGCGAACATCAGCATCACCAGGTACCCGAGCAGCGCGTCCCAGAAGCTGCCGCGGATGCGCCAGCCCACCAGCAGCCCGCACAGCGACATCACGATCAGCGCCACGACACTGACCACCAGGTCCGACGTCGTGCGGCCGAGGACCACTGCGATGCGGGACATCGGCAGCGAGCGGAACCGGTCGATGATGCCCTTCTGCAGGTCGTTGGCGAAGCCGATGACCGTGAACGCCGAATTGAACGCCACCGTCTGGGCGAAGATCCCGGCGATCAGGAACTCGCGGTACGCCGCGCCGCCCGCTTCGCCGCCGATCGCGTTGCCGAAGACGTAGGCGAACAGCAGCACGAACATGATCGGCTGCAGCGTCGCCGCCATCAGCCAGTCGGGGTTGCGGCGGACGTTCATCAGGTTGCGCCACGTGACGATGCCGCCGTCGGAAATGCCCTTCGCGAACGCGTTCACTTCGAGACCCCTGTGGTCGGCGAGGCATCGTGGCCGGTCAGGGACAGGAAGACGTCGTCCAGCGTGGGCCGGTGCAGGCCGACGTCCTGGACCGTGATGCCGTGGGAGTCGAGCCGCCGCAACGCCTCGATCAGCGCCTTCGGCCCGGTGTCGACCAGGATTTCGGCTCGCCGCGTGTGGTCGTCGCCGGTCGGCTCGCCGGTGCCCACCTCGCGCAGCACGGCCAAGGTCGCCGGGAGGTCCGCGGCCGAGGCGACGACCAGCTCCAGGCGTTCGCCGCCGATCTGGGCCTTCAGCTCGTCCGCCGTGCCGCGCGCGATCACCCGGCCGTGGTCGATCACCACGATCGAGTCGGCGAGCTGGTCGGCTTCTTCGAGGTACTGCGTGGTCAGCAGCACGGTCGTGCCGTCGGCGACGAGCTCCTTGATGACCTCCCAGGTGTCGAGCCGCCCGCCCGGGTCGAGGCCGGTGGTGGGCTCGTCCAGCACCACGACGGTCGGCTCGGCGACCAGCGCGCCGGCCAGGTCGAGACGGCAGCGCATCCCGCCGGAATAGCCCTTCGCCGGCCGGTCGGCGGCCTCGTCGAGCCGGAACCGCGTGAGCAGTTCCCGGGCGCGTGAGCGGGCCGCGGCCTTCTTCCGGCCGTAAAGCCGCCCGACCATGTAGAGGTTCTCGAACCCGGTGAGGTTCTCGTCGACGGCGGCGTACTGGCCGGACAGCCCGATCCGCTGCCGCACCTCGTCCGGCTCGGCCAGCACGTCGTACCCGGCCACGTGCGCCGACCCCGAGTCCGGGCGCAGCAGCGTGGTCAGGATGCGCACGGTGGTGGTCTTCCCGGCGCCGTTCGGGCCGAGCAAGCCGAGCACCTGGCCGGCCGGGATGTCGAGGTCGACGCCGTCGAGCGCGCGCGTCGAACCGTACGTCTTCACGAGCCCGCGTACCCGGACGGCTGGGTCCGGTCCCGGCTGTGGCATGACGGCTCCCCCTTCAGGCGACCCCGACAAGCTAGGCCACCGTGCCCGGTTTGTCCTCCGGGTTTCTCCCTGAAAAAGGCTCAGTTCGCCGAAAGCGTGACAGCGAACTCCGGGGGTGTCCGCAGCGACTGGAACACCACGCAGTAGCGCTCGGTCAGCTTCTTGAGCGTCGCCAGCTGGTCCTCGCTCGCGTCGGTGTCGAGGTCGAACGACAGCCGGATGGCGCGGAAGCCGACCGGGGCGTCCTTCGCGACGGCGAGGGTGCCGCGGAAGTCCAGGTCGCCCTCGGCCCGGACGCGCCCACCTCGGACGGTCAGGCCCAGCGACGTCGCGACCGCCCGCAGCGTCACCCCCGCGCACGCGACGAGCGCTTCGAGCAGCATGTCGCCCGAACAGGCGAGGGTGCCGTCGCCGCCGGTGGCCGGGTGCAGCCCGGCCTCGACGATCGCGCGGCCGGTCTCCACCTTGCACGAGATGCCGAGGCCGTCCAGCTCGGCGTCGGCGTGCAGCGTGATGAGCGCGCTCTCCGGGTTTTCCCGGTACTGGTCCTTCAGCGGCGCCTGGGTCGCCCGTAGTTCCTCGGTGTCCATGCGCCGATTCTGCTCCGGAAAACGCAGAAACGGGGAGACCGGTTTCCCGGCCTCCCCGCTACTGGTGTTCAGTTGTTCAGCTCAGGGTGACGGCCACGTCGTCGATGACGAACGAGGTCTGCAGCGAGCTGTCTTCGGTGCCGGTGAACTTCAGCGCGAGGGTGCCGCCGGCCGCCGACGAGACGTCGATGGTCTTGAGCGCGTACCCGGACGCCTTGTTCAGGTTGGAGTAGCTGCCCAGCGTCGTGCTGCCGTTGGCCACGGTCAGCTTGTCGTAGGCGGTGGAGGTGGTCGTCTCCGCGGTGTCGATGTGCAGGTAGAACGTCAGGCTGGCGTGGCAGCCCGCCGGGATGCTCACCGACTGCGCGATCGACTCCGTGGTGGTGGAGCCGTAGCCGTCGAGCCACGACGAGTAGGTGCCGCCGTGCGCGGCCTGGCCCTGCGAGCCCCACTGGCCGATGGAGCCGGTGGTGCCGGTCCAGCTGCCGCTACCGGATTCGAAGCCGCCGTTGACGATCTTCTGGCCGGAGCAGCCGCCGGTGGTGCCGACGGTCCAGCTGAACGACGCCGTGCCGGTCTTGTTGGCCGCGTCCTTCGCCGTCACCGTGACGTTCGAGGTGCCCGCGGTGGTCGCGGTGCCCGAGATCGTGCCGGTGGAGGCGTTGATCGACAGGCCGGCCGGCAGGCCGGTGGCGGACCAGGTGTAGGGCGCGGTGCCGCCGGAAGCCGACAGCGGCAGGTTGACCGAACCACCGGTCGTGGTGGACTGGTTGCCCGGGTTGGACACGGTGACCGTGCCGGTCGCCGAGCACGTCGGGTCGGCCGACTGCGCCGGCACGCTGATCGCGTCCCACGCCGCCTTGACGGTGTTGAACTCGGTGCAGCTGCCCGGGAACAGGTTCTTCGCCGCGGTCAGCGTCCAGGTGCGGTACTTCAGGTACGAGCTGCTGGAGGTCTTGAGCAGCATCGCGTTGTAGAAGATCTTCACCGCGGTCTGCACGCCGAGGCCGGTGACGGTGGAGCTGTTGCAGGTGCTGCTGGTCGGCTGCCCGTTGGTCGGGTTCGTGCCCTCGGCCAGCAGGTAGAACCAGTGGTTGCCGGGGCCGGCGGCCGCGTGCACCTCACCGTTGGGAACGCTGCTGTCGTAGCAGTTCTTGTCGCCCAGCGCCGACGGGTTGTACATGTTGCGGATCGGGCCGGAGCCGACCAGGTTGACCTGCTCGCCGACGAGGAAGTCCGGCTGGTCGTAGGGAGCGGGCTCGTTCGCGAACCACTCGGTCGAGGCGCCGAAGACGTCCGCGACGAACTCCTGGGTGCCCGCACCCGAGATGCCGCCGGGGGTGTGGTCGTCGATGCCGTGGCCGTGCTCGTGCGCGACGACGTCGATCGAGCCGATCCAGCCGCCGGCGGTGTTCTTGCCGATCTGGACCTGGCTGCCGTCGTAGTAGGCGTTCTGGTCGTTGAGGCCGACGCGGATCGGCCAGCCGCCGCCGTTGCCGTCGAAGCTGTTGCGCCCCAGCCACTGCGAGAGCATCTTGTTCTCGGTCTGGGCGGCGAACAACGCGTCGACGCAGCCGGTTTCGCGGTTGCTGGCGGTGCCGTTGCCCCAGAGGTCGTCCGGGCCGCTGAACGTGGTGTTGTTGGCCGCGTCCTGGCAGGACGTGTTGGTGATCGTCGGGTCCTTCAGCGAGTACGTGCTGCCCGAGTGCGTGGTGTCGAGGTGCACCGGGTTCGGGCCGTTCCACGCGCTGGTGCCGTCACCGTTGAGGACGTGCTCCTGGGTCTTGAGCACCTTCCCGGTGGCGGCGTCGACGATGACGTCGAGCCGGCTCGGCCCTTCGGCGTCGCGGCCGACGACGGTGCTCTTCCACGCCAGCGTCGGGGAGCCGAGCGCGAAGACGACCTGCTGCGCCGGGCTCACGCTGTCCACCGCGGACAGCTGCTGCCGCGCGGTCGCCTCGGCCGCGGCCTGCGAGACCTTCGCGGCGGTGGTGGCGAGGTTGATCGTCTGGTCCTGGGCGACGGAGGTGCCGAGCACCTGGCCCGTCGAGTCGGTCGCCACCACGAAGTCGCCGCCCACCACGGGGAGGCCCTTGTAGCTGCGCTCGTAGGGGATGTACTTCAGGCCGTTGGTCGCGGAAATCGCTTTCTGAGCCAGGAAAACGTCGTCCGAGCTCGCGTGCAGCGCGGCGGGCCTGCTCGCCACGAGCCCGGCCGCCGCCGACACGGCCAGGGTCTGGGCGTCCGGGACGGCGTTCGGGGTGGCGGGCTGGGCCTGGGCGGTGGTGGTCGTGCACACCGCGGCGATCAGCGCGCCGCTCGCGGCCAAGACGAATGGACGTCTCAGGTGCATCGGGGGATCTCCTCCGGGCAGGGCGAACCGGCCCGGGGTGGAGCCGGGCCGAGAACGGGGACGACGGGGAAAATGGTGCGGCTTAGCGGAAATCAGCATCCGGTGTGAAAGCCCTGTGAACAAGCGACGAACGTAGGGGTCTTATCGGCAATGAGCAATACTTCCCAAAAAGGACATTTGACATTATTGGGATCTGCGGTGTTGTCTGTCCATTGAGGACTTCATGGAGATCACCGCCGTTCGGACGATCTTCACTGCCTCCGAGACGACGAAAGGGCCCCTCCGCCGCAATCGGCGAAGGGGCCCTTCGGTGCTGCTGGTGTCAGGCGGTCTTCTCGCGCTTCGGGAGCTTCCAGCCCGGGCGCACGAAGTGGCACGTGTACCCGTTCGGGATGCGCTGCAGGTAGTCCTGGTGCTCCGGCTCGGCCTCCCAGAAGTCACCCACCGGGCTGACTTCGGTGACGACCTTGCCCGGCCACAGCCCCGACGCGTCGACGTCGGCGATCGTGTCCTCGGCGACCCGCTTCTGCTCGTCGTTCTCGAAGAAGATCGCCGAGCGGTAGCTCAGGCCGATGTCGTTGCCCTGGCGGTCCTTCGTCGTGGGGTCGTGCACCTGGAAGAAGAACTCGAGCAGGTCGCGGAACGTGGTCTGCGCGGGGTCGTAGACGACCTCGATGGCCTCGGCGTGCGTGCCGTGGTTGCGGTAAGTGGCGTTCGGGACGTCGCCGCCGCTGTAACCGACCCGGGTCGAGATCACCCCGGGCTGACGGCGGAACAGCTCCTGCATGCCCCAGAAGCAGCCGCCGGCCAGGACGGCCCTTTCGGTTGACGTGGTCACGGCGTCACTCCTTCTCCTCGTGCGATGCTACCGCCCGTTACAACTGCTCCGGCCCCCCGATGATTCCACGCGGGTATTACGGAAGCCTGACGTGACGTGGGACGATGGGCCCGGGACGGGATGACTCCCGGGAGGCGCGATGCGCGACGACGACATCGCCTCGGAACGCTCCGGCGGCGTGCTGGTCGTCGAGATGCGTGGCGAGCCGGGCATCACGACGGTGCTGCGCCGGGCGTCGGTGCTCGAAACCGCCCTCTGCGAACTGCCGTGGCCCCGGCTGCTGGTGATCGACCTCGGCCGGCTGGACTTCCTCTCCGAACGCGGCGTCCACGGCCTGCTCGAGGCGATCCAGCGCTGCCGGGACCGCGGCCTGCGGGGGTGCCTGGTCGCCTCGCCCGGCACGGGCGTCGAACGGGTGGTCCGCCGCACCGGGCTCGGCGAGCTGGTGCGGGTGTTCCCGGACCGCCTGGCGACGATCGTCGCCTACCAGCCGATCGAGGTGCGCTGGCTGCTCTGCTGAGCGTCACCCGAGGCCGTAGGTCTGGGGGTGGTCGACGGTGCACACGAGCGCGTCGCGGCGCGCAGCTGCCCCGGCTCCAGCCGCTGGGTGTGGACGGCGGTGTCCGGGGCCTCGGGCCTGCCGCCGGACCGGCTGGGTCGCCGAGGGCGGCACGCCGGCGTCCGGAGACGACCGGTGGCTGCGTGGCCAGGTCGACCGGCAGCACACCGGCTACGCGGCCGGGCACTTCCTCCGCGGCAGCGGGGCGCCGGAGTGCGGGACGAGCGCCGCGCGCCGGACGTGACGGGGGCTGGCTCACTCCCCGCGCATCGAGCGGCGGATTTCGGCCAGCCGGTCCTTGGCCGCCTGGTCGCGGTCCGCGATCTGCTTGTCGAGGGTCTCGGCGGTGTTGTCGGTGCCGAGGCCGGCGACGTCGACCGAGCCGAGCGACGTGGTGTACCGGTTCTCGATCTTGTCGCGGACGAAGTCGAAGCTGGGCACCCCGCCCTCGCTGTAGTCCGGGTCCGGCAGCGGCGGCGACGGGATCGCCAGCGCCGCGGTGGGGGTGTCGTCGACGATCTCGCCCTCGACCACGTTCGGGTCGCCGTCGGGTGTGCTCATCTCCCGACCATAGCGCCGGTGTGGGCAGTCCGGCCGCGGCCAGTGGGTAATTCGGCCGTGGACCGGTCCGGCGCGGTGGGGAATTCTCGATGCGCACAGCCGGTGTCCGGAGGGAGCAGACATGAGTGCCGGGGCCTACCACGCCGAAACGGCGGAGATGGGGACGATCGCCCACGCGGTCGAAGACGTCGGGTCGTCCTTCCTGTCCGCCACCCGCGACCTGGAAGGCCTGGTGCTGGACGCGTTGTCGTTCGCCGGGATCGGCAGCGGTGTCGCGGCCGCGAACTCGGCGTTGCACTCGACGCTGGGCAGTGCCCTGCAGAAGCTGCTGCACCTCCTGACGAACGTGAACCAGAACGTCCGGACGGCCGCGGAGGGGTACCGCGCCGCCGACTCCGACGTCGCCCAGGCCTACGGCGGTGGCGGGCAGGGCGGCGGTGGTGCCGCCGCCGCGGCGCCGCAGCAGCTCGACCCCCGGGTCGTCGACTCGATCATGCGGTCCGAAGGCGCGACGGGGGAGCAGGGCGGCGTGCCCGAGGCCTACGGCTTCCGGCAGAACATGCACAACGGCTACGACCGGATCATCGCCGCGCGCGAGCAGTACGGGATCGGCAGCGCCGAGGAACGCGCGGTCGTCGCCGACCTGCTGACCGCGAACGCCCGCACGGCCGGCGCGCTGAACTTCACCGATCCCGGCACCCAGGCCGCGATCATGTCCGGCGCGCACATGCGCGGCGCCGGCGGCGTCCGCGCGATCCTCAACCACATGGCGGGCGAGGACATCGTGCGCAGTTCGCGGACGCTGGGCGACGCGACCGTCCAGCACGTCCAGGGGCTGACGCCCGAGCAGTTCCAGCAGGAGTTCCGCGACGCCCGCGTCGAATACGACCGCCAGGTCTACGGCGGGACGACCACCACCCAGGGCGGGCACACGCAGAACTGGTGGGACCGCTACGGCACCGGCCTGACCCGCCGCTACGACCGCGAGCAGGCCGAATTCCTCGGGCTTTCGCAGCCGCGGAACTGATTTTCCGCATTCTTCGGACTCGCCGATTCGAAGATCGCCCGAGTGGGCACTCTCTTTGTGTAGCCGAACGACAACGGGAGGCGCACGATGAACCGGAGGATGATCGCACTACTGGGCGGGGTCGCCGCGATGGCGGGGACCGTGGCGTTCGCGGGAACGGCCGAAGCGGCACCGACGCCGTGCAGTGCCGAAGCGAAGGCCTGCGTCCAGCGCAGTTCGAATACCGCGTGGCTGACCGACGGCGCCGGGAACGTCACCTACGGCGGCGTCCCGATCACCGTGGGGCTGCCGAAGTACCCGACTCCGCTGGGTAAGTTCCACGTGCAGTACAAGGACATCGACCACTACAGCAAGCAGTTCAACGGGCCGATGCCGTACTCGGTGTTCTTCACCACCACCGGGGTCGCGTTCCACCAGGGCAGCCTGAAGGCCAAGTCCCATGGCTGCGTGCACCTTTCGCACGACGCCGCGGTGACCTTCTACAACTCGCTGCACCCGGGTGACGTCGTCGAGGTCGTGTCCTGATCCGTCCGATCCGGACGGTCGAGGAGCACGCCGATGACGGCGCCGAACACCAGGTGATCCAGGATCTGCGGCCCGCGTGCCAACGCCCGCACGGCGGGGTACGCGCGGGCCGCGATCCCGAGGTCCAGCGCCGCGATGGCCAGCCCCGCGAGCGCGCCGCCGCCGGCCCCGAGCCGGTGGCGCCGGGCGATCGCGGCGAGCACGCCGGTCCAGGCGGCGGAAACGATCACGTGCGCGATCAGCCCGGCGGCGACGCCGGGCCGGGTGCGTCGTCCCGGCAGCAGGGTGCCCGCCGCGCGGGTGGCCGCGAGGACGTCACGGCCGGTGAGGAGCGCGTGCGCGGTCGACGGTATCCCGCTGACCACGGCGGCGACCGCCCCCGCGCGAGCCGGCGTCATCCGGCCAGGTACGCCGCCACCCGGATCCGCAGGCCGCGGACGCGGGGGAGCGCGATGGTGAACGCCCGCGCCGGCCGGTAGCCGGGCCAGAGGTCGCCGTGGGCGCAGGGGCCGGCGAAGTAGACGAAACCGTCTTCGTCGTCGTAGCGGCCGGGAGACCAGACGGCCGCATCACCCGCGTGACGGTCCGGGCAGGCGGCCCGGGCGATCCAGTAGACGTCCTTCTTCATGACGCGGCGCAGCTGCGCGGCGAAGTCCGCCAATTCGGCTTCCGGCAGGCCGAGACCACGTCCGCTCCACACGCGCGGTGCGCGTTCCGACGTGCGCGAGGGGCAGCCGAAGGTGACCGCGGCGGCGGTGTAATACCGGTTCCAGCGCGGGTTTTCCGGGGCCGGGGCGGCGAAAGCGGGTCCGCCGGCGAGTTCCAGCGTCACGGGGGAAACGATAGTCGATCAAGCGGCCGCGGGTACCGCCGCGCGGGTATCGATCATTGCCCACATAGTGTATACAGTATCCAGTAGGCTGATGAAGGAGGCCGCTGTGTACACAGTCACCAATCCGGCGACGGGTGAGCTGGTCGAAGAAATCCCGAACGCGGCCGACGAGCAGGTCCGCGTCGCGATCGACCGGGTGCACCGCGGGTACGCGGCCTGGCGGGCCCGGCCGGTCGCCGACCGCGCCGCGATCGTGCTGCGCGCGGCGGAGCTGTTCGCCGAGCGCGCGGACGCGCTCGCCGCGATCATGACCCTGGAGATGGGGAAGCGGATCAACGAAGGCCGCGGCGAAGTGGGCGTGGTCGCCGACATCTTCCGCTACTACGGCGAGCGCGGCCCGGACCTGCTGGCGGACGAGCCCCTGGCGATCCGCGGCGGCGAGGCGGTGCTGACGAAGGAGCCGATCGGGGCGCTGCTGGGCGTGATGCCGTGGAACTTCCCGTGTTACCAGGTCGCCCGGTTCGTGGCGCCGAACCTGGTGCTGGGCAACACGATCCTGCTCAAGCACGCGTCGATCTGCCCGCGGTCGGCGGTGGCGATCGAGTCCGTGCTGCGGGACGCCGGGGTGCCGGCGGACGCGTACGTGAACGTGTTCGCGTCGAGCCGCCAGGTCCCGTGGATGCTCGCGGACCCGCGGCTCGCCGGGGTGTCGCTGACCGGAAGCGAGCAGGCGGGCATCTCGGTGGCGGCCGAAGCCGGGCGCAACCTCAAGAGGTGCGTCCTGGAACTGGGCGGCTCGGACCCGCTGATCGTGCTGGACACCGACGACCTGGCCGAGACGGTCAAGATCACGGCGACGGCCCGGATGCGCAACTGCGGCCAGTCGTGCAACGCGCCGAAGCGCATCATCGTGCTGGGCGAGCTGTACGAGGAGTTCGCGGACCGGTTCGCCAAGCGCGTGACGGAGTACTACGTCCCGGGCGACCCGGCGGACCCGTCGACCACGCTGCCCCCACTGGCCTCGGCAGCGGCGGCGGACGAGGTGGCGGCCCAGATAGCGACGGCGATCGGCGAAGGAGCAACGCTGCGCGCGGGCGGCCACCGCATCCCGGGCCCGGGCGCGTACGTGGAGGCGACGGTCCTGACGGAGGTGACGCCCCGGATGGCGGCGTACCACGAGGAGATCTTCGGCCCGGTGGCGCTGCTGTTCCGGGCGGAGACGGAGGAGGAGGCGGTGACCCTGGCCAACGACACCCCGTTCGGCTTGGGGGCGAGTGTGTTCGCCACCGACCGCGCTCGCGCGGCCCGCGTGGCCCGGAAGATCGAGGCGGGAATGGTGTACGTGAACAAGTCGGGCGGGTCGGAGGCGGATCTGCCGTTCGGCGGGATCAAGCGGTCGGGAATGGGGCGGGAACTGGGGCCGCTGGGGATCGAGGAGTTTATGAACAAGAAACCGATCCGCCTCTGACCTGCTGTTTTATCGCGTTCGGCCCCGCCGGGCCGTCGTCAAGTCGGCTGCCGCGGCCAGCGGGGCGAACACGCGTTGGTGCCCTACTTCTTGACCGACTGCATGCAGTACGTGGTCACCGCGAGGGAGCCCCGCATGCTCCACGAAGCCGCCTGGTCCGAGCCGGGGAAGTCCTTGCAGATCTCCTCGACCGTCTTCGACAGGCCGTCCATCTTGGTCAGGCCGTCCACCTGGCCGAGGACCTTCGCCGCGCCCTTTTGGCAGGGGGCGAGGTGGAGCTCGTCGTTGGCGCCGGTCGCCATGCACTCGCCGATGGCGGGCTTGCGGTTGTCCGGGTTCTTCAAGTCCTCCAGGCACAGGACCTTCGACGACAGGCTGCCCTGCCGCTTCCACTCCATCGAGGCGGCCGCGGACGGGACCTTGACGCAGGCCGCGGTCGTCAGGCCGCCCAGCGCGCCGCCGTCCTCGACGCCGGCGACCTTGTAGGCCGCGTCCGGTCCACAAGGGACCCTTTCGGCGTGGGCGGCGTCGGAGAGGTCTCCCTTGATGCAGTCACCCACCAGCGGCATGCCCTTGCCCGGATTCTTCACGTCCTCCAGGCAGAGCAGCGTGCCCTTCGAGGCCTCGACGCCCTCCCAATACGCGACGGTCGCGGTCGGGAACCCGTCACAGCCGCCGCCGATGGTCAGGGCCAGCCGCGTCTGGTCCGGGACCTTGCCGACGATCTTGTAGTTCGCCTCCGGGCCACAGGCCACCGAGGTCACGCTGTCGGCGTTGTCCGCGTTGCCCTTGAGGCAGTCGCCGACGTTGCTGCTCTTGGGCGTGGACGAGGTCAGCCCGATCACGACCACGATCGCGAGGAACACGAGGGGAATACCGAGCCGCAGCGCGAGTTTGAGGCCACCGCCCTTCTTGGGCGGCAAGCCGAGCGGCGGAGGCGCCGGGTACGGCGCGGGCGGGTACTGCGGCAGGGCCGCCCCCGGCGTCGGGGGCCGGAACGGATTCGCCTCCGGCGCGGGCTGCTGCGGTCTGTTTTCGGGCGTCGTCATGAAAGGTCCCCCCAGGTCTGAACATGATTGCCGGCCGAATCCTAACCTGAGGTCAGGCCATCGCCGGAACGCCCGGCGCGGGACGGCTCGACTCTCCCGCCGAGCAGGCCGCGGATCTCCTCGGCCTCCGGCGCCCTCAACTCCGTGTAGGCGGCCAACGCCGCTTCCAGGTGGGACGTCGCCTCGGCGTGGTTCCCGGCCGCCCGGTGGGCCACCCCCAACCCGTGCTGGGCCAAGGCGCGCTCACGAAGGTGACCACTCCGGCGAGCCAGCGCCAACGCCTTCTCGTACAACGAAAACGCCTCCGCGCCCGACTTCGTCGCCGCCAGTTCGTTCAGGGCCGTGACCTCCAGGTTCGTGTTCCCGCCCGCCCGCGCGAACTCCAATGCGCGGCGGAAGTGGTCGTCGGCTTCGCCGGGGCGGCCCAAGCCCGCGTACGCGCTGCCCAACGCCGCCAGGACCGGGCCGCCCAACCCCGCTGAGCCGAGGTCCTCGGCGATGCGGCCGCTTTGCCGCAGGTACTCCACGGCCTTCGGGTGGTCGCCGCACCAGCGGTGGTGTTCTCCGATGTTGCACAGCGCTATTCCCTCCAGCAGCGCGTGGCCCGTCCGCCGCGCCGCCGCGAGGGCCAGGTGGAGCTGCTCGCGGGCCGCCGGGCGGTGGCCGCGGATGTCTTCGATCGTGGCGATGCCGCTGCGGGTTATGCATTCCAGCAAATCGTTCCGCTGCCGCAACGCCAGGGAAAGGGCTTGCGCGAGGTGCTCGGCGGCCGTGTCGAAGCGGCCGAGGAAGATCAAGGTCATACCGACGGCCTGGTCGGCGAATCCCCGTTCGCGCGTGCCGGGGCGCGTCAGCGCCAGCGCGGTCGTGTGCAGGGCGAGTGCTTCGTAGTGGTGCGCCCCGATGTGCAGGTACCGCCAGAGCATCGCCGACAGGTGGACCACGTGGCCGGCCAACGCCTCCGGGACGCTCGTGGCCAACGCCAGCATCGTCGCCCGCTCGGCGTCCAGCCACGCACGCGCGGCCTCGTCGGACGCGAAGGAAGGGCGCGGCCCGGCCACCGCCGGCCGCAGGTACGGCTCGTGGGGCGAGAACCGGTCCGTGGCCGCCGATGCCGAGCACAGGTAGTGGTCGAACAGCCGGGTCGACGCCGCCAGGCGGGTGGTGGCGTCGTCGGTCGTCGCCACGAGCTCGGCGGCGTAGAGCTTGACGAGGTCGTGCATCCGGAAGCGGCCCGGCTGGTGCTCCTCCAGGAGGTGGGCCGCGCACAGCACGCGCACGGCCCGGGCGTCCCCCAGCAGGGCGGTCGCGGCCGCGCGGCCGATGTCCTCGGTGGGGACCAGGCCGAGGAGGCGGAACGCGGAGGCGGCCGCCGGGGAGAGGGAGCGGTACGAGGCGTCGAACACCGCCCGCAGGCTCGCGGCCAGCTCCCCGGTGTCCAGGGCGTCCAGGCGGCTTTCACGCAGTTCGGCGGCCAGCTCGGCCAGTCGCCGCCGCGGCTCGGCCGCGACGCGGGCGGCGACGATCGCCAGCGCCAGGGCCAGTCCGCCGCACTGGTCCAGGATCTCCTGCGCCGCTTCGGGTTCGCCGGCGAGCCGGGCCGCGCCCAGCTTGTGCGCGAGCAGCTCCCGTGCCTGGTCTTCGTCGAGGGTGCGCAGCGGCAGCGCGCTCGCCCCGTGCGTCGTGAGCAGGCCGCCGAGCTCGTGACAGCTGGTGACGAGCACCGAACAGGACGGTCCGCCGGGCAGCAACGGCATCACGTGCCGGGTGTCGCGGGCGTTGTCGAGCACCACGAGCAGCCGGCGGCCCGCGGTGAGACTGCGGTAGAGCGCGGCCTGCCCGTCCGGTTCCGGCGGGATCGACGCCGGTGCGACGCCCAGGGCGCCGAGGAAGCCGCGGACGGCGTGCTCCGCGGGCACCGGTTCGTGGGCCGGATCGAAGCCGCGGAGGTCGACGTACAGCTGGCCGTCGGGGAACCGGCTCGCGTGGTCGGTCGCCCACCGCACGGCCAGCCACGTCTTCCCGAGACCGCCCGCGCCGGAGATCACCGCGACGGCGCCGTCGCGGGCCAGCATCCGGTCGAGGGCCGCCAGCTCGGCGGTGCGGCCGGAGAACGAGGGCGCCGCGGCCGGGAGCTGCCGCGGTTCCGGACCGGTGCCGCCGCCGGTCAGGATGCGTCCGTGCAGGTCGCGCAGCCGCGGGCCCGGGTCGGCGCCGAGCTCGTCCGCCAGGCGGGCCCGGACCCGTTCGTACTCCCGCAGCGCGTCGGCCGGACGGCCGTCGAGGAACAGCGCCTCGATCCGCTGGGCGGCCGCCCGTTCGCCGCCGAGGGCGTCATCGACGGGCCGGTCGAGCACGGCGGCGTGGGCGCCGGTGCGCAGCCGCAGGTCGTCGCGGTCGAGCACGGCTTCCTCGTGCTTGCGCTCCAGCTCGCTGCGGACACCGTCCACCCACGGCGAGTCCAGGTCGCTGAGCGGCGTCCCGCGCCAGAGCGCCAAGGCTTCGTCGTACAGCGCGAGCGCGGCGTGGTCGTCCGCCGTCGCCCTCGCCCGCCGGAGGAGGCTTTCGAACCGGTGGACGTCCACCACCAGCGGATCGGCGACGAGGAGGTAGCCGTCGCGCTCGCGCTCGATCGTCACGCCGTCCAGCGTGCTCAGCAGCGCACGCAGCCGCGAGACGTACGCGTACAGCGAGTTCTTCGGCTGCCGCGGCGGCCGTTCGCCCCACACCCGGTCGATGAGCCGGTCGACCGGGACGGCCCGGCCGACGTCGAGGAGCAGGGCCGCCAGCACGTCACGCTGCCGCGCGTGCCCAATGTCGAGCCGAATGCCCCCGGCCACGACCTCGACGGCGCCCAGCACCCGCAGTTCCACCACGCCCGATCCCTCCCAGCTCAGGCGTAGCGGATCGGCGTCCGCCGGGCAAGGTCCGTTCAAGATTTTCCCAATGGCTCCGGCGCACCGTGGCGGCACGGACGACGAGGGGAGCCGAGATGATCACCGACGCCTACCTCCGCGCACGCATCGCAGAGGTCCAGCAGGAGTTCGCCGCCGCGGGGTGGTGGCGGCGCCGGATGACGCACCTGCTGGCCCGTATCCGGAAGGCTCGCAAGCCGGCCGACTTGTCAAAACTCTGATAATCCCGCTGGATGACCTTCGCCCGGCGGAGTGGTGTCGTTCAACGGTGCCGCCCTGACCTGGAGTTTACCGTCCGTTAGCCTGTTCGGTCGATTGCGGTGGAGTCGATCACGGTGTCGAATAATCGCCTACAAGGATTAATCGCCGTGAGGAGCTGGCTGTGCACTGGGGGACCGCGCTCGAAGACGGAGGGGCGGCGGGACTCGTCCGTCCGTACTTCCGCACCCACGGCCGGACCCGGCCGACGCGTGACCTGCCCGTCGAGACGCTCGTCTCGACCACCGCGCGCGGGCGGGCCATGACGCGCGGGAGCACGGCGGAAGAGTCGGAAATTTGCGTGCTGTGCCGCACTTCGCAGTCGGTGGCCGAGGTCGCCGCGCGGCGGCGGCTGCCGCTCGGGGTGGCGCGGGTGCTGCTCTCCGACCTCGCCGACCGCGGTCTCGTCGCCGTGCACACCGCGAAGCGCGGCAACGGCAACCGGCCGAGCATGGACCTGATGAAGCGCATCCTGCACGGCCTCAGCCGGCTGTGAACCCCCGGACCAGCCGCGCGAACTCCGCCGGCTGGTCGAGCGGCAGCAGCGTGTAGCTGTCGGCCACCTCGACGAGCTTTCCCTGGGGCAGCAGCCCGGCCAGCCGCCGGCCGTGCTCGAGGGGCATCACGCGGTCTTCGGTGGCCCAGACGACCAGCGCCGGCCGGTCGAAGCCCGGCAGCCGCCCGGCCGCCTCCACCAGGATGTCCGGTGCGGCGGCGGCCGCCCGCAGGACGCGGACGGTGTCTCGGCGGACGCCGGCCTGGGTAAGCAGTGGCCGGATCCAGCGGGCCGTGACGGCGTCGCCGCGTTTCGTCAGCCAGCCGAAGGCGATCGGGAGCCGGCGCACCGCGCGCAGCCTCATCTGCTGCATGAACGCGCCGAACAGGCGGGGCGAGAGCTTCCCGGTCAGGAACAGCGTTTTGCCGGTGAGGCCGGGCGGGAAGTTGTCGAACGCGTCGCAGGACGCGAGCACGACGCGGCCGACCCGCGCGGCGTCGTCCGCCATGAGCAGCTGCACCAGCGCGCCGCCGGTGTCGACGCCGACCAGGGTGACGTCCCGCAGGTCGAGCCGCTCCAGGAACTCCGTGAGCAGCCGCGCGAGGCCGGGCATCGACAGGTCGGCGTCGTCGTGCATCGGATGCCGGTGTGCGCCCAGCGGCAGTGTCGGGACGACGCACCGGAGGCCCTCGAGGGCCGTGACCGAGGCGTCCCACAGCGAGCCGTCCATCAGCAGGCCGTGGACGAAGACGACGGCCGGGCCCGCCCCGCCCGTGTCGGTGTACTCGATGGTGCCCGCGGACAGCTCGACCTGCATGTCAGCCTCCCAGTGACGTCCCCTGGGCAGAAGTGAACCACGTGGTTCGCAAACTGTCGAGGATCAGGGCGCGGCTTCCTCCCGTTCGATCGCCCGCAGCAGCGCCGCGACGCCGGCGGCCGCGCCTTCGCCGTCCGGGCTGGTCAGCAGATCCACGAGGAAACCCCGCAGCGTCGCGAGGATCATCCCGGCGACCTCGAGCTTGCGCCGCTCCGGCCAGTGCGGCGGGCAGAACGACACCAGCGTCGGCAGGTACTGCTGGGACGCGCCCCGGCCGAGTGCGGCGTACCGGCCCGGGTCGTACATCGCCAGGCCCATCGCCTGGTCGAGGACGCGCCGCAGCTGCGTTTCCTCGTCGCGGAGGCTGACCCAGGCGGCCCGGACGCGCCCGGCGAGCGTCGGCGACTCCGCGGTGACGGCCGTCAGCGCGTTGCCGATCCGGCGTTCGCGCAGCGCGAAGACCACCTGCCGCAGCAGGTCTTCGGTGCCTTCGAAGTGGTAGAGCAGCACCTTGTGCGTCGTCCCCGCCGCTCGGGCGGCCCGCCGCAGCGAGAAGTCGACGAGCCCGTTCTCGGCGACGTCGTCGGTGATCTTGGCCAGCAGGTCCCGGCGCCGGGCCTCCCCGCGGGGCGACCCGGCCGAGCGGCGGTAGCCGGGCCGGGCCGGGTCGTCGGTAGCGTTGTCCACGAAGGACAGCTTGACACGGGGAGGGGCCGCGGTGCGGGTATTGGTGACCGGGGGCAACGCGGGGATCGGCTACTTCGCCGCCGAGCAGCTGGCTTCGGCCGGCGCGGAGGTGGTGATCGGCAGCCGCGACCCGGTCAAGGCGCAGGCCGCGACTGAGTCGATCCGGGCGCGGGTCGCCGGGGCGAAGGTCGACCACGTCCGGCTGGACCTGGCCGACCCGGGCTCGCTCGAACCGGACGTGGGCGTGCTGGACGCCGTCCTGTGCAACGCCGGAGTGGCCCTCGACGCGCCGCCGCGGCGGGAAACCGCGGCCGGGCACGAGCTGATGTTCGGCACCAACCACCTCGGCCACTTCGCCCTGGTCGCCCGGTTGTTGCCGGTGCTGGCGCCGGCCGCCCGGATCGTCACCACGGGCAGCTTCGCGGCGAAGTCGGCTCACCTCGACTTCGCCGACCTCCAGAGCGAGCGTGACTACCAGCCGAAGCGCTCGTACGAGCGGTCCAAGCTGGCCCAGATGCTGTTCGCGCTCGAACTCGACCGGCGGCTGCGGGCGGCGGGCGATTCACGGCTCAGCGTGCTCGCCCACCCCGGCGGCGCGCTCGACTCGCTGACGCCGTCACGGCCGCCGGTGCACACGCGCACGACCGGCGCGTGGCTGCGCGGGCTGCCGGCCCGGCTGGTGCTGCACGGCAAGGACGCCGGGGCACGGCCCGCGGTCCGCGCGGTGCTCGGCCCGGACGTCGAGGGCGGGCAGCTGTGGGGCCCGCGCGTGTTCGGCCTGCGCGGCCGGCCGCGGCTCGAACGGCCGTGGGCCAACCTGACCGACGACGCGGCCGCCGCCCGGTTGTGGACGGAAAGCGTGGCGCTGACCGGGCTGGAGCCGCTGGGCTAGGAGTCGTCGTCCCCGCCGGTGACGTTGCCGATGCTGGCGGGCACGCCCTTGATCATGTCGACGACGGTCTTGCCGGCCAGGCCCGACTTCCCGAACCACGGGTCGGTCATGACCTTGACGGCCGACTCGAACTTTTCGGCGCCCTCCTTGCCGAAGAGCTTGCCGAGCTCGTGCACGGAGAAGTTGCTGATCTTGTCGAACTTCTGCATGATCTCGGGCGTCACACCGTCCATTTGGGACAGCTTGGTCTTGATGACATCGGTCATCTGATCGGTGAACGGCTTGTGCGGCTTGGGTTCCGGGGTGGCCGAGGAAGGCGCGGGTTCCGGCTTGGGCTCGGGTGTGGTGTCCGGCTTGGGCTCGGGTTTGGGTTCCGGTGTGGTGTCGGGCTTGGGCTCGGGCTTCGGTTCCGGGGTCGTCGAGGAGGACGAGGGCGCGGGTTCCGGTTTGGGCTCGGGGGTGGTGTCGGGCTTGGGTTCGGGTTTGGGTTCCGGGGTGGTGTCGGGCTTGGGCTCGGGCTTCGGTTCCGGGGTCGTCGAGGAGGACGAGGGCGCGGGTTCCGGTTTGGGCTCGGGCTTGGGTTGCGGTGTGGTGTCCGGCTTGGGTTCGGGCTTCGGCTCGGGAGCGGCCGACGAGGGTGTGGTGTCGGGCTTGGGCTCGGGGGTGGTGTCCGGCTTGGGCTCCGGCTTCGGTTCCGGGGTGGCCGACGAAGGGGTGGTGTCGGGCTTGGGTTCCGGTTTCGGCTCGGGCTTGGGTTCCGGCGTCGTGTCCGGTTTGGGCTCAGGCTTCGGCTCGGGAGCGGCCGACGAGGGAGTGGTGTCGGGCTTGGGTTCCGGCGTCGTGTCCGGCTTCGGCTCGGGCTTCGGCTCCGGAGTCGCCGACGAAGGCTTGGGTTCCGGTTTGGGGTCCGGCTTCGGTGCGGGTGCCGGGTCCGGCTTGGGGGTGGGCTTCGGGGTCGGCGTGGGGGTGAGGCTGCTCGTCGGGGGCTTGGCCGCCGCCAGGTCGTCGCCCGCCTTGCCCAGCTTCGTCAGCGCCTTCAGCAGTTCACCCAGCTGCTTCGCCAGCTGGGCCAGCTTCGCGCCGATCTTGCCCAGGGCCGTGGCCACCGTGCCGATCGTCGTGCCGATGAAGATCGCGATCGACGCCCCGAACGTCACCGGGGCCAGGGCCGCCGCGATCAGAGCGCCCTTGATGATCGTCGCCAGGAGCATGGCGATCAGGTCGCGGAGGATGCCGCGGAACGCGCCGACGATGCCGCCGGCGATCTTCATGTTCTTGCCGGCCTCGTCGAGGTAGCCGCCGAGGGAGCCCAGCTGCTGGGTGACCGCGTCCATGTCCTTCTTGAACTGGTCCGCGGCCTGCCCGCTCCACTCCTTCATCAGCGTGTCGAGCGCCTGCTGGTGGTCGGCCGACCACTGCTCCAGCTTCTTCTTCTCCGCCGTGAGCGCCTCGCTGGCCGCCGCGATGCCGATCGGGTCGCCCATCAGGATGTCCAGCGGCCACCGCAGGATCGTGATGTGCTCGATGAGCCAGCCGATCCCGGCCGTCAGCAGGCTGCCGATCGGGTCCAGCACGAGACCGATGGTCTCCAGCGCCATGCCCGCCGAGCCGATGCCGATCGCGACCTTGTCGTGCTCCTTGACGGCCTTGTCCAGGCCGGTCGCCGCCTCGAAGAAGCCCGCGCCCGCCGCGCGGTTGTCCTCGTTGAACAGGTCCGAACCGTGGAGGCTGACGTCCTTGCTCTGGTAGTCGTCGCCCACTATCCGAACCTCACGATCGAGTTCACGGCGTCTTCTTCGCCCGACTGGTAGCGCTTCGCCGCCTCGGTGACCTTGTCAGCGAACTCGCCGACGGTCTTGGCGTACTCGCCGAACTGGTGGTGCGCCTTGTCGGTCCAGGTGCTCGCGCCGGCGGCCATCAGCTGGCACGCCGGGTTGATGCCGAACATGCCGGGGTCGCAGGTCATGCCGCCGACGAGGTCCGCGGTGCCCTGCAGGTTCTTCTGCAGCTCGTCGAGGTGCTTGCCGAAGTTCGCGAGTGGCTCCGAGGAGACGCGGAAGCCGCCGCCGGTCACCAGGGGTTCGATTCGTCGTCGGGACGGTCGTCGGCCGCGGGACGCCGCCGCGGCGCTGACGGCGGGGCAGGCGGGGCAGGCGGAGCCGGTGCGGGCGGCGGGGCGGTCTCGGCGCTCTCCGGCGCCGCGAAACCGCCGTCCGGCGGCGGGTCCGGCGGCAGGAAGGACCGGACCATTTCGGTCGACTCGCCGTCGCCGTTGATGGTGGCGAAGGAATCCGCGACGGCGCGGGCGGTCTGGCGCTGCGCGTCCCGCACCGCGCCCATGATCGCCGCGGTCAGCCGCGCCGGGCCCAGCTCGCACGCCCGGTGCCCGAGCTCGAGGTTCGTGAGCGCACCGTTCGGGGCGAGGGTCACGGTGACCGAGCCGTCGCGGGTGCGGACCGTCGCCCCGGCCGAGGAAAGCGCTTCGTTCAGCGCGGCGGCTTTCGACTGCATCTCCCGGACCTGCCGCTCGAGCAGGAGCTGGAAGTCTTCGCCTGGCCCCAGGTTCGGTTGCACGAAATCGACTCCTCGACGCGCCGGCCCACTCGGCCGGATCCCATGATCGGCAGGTTAGCGCACACCGGATGGTCATCCGGTGTTAGCCGGGAGTCTGCCTGGATGTCTCCTGGATGGTGCCCGCGGACACCCGATCGGGGTTTGACCCGGACCGCGCTCCGGGTTGCACGATCGGGGGATGACCGAACTGGACGACTACCGGCCGCTGGGCCGCTCCGGGCTGCGCGTGTCCCCGCTGGCGCTGGGCGCGATGACCTTCGGCACCGGCTCCTTCTGCGCCGACGACGACACCGCCCGCACGATCTTCCGCGCCTACGTCGAGCGCGGCGGCAACTTCGTCGACACCGCGGACAACTACAGCGGCGGCCGCAGCGAGGAACTGGTCGGTGACTTCCTCCGCGACGTCGCCCGCGACGACGTCGTGCTCGCCACCAAGTACTCGGGGCCCGGCTTCAGCGGCGGGGCCCCGCACTCGGACCCGCGCCGCCGCAGCAACGGGCGCAAGAACATGATCGCCTCGCTGGAGGCGTCGCTGCGGCGGCTGCGCGTCGACCACGTCGACCTGTACTGGCTGCACATCTGGGACGGCTTCACCCCGGCCGAAGAGGTGATGGCGGCGTTCGGCGACCTCGTGCGCGCCGGGAAGATCCGCGCGGCCGGGCTCAGCGACGTCCCCGCGTGGTACGCGACGAAGGCCGCCATGCTCGGCGGGCCGCCGGTGACGGCGCTGCAGCTGGAGTACTCCCTGGTCGAGCGGGCGATCGAGGCCGAGTACGTGCCCTTGGCGGCCGAGTTCGGCATCGCGATCCAGCCGTGGGGCGCGATCGGCGGCGGCTTCCTCACCGGCAAGTACACCCGCGACGGCGCCGGCACCGGCCGGCTCGCGGGCCCGGACGCCGCCGCCTTCCGCGCCCTGCCCGAAACCCGCTGGGCGGTGCTGGACACCGTTCGCGAGGTCGCGGCCGAAACCGGCGCCACCCCGGCCCAGGTGGCCCTGCGCTGGGTGACGAGCCGCCCGTCGATGCCCGCGCCGCTGATCGGCGCGCGGACACCGGAGCAGCTCGCCGAAACGCTCGGCGCGCTCGCCCTCGACGTGACCGAGGCGCAGTTGGCCCGGTTGACCGAGGTGAGCGCGCCCGCTCTGCCGTTTCCGCACGGCATCCTGGCCCGCCTCAACGCCGGACTGCCGCGCTGACCCGGCGCGCCAAAGGTCGCGAATGACTCATTCGGGACCTCAGAGGTGGCGCAAATGTGAATAGGCGGCCCCCCCCGGGCCCCCGGCCCCCGGGGGGGGGGGCCCCGCGGTCGGAGGGCGGCGCGGGGCGG
>NZ_JBFAZA010000028.1:0-147562 GCF_040681595.1 Amycolatopsis sp. NPDC051716 | reverse complement strand
TCTACCGGAGACCTCGTCTATTTGATCCAGGACACGCCGCACCGACCATGTCGGCCAGAAGCTCCGCTGGTCAGCACATCGAAACAGGCTCTAGCGGTCAGGCCGAGTCCCGGACCACCAGTTCCGGGTCGAAGATCACCGACTCCGCGCGCAGGGACGGGTCGGCCATGCGGTCGAGCACCATCCGGGCCATCGTCGCGCCCATCTCCTCGACCGGCTGGCGGACCGTCGTGAGCCGGGGCCGGCAGCTGAGCGCGACCCGGCTGTCGTCGAAGCCGACCACCGCCACGTCGTCCGGGACCCGCTTGCCGGCCTCGCGCAACACCGTCAGCGCGCCGTACGCCATCAGGTCGTTGGCCACGAAGAGCCCGTCCAGCTCGGGGTCCTCGGCGAGCAGGCGCTCCATCGCCCGTTCGCCGCCCTGTTCGGTGAAGTCGCCCTCGGCGACCGCCACGAACGCGTGACCGTGGCGGGCCATCGCGTCGCGGAACCCGGCCAGCCTGTCCTGCCCCGCCGGGGTGCCCGCCGGGCCGGCGATCGTGGCGACCCGGCGGCAGCCGCGCGAGACGAGCCGGCCGGCCGCGAGCCGGGCGCCGTCCTGGTGGGCGACGTCGACGTAGCAGACCGGCGCGGGGCGGCCCGGGCGCGCGAACAACGCCGTGGGCACGCCCGCGCCGGTCAGGGTGCGCGGGAGCGGGTCTTCCGCCGGGTGCAGCGAGATCAGCAGCACGCCGCTCACCTGCTCCTGACGCAGCTTCGGCACCAGCTTCTCGCGCTCTTCGTCATTGTCGACGAGCATCAGCAGCGGGTGCAGCCCCTGCGGGCGCAGGTGCGCGAGCACGCCTTCGACGACCCGGCCGAAGAACGGGTCGCCGAACACACCGCCGGTGAAGGCCTCGACGTGCCGCTCCGGTTCGGACACCACCAGCGCGATCCCGCCGGTGCGCCGGGTGACCAGCGAGCGGGCCGCGCGGTTCGGGACGTACCCGGTGTCGGCGATGGCGCGTTCGACCGTCTCGCGCAGTTTCGGGTCGACGTTGCGCACGCTGTTCACCACGCGGGACACCGTGGCGCGGGAGACGCCGGCGACCCGCGCGACGTCCTCCAGGGTGGGCGGCTGCGTCGTCACCAGTCCTTTCTAGCACGCTGTGAGAGCGCTCTCCCTGTCCTGCTGACAAATGTCACGGGTGGCCGGTGCGGGACGGCACTGCCTGCCGGGGATCCGCGCGACGAGCATTTCCGGCATGACCAGAACCGAAACCGCCGGCTTCCGGCCGGTACTGCTGCTGACCGGCGCGTACGCCGCGCTCTCCATCCTCACCTTCGGCGTGATCGTCCTGTTCCGGGACCACCCCGCGATGGTGACCGACGCGGTCTGGGTGCGTGCCACCCTCGTCGTCGCCAGTTCGCTGCTGACGTTCGCGTTCGCCCGCAGCGCCGCCCGGGGCTCGCGCAAGGGACTCCTGCGGCTGCGGATCGTCTCGGCGGTGATGCTGGTGGCGATCGCCGTCATCGTCGCGTGGCCCGGGTTGTTCCCGCTGTGGCTGCGGATCGAGCAGGCCGCGTGCGGGCTCCTGCTGCTCGGGGTGACCGTGCTGATCAACGGCCGGCGACCGCGGGCGCGGTAGCGTGCCGGTGGTGGACGGGACGAGGGACGTGCAGCGCTGGGTGCGCGGCTGGCGGCTGCGGCTGCTCGACGCCGGCATGCTCGTCTACCCGGCCGTGACCGTGGCGGGCGTGCTGCAGCATTCCTCGGACGCGTTGGCCGGGTGCCTGGTCGTGGTCGCGTTCGCCATCGGGTACCTCCTCGCCGCGGCCGCGGCGGCACGCCGGGCCGTGCGGCCGTTCTGGCTGCTGGTCGGCGGGTGCGCCGTCCTGTTCGCCGCCGCGATCCCGTTCGCCCACGCCGACGCCTTCTTCCTCGCCGCCGTCGTTCTTTCCCTCGCCGTGCCGAGGCTCCCGCGGCGCGCCGGGATCGCGCTGGTGGCCGTCTCCGCGCTCGCGGCCGTCGCCGGGCCGTGGCCGGACGGGCCGGGGTGGACGCAGGCGGTCGCGCTCGTGTTCACCGTGCTGGTGGTGACGGTGTTCGCCGAGGCGATCCGGGCCAACACCGCGCTCGTCGAGGCCCGCGCCGAGGTGGCGCGGCTGGCCTCCGAGGCCGAACGCACCCGGATCGCGCGGGACCTGCACGACCTGCTCGGCCACTCGCTGACCGCGATCACGGTGAAGAGCACCCTGGCCCGTCGGCTGGTCACGACGGAGGCCGCCCGCGCGGGTGAGGAGATGGCGGCCGTCGAGACGCTGGCCCGGCAGGCGCTGACCGACGTGCGCGCCGCGGTGTCGGGCTACCGGGAGGTCACGTTGGCCGGCGAGCTGGCCCGCGGCCGTGAGCTGCTGCGCGCGTGCGGGGTCGCCGCGGACCTGCCGACGGCCACCGACGCCGTCGGCCCGGCGCACCAGGAGCTCTTCGGCTGGGTGGTCCGGGAGGGCCTGACCAACGTGGCCCGGCACGCGCGGGCGACGCGGTGTTCGGTGACGCTCTCGGCGTCCACGGTGGAGGTCGTCGACGACGGCGTGGGCGGGCCCCCGGGCGCGGGTTCCGGGCTCGACGGGCTGCGCGAACGCGTCCTCGCGGCCGGAGGGGACTTCTCGGCGGGTCCGGTGCCCCCGCACGGGTGGCGGCTGCGGGTGACGGTATGACGATCCGGTTGCTGCTGGCCGACGACCAGGCGCTGGTCCGGGAGGCGCTGTGCGCGCTGCTCGCCCTCGAGGACGACTTCGAGGTGGTCGCCTCGGTGGGCCGCGGCGACGAGGTCGTCGCGGCGGCGCGCGAACACCGGCCCGACGTCGCCCTGCTCGACATCGAAATGCCCGGCCTGGACGGGCTGGCGGCCGCGGCGGTGCTGGCCGCGCAGGTGCCGGACTGCCGGATCGTGATGCTGACGACGTTCGGACGCGCCGGGTACCTCAGGCGCGCGATCGAGGCGGGCGCGGCCGGGTTCGTGGTGAAGGACGCCCCGGCCGACGTGCTCGCCGACGCGATCCGCCGGGTCCGCGGCGGCGAGCGGGTGGTGGACCCGGCCCTGGCGGTGGCCACGCTGGCGGCGGGCGAGTCACCCCTGACGGCTCGCGAGCGCGACGTCCTCATCACGGCGCGAAGCGGGGCGACAATCGCGGAGATCGCTTCGCGGTTGTATCTGTCCGAAGGGACCGTGCGCAATTACGTGTCGGCGGCGATCGCCAAGACCGGGGCGCGGAACCGGGTGGAAGCCGTGCGGATGGCGGACGAGCGCGGCTGGCTGTAGAAAGCAGGGCACGCACCGGACTCAGCCGTGCAGCCGGCCTTCCGCCGCCGCCCAGTCCGCGCGGCCCGAGGGCTCGTAGCGGCGGATCTCCTGCGTCTCGCGCACCAAAGCGCGCATCGCCGCCAGATCCGGCAGATCCTCCCCCAAGGCCCGGGCCTGGACCAGCACGTTCCCCAGCGCCGCCGCCTCGACCGGGCCGGCCAGGACCGGTACGCCGCACGCGTCCGCCGTCGACTGGCACAACAGCTCGTTGCGGGCTCCGCCGCCCACCAGGTGGATCACGTCGACCTGACGGCCGGAAGCGCGGATCGCGGCCTCGATGGCCCGGCGGTGGGCCAGCGCCAGGCTGTCCACGATGCAGCGGACCACCGCCGCCCGGGTGGCGGGCGGCTGCTGGCCCGTCGCCCGGCAGGCTGCTTCGATGCGGGCGGGCATGTCGCCCGGGGGCAGGAAGGCCGGGTCGTCGATGTCCACCACCGCGGCCAGCGCGGGTGCCGAAGCCGCGGCGGCCAGCAGCGCCGGCAGATCCTCGAGGCACGACCACGTGCGCAGCGTCTCCGACAGCACCCACAGGCCCATCACGTTGCGCAGGAACCGGATCGTGCCGTCGACGCCGCCCTCGTTCGTGAAGTTCGCTTCCAGGGCCGCGTCGCTCAGCTCCGGAGCCGGCAGTTCCAGCCCGGCCAGCGACCACGTGCCCGACGAGATGTAGGCGAAGTTCGTCCCCGGGGCCGCCGGGACCGCGACCACCGCCGACGCCGTGTCGTGCGAGCCGACCGCCACCACCGGCAGGCCGGAGAGCTCGTCCGCCGTGCCCACCACCGTCCCCGGGTCGCGCAGCGGCGGCAGCAACCGCGGGGGGATGCCGACGCGCGAAGCCAGCGAAGTGGCCCAGGTCCGCGCGCGGACGTCATACAGCTGGGTCGTCGACGCGTTCGTCCGCTCGGCGCCGATCGAGCCCGTGAGCCAGTAGCCGAGCAGGTCCGGGATCAGCAGCATCGTCGACGCGGCCCCGAGCCGGTCGCCTTCCGACACCAGCTGGTAGAGGGTGTTGAACGGCAGCTGCTGGACACCGGTGATGTCGTAGAGCTCGCGAGGGGAAACCGATCCGGCCACCCGGGAAGGCACGCCGTCGGTGCGCGAGTCGCGGTAGTGGACGGGGTTGCCGAGCAGCGCGCCGCGCTCGTCCAGCAGCCCGTAGTCGACCGCCCAGGAGTCGATGCCGACGCCGTCCAGGCGCCCGGCTTCGCGGATCCCGGCCAGGGTCTCGCGGTACAGGCCCAGGATGTCCCAGTACAGCGCCGGCCCCGCGCGGACGCCGCCGTTCGGGAAGCGCCGCACCTCCTCGACCGTCAGCAGCGACGGGCCGGCCGTCCCGGCCATCACGCGCCCGCTGGACGCGCCGAGGTCGACGGCCGCGACTCGCTTCACGGGCGTACCACCGTCAGCTCCAGGCCGAGCAGGTCCGCGACGGCCGTCAGCTCGGCGACGCGGTGGCCGGTGCCGAGCGCCCAGTGGTGCGCGATGCCGCTGGCCGACCACGCATCGGTCCACTCCCCCGGGTCACACCCGAAGTCGACGCGGGAGGTCGTGTTGCCGATCCGCAGCAGCGGGCCGGGCACCACGGTGCCTTCGGACGCGATCAGCGTGAACGTCCCGTCGCGGCGCTGGCCGAGCCCGCACAGCGTCACCGGCCCGTGCTTGACGTCGAACTCCACCGACACGCCCCAGCCGCGCTTGCCGTGGTAGACGCCCAGGCCGCGCAGCAGCGGCTTGCGGGCGCTGATCCCGAGGTGCGCCGGGCCGTCGTGACCCATCTCGACCACGCCGTCGCGGAAGTTCAGCGCCTGCAGCTCGGTGAACGAGCCGCCGGCGCCGAGGCGGTCCATGACCAGCATGGCCAGGGACGTCCGCAGCTCGTACTCGCCGACGGCCGGGATGCCGCGCGCGGTGAGCAGGGACGCGCCGAGGATGAACCCGGCGCCGACGCGTTCGTGCGTCTCCCCGTCGAGGCCGCGGTGGTAGTAGGCCAGGGAGTCCAGCGAGAAGTCGTCGACGAGCCGGTCGAGGGCCACCGAAACCCGGGCGCCCCAGGCGAAGTCTTCGTCCACAACGGACTCGTCCACGGTGAACACGTCACGGGCCAGCGCGACCCGGGCGGCGGTCTCGTCGTCGGTGACCTTTTCCACGCGCACCCGCAGGTCGTCGACCTCCAGGATCTCCACGTGCCCGCCGAGCTGGGCCGACACCAGCGTCGGGTCCGTCGAGACGTCCATCATGCCCGGGTAGAGGTGCCCGAGCAGGCCGTGGCGGCCGTGCCGCAGGGCCGCCCGGACCCCGGCCGCCTTGATCCACCGCTCGATCCGCGTCCACGCCCGCGGATCCTCCAGGTACCCGGACACCGAGCGGAATTCGACGCCCAGGCGCCGGAACGTGTTGGCCATCTCGGGCAGCGGGCAGGCGCCGCAGTAGGCCAGCCACGCGCCGGTGTCGAAGGATTCGTGGTCCATCGCCTCGGTGGGCTGCAGGTTCAGCAGCAGCACCGGCGCCCCCGACCGCTGCGCGACCGGGGCCAGCATGCTGGAGGTCAGGTACGTCGTGAGGAAGCCGACGATCAGGTCGCAGCCGGCCACCCGCAGCCGCTCCGCCGCGGCCGCGCCTTCGGCCGCGTCCGAGACGAACCCGGCGTCGATCACCTCGCAGTCCAGTTCGGACAGTCGCGAAGAGACTCGCCGCGCGGACGCCTCCAGCTGGGGCAGCAGCGCGGGGAACTGCGGCCAGTACGCGCCGAGCCCGCCGGAGACGAGCCCGACGCGGGTCTTGCGCGGCGTGATGCGATCCAGGGTCATCGGTCTCCTCCGGGAGTCAGCGCAGGAACGCGGCGGCCACCCCGGCGTCCACCGGCACGTGCAGGCCGGTGGTGTGGGTGAGGTCGCCGCCGGTGAGGGCGAACACCGCGGCCGCGACGTGCTCGGGCAGCACCTCGCGCTTGAGGATCGTCCGCTGGGCGTAGAACTCACCCAGCTTCTCCTCCGGCACGCCGTAGACGGCGGCGCGCTGGGCACCCCAGCCCCCGGCGAAGATGCCCGAGCCCTGGACGACGCCGTCGGGGTTGACGCCGTTGACCCGGATGCCGTGGGCGCCGAGCTCGGCCGCCAGCAGCCGCACCTGGTGCGCCTGGTCGGCCTTCGCGGCGCCGTAAGCGACGTTGTTCGGGCCCGCGAACACCGAGTTCTTGGACGAGATGTAGACGATGTCCCCGCCGATGCCCTGCGCGACCATGGCCTTCGCCGCGGCCTGCGCGACCAGGAACGAGCCCTTCGCCATCACGTCGTGCTGCAGGTCCCAGTCGCGTTCGGTGGTCTCCAGCAGCGGCTTCGAGATGGACAGCCCGGCGTTGTTGACCACCAGGTCGATGCCCCCGAACGCCAGCACGGTGGCGTCCACCGCGGCCTGGACCGCCGCCGCGTCGGTGACGTCGGCGGTGACCGCCGTCCCGCCGATTTCCGCGGCGACCTGCGCGGCCGCGTCCCCGTTCAGGTCGGCGATGGCCACGCAGGCACCCTCGGCCGCGAGCCGCTGCGCGATGGCCTTGCCGATCCCCGAGCCGGCCCCGGTGACCAGGGCGATCCGCCCGGCGAGCGGCTTGGGCTTCGGCAGCCGCCGCAGCTTCGCCTCTTCCAGCGCCCAGTACTCGATCCGGAACTTTTCGCTCTCCGGGATCGGGGCGTAGGTCGAGACGGCCTCGGCGCCGCGCATGACGTTGATCGCGTTGACGTAGAACTCCCCCGCCACCCGCGCGGTCTGCTTGTCCTTGCCGAAGGAGAACATCCCGACGCCGGGCACCAGCACGATCGCCGGGTCGGCGCCACGCATGGCGGGCGAGCCGGCCTCGGCGTGCCGTTCGTAATAGCCGCGGTAGGCGTCGCGGTACTCCGCGTGCAGTTCCTTCAACCGCGCGACGACGTCGTCCAGCGGCGCGGTCGCCGGAAGGTCCACGACCAAGGGGCGGACCTTGGTGCGCAGGAAGTGGTCCGGGCACGACGTGCCCAGCGCGGCGAGCGGCTGGAGCTTCTCGCGGGCGAGGAACTCGAGCACGACGTCGCTGTCGGTGTAGTGGCCGACCTGCCGCTGGTCGGTCGAGGCGAGCCCGCGGATCACCGGCGCCAATGCGGCCGCGCGGGCGTGCCGCTCGGCGTCGGGCAGCGCCTCGAACCCGGGGACGACCGGCCCGAACGGCTCCGGAGCACCCCGCGAGGCGAGGAATTCCTCTGCCGTCCGGATGATCTCCAGGGAGTTCCGCTGGCACTCTTCCGAGGTGGCGCCCCACGCCGTGATGCCGTGGCCGCCGAGGATCACGCCGATGGCCTGCGGGTTAGCCGCCTTGACCGCAGCGATGTCCAGACCGAGCTGGAACCCCGGCCGCCGCCAGTCCACCCAGGCGACCCGGTCGCCGAAGCACTCCTTGGTCAGCGCCGGGCCGTCGGCCGCGGTGGCCAGCGCGATGCCCGAGTCGGGGTGCAGGTGGTCGACGTGCGCGGCCTCGACGAGACCGTGCATCGCCGTGTCGATCGACGGCGCCGCGCCGCCCCGGCCGTGCAGGCAGTAGTCGAACGCGGCGACCATCTCGTCCTCGCGCTCGACGCCCGGGTAGACGTCCACCAGGGCGCGCAGCCGGTCGAGCCGCAGCACCGCCAGCCCGGCCTCGGTCAGCGTGCCGAGGTCGCCGCCGGAGCCCTTGACCCACAGGACGTCGGTGGGCGAGCCGGTGACCGGGTCGGTCACCGCGCCCTTGGCGGAGGTGTTGCCGCCGGCGTAGTTGGTGTTGCGCGGGTCGGCCCCGAGCGCGTTGCTGCGCGCGATGAGCTGCTCCGGCACGGTCATCCTCATGCTCCCCATCCGGCCTGCGTGCCGCCGGCGCGCTCGGCCACGATCTTCTCCTGGTACCCGCTGCGGTGGTAGGCCGCGATCGGGTCCGGGTCGAGCCCGGCTTCGGTGCGCAGGTCGGCCAGCAGCGGCCGGACGTCGGTGTTGTAGGCGTCCATCAGCACGGCGTTCGCGGCGAGCACGTCACCCGACTGCTGCGCGGCGCGCAGTGCGGTGCGGTCCACCAGCAGCGCCTTGGCCGTGGCCTCCTGGACGTTCATCACCGACCGGATGATCGCCGGGATCTTCGCCTCGATGTTGTGGCACTGGTCGAGCATGAACGCGATCCCGTAGGCCGGGTCCAACGCGTCCGCCCGCACGATCTCGTACATGATCCGGAACAGCTGGAACGGGTCCGCCGCCCCGACCATCAGGTCGTCGTCGGCGTAGAACCGCGAGTTGAAGTCGAACGCACCGAGCTTCCCCGCGCGCAGCAGGAACGCGACGATGAACTCGATGTTCGTCCCGGGCGCGTGGTGACCGGTGTCGATGCACACCGTCGCCCGCTCCCCCAGCTCGATGCAGTGGGCGTAGGACGTGCCCCAGTCCGGGACGTCGGTGGCGTAGAACGCCGGCTCGAACAGCTTGTACTCCAGCAGCATCCGCTGGTGGTCCCCGAGCCGCTCGTACGTCTCGCGAAGCGCCGCCGCGAGCCGGTCCTGCCGGTCCCGGATGTCGTCCTGGCCGGGGTAGTTGATGCCGTCGGAGAACCACAGCTTCAGGTCGCGCGAGCCCGTCGCGTCCATGATGTCGATGGCTTCCAGGAGGTGGTCGGTCGCCTTGCGGCGGATGCCCGGGTCGGGGTTGGTCACCGAGCCGAGCTTGTAGTCCTCGTCCTGGAAGACGTTGGTGTTGATCGCGCCGATCTCGACACCGAGGTCCCGCGCGTACGCGGTCAGGGCGGCGTAGTCGCCGACCTTGTCCCACGGGATGTGCAGCGCCACGCTCGGCGCGACCCCGGTGAGCCGGTGCACCACCGCGGCGTCGGCGATCTTCTCCTCCGGCGTCCGCGGGACACCGGGCTGCGGGAACACCTTGAACCGGGTGCCCGAGTTCGCGTACGCCCACGACGGCGTCTCGATGCGCTGGGCCCGCAAGGCCTGCTTCACGGCCGTCAAGTCGCCCACGGCGATCACTGTCCTTCCGCGACGGTTGGGGGTTCGAGGTGGAAGACCTCGTCGAGGAGCTGGAAGCCCTCGTCCGGCGGACCGCCGTCGAGGCCGGTGAAGAACTCCGCCATCTCCGCCTGCCAGCGCGCGTTGACCTCGGTCTCGGCCATCGCCGCCTGCGCGGCGGCGAGGTCGTCCGCCTCGACGTAACCGATCAGGAGGCCGTCCTCGCGCAGGAAGAGCGAGTAGTTGCGCCAGCCGGTGTCGTGCAGGGCCTGCCGCATCTCCGGCCAGACGGCGCGGTGGCGCTCGGCGTACTCGGCCAGCCGGCCGGGCTTGACCTGCAGGCAGAAGCAGTATCGGGGCACAGTCCGTCCTTGGTGGGACCCGGCCGGGCCGCCCGTCGCGACCCGGCCGGGAATCTCAGAAGTTGAACTTGTCGATGTTGTTCGCGTCGAACGTCGTCGGCGGGCCGAGGACGATCTCGCCGTTTTCGCCGATCGTGTAGTCGCCGAGCTTGCCCGCCTTGAACTTCTCGCCCTGCTTGCCGGTGATCTGACCCGACTTGAGCGCGACACCCGCGTACGCGGCGAGGTAGCCGATGTCGGCCGGGTTCCACAGCGCGAACTGCTTCACCGTGCCGTCCTTGACGAAGGCGCGCATCTGGTTCGGCGTGCCGAGGCCGGTGACCGCGACCTTGCCCTTGTAGCTCGACGAGCTGACGTACCGCGCGGCGGCCGCGATGCCCACGGTGGTCGGCGAGACGATCACCTTGAGGTTCGGGAACGACTGCAGCAGGCCCTGGGCCTCCTGGAACGACTTCTGGTCGTCGTCGTTGCCGTAGGCGATCTTGTCCAGCTTCAGGTTCGCGTACTCCGGCTTGGCCAGTTCCTTCTTCAGAACCTCGATCCAGGCGTTCTGGTTGGTGGCGTTCGGCGTCGCGGACAGCACCGCGATCTCGCCCGAGCCGCCGGAGAGGTCCTTCGCCTGCTTGGCCAGCGCCTCGCCGATGCCCTGGGTGGTGGCCTGGTTGATGAAGACGTCGCGGCAGTCCTTGGCGGCGTCGGAGTCGAACGCGACGACCTTGATGCCGGCGCCGCGCGCCTGGTTGAGCGACGGGCACACGGCGTTCGGGTCGTTCGCGGCGATGCCGATGACGTCCTGCTGCTGCTGGATCAGCGTGTTGATGTAGCTGACCTGCGACGACGCGCTGGCGTCGTTCGGCCCGACCAGCTTGTACTCGCCCTTCAGCTCACCGAGGGCCGCCTTGCCGCCGCTGACCTCGATGTCGCTGTAGGGGTTGTTGAGCTGCTTGGGCAGGAACGCCATCTTGACGCCCTCCTTGGCCGCGGCGTTCGGGTTCGCCGCGGCGGTGGACTGCTGCCCGCCGGAGCCGGCGTTGTCGTTCTTGGTCGTACCGCTGCACGCGGCCAGGACCAGCACCAGCCCGGCCGACACTGCGCCGGTGAGGAACCGTCGGGACATCTTCGTCACCTTTCCGGAGTTACCGCTTGCCTACGGCGACGCACTGCCGTGCGGGCCGAAGTCACGATGTTGGGGAGCAGGACCGACACGATCAGGAGCACGCCGGTCACGATGTTGAGCGCCTCGTTCGAGACGTCCTGCAGGCGCAGCGCGTTCTGCAGCGAAGCCAGCAGGACCACTCCGGCAAGCACGCCGGGCAGCGTGCCCTTTCCGCCGAAGATGGACACGCCGCCGAGCAGGACGGCGGCCACGACGGCCAGTTCGAGACCGAACCCGTTGTCGGCGCGGGCGCTGGAGTACCGCAGGGTCCACAGCACCCCGGCCAGGCCCGCGACCGCGCCGCTCACGACGTACAGCCAGAACTTGAGCCGCCCGGTGCGGATGCCGGCGAACCGGGCCGCCTGCTCCCCCGCGCCCGCGGCGAACACCCCGCGGCCGATCGGCGTCGCGTGCAGCACGACGCCGAAGATCAGCGCGGCGACGAGCAGCGGGATCAGGACGTTCGGGATCGGGCCGTCGCCGATGGTCCCGGTGACCCAGCTCGTGTAGGCGCGCGGGAAGTCGGCGACCGCGCTGTCGCCCAGCACCACGAAGGCCAGGCCGCGATAGAGGGCGAGCGTGCCGATCGTGACGGCGAGGGACGGGAGCTTCAGCACGGTGACGAAGAAGCCGTTCAGCGCGCCGAGGACCGCGCCGAGCACGATGCAGAGCGGGATGATCGCCTCGATCGTCAGGCCGGCGTTCCACAGCGAGCCCATCACCGCCGACGTCAGGCCGAGGGTGCTCGCCACCGACAGGTCGATCTCGCCGGTGACGATGATGAACGTCATCGGCAGCGCGACCAGCGCGATCGGGAGCAGGTCGAGCAGCAGGAAGGTGAAGTTGCGGCTGGTGCCGAAGTTCTCGACCGCCCCGGAGGCGACGATCAGGACCACGACCGTCACGAGCACGACGGCGGCGTCCCAGCTGAGCAGCCGGCCGAGCCGGTTTCCCTGGTCAGACATGGGAATCCCTCTTCTTCAGTGCCTTGGCGACGCGCACCGCGACGAGCCGGTCGGCGCCGATGGCGAGCAGGATCAGCGCGCCGACGATCGCCTGCTGCCAGAACTGGTTGATGTCGAGCACCGCCAGGGCGCTGCCGATGACGGTCAGCAGCAGCGCGCCGAGGCCCGCGCCCCAGACCGAGCCGCTGCCGCCGAACACCGCCACCCCGCCGACGACGGCCGCGGCGACGACGTTGAGCTCGTAGCCGGTCCCGGCGGCCGCGTCCACCGTGCCGAACCGGGCGGCGAACAGGACACCGGCCAGGCCCGCGAGGGCGCCGCTGACCAGGAACGCCGCGATGGTGTTGCGGCCGACCCGGATACCGGCCAGCTGCGCGGCCTGCGGACTCGACCCCATCGCGTACAGCTCGCGCCCGGCGCGGTAGCTGCGCAGCACGATCCCGGCGGCGACCAGGACCAGCACCGCGATGAGGACCAGCCACGGCACGCCGAGCACCGACGCGGTGCCGAAGTCCAGGAAGGACGCCGGCAGCTTGTCGGCGTTGATCTGCTGGCCGCCGGCCCAGAAGTAGCTGACGCCGCGGTAGGCGTAGAGCGTGCCGAGGGTGACGACCAGCGCGGGCACCTGGCCGAAGCGCACCAGGGCGCCGTTGAGCAGCCCGCAGACCGCGCCGACGACGAGCCCCACCAGGATGGCGGCGAGCACGGGCAGGCCCGGGTGGTCCTTCATCAGCGTGCCCACGGCGAACGCGGACAGGCCGAGCACCGAACCGACCGAGAGGTCGATGTTGCGGGTGATCATCACGATCGCCTGCCCGACGGCGAGCACGGCCAGGATCGCCGTGCCCAGCAGGATGTCGCGGATGCTCTGCCCGGACAGGAACCGTGAGTTCTGCGTCGCGGTGAACGCGACCAGGACGATCAGGGCGAGCACGATGCCGGATTCACGGGCCTTCAGCACGTTCGCGGTCCACGACCGTCGCGAGTGGACGGCCGGTTCCTTCGTCACGCGGGCCTCCTCGGTCACGGTCATGCGGCGGCCCCCTGGCCCATCGCGGCGAACATCACCGAGTCCTCGGTCGCCTCGGCGCGCGGGAGCTCGGCCACGATCCGGCCCTCCCGCATCACCAGCACGCGGTCGGCCATGCCGAGCACCTCCGGCAGTTCCGAGGACACCATCACGATCGCGACGCCTTCGGCGGCCAGCGAGGACATCAGCCGGTGGACCTCGGCCTTCGTGCCGACGTCGATGCCGCGCGTCGGCTCGTCGACGATCAGCACCTTCGGCGCCATCGCCAGCCACTTGGCCAGCACGACCTTCTGCTGGTTGCCGCCCGAGAGCGTGCCGACGGGGTCGCCGAGGCGGCGGTACTTGGTGCGCAGCCGTTCCGTCCAGCGCCGGGCTTCCCGGCGCTCGTTCGCGCCGGTCAGGAAGCCGAACTTCGCGAGCGCGCGCGAACGCGGCAACGTCACGTTCCGCTCGATCGAGAGGTCCATGATCAGGCCCTGCTGGCGCCGGTCCTCGGGAACGAGGGCCATCCCGGCGGCCATCGCGGCCCGCGACGAGTGCGGCTTGAGCTTCTTGCCGCTCACCTTCACCACTCCCGCGTCCCGCTCGTCGACGCCGAAGACGGCCTGGACGACCTCCGAGCGGCCGGAGCCGACCAGCCCGGCGAACGCGACGATCTCCCCGGCGCGCACGGAGAACGAGATGTCGCGGAACACGCCTTCCCGGGCGAGGCCCGCGACCTCCAGCACGACCGCGCCGGGTTCGACGTCCTGCTTGGGGAACAGCGCGTCCAGGTCGCGGCCGACCATGCGCTTCACCATCTCGTCGACGGTGACGTCCTCGAGCGCGTCGGTGGAGACGTGCCGCCCGTCGCGCATGATCGTCACGCGCTGGCAGAGCTGGGTGATCTCCTCGAAGCGGTGGGAGATGAACATGATCGCCGCGCCTTCCTGGCGCAGCGCCCGCGCGACGGTGAACAGCCGCTCGACCTCGATCTGGGTCAGTGCGGCGGTCGGCTCGTCCATCACCAGCACCCGGGCGTCGGCGCTCAGCGCCTTGGCGATTTCGACGATCTGCTGGTCGGCGATCGACAACCCCCTGGCGGGCCGGGCGGGGTCGATCCGGACGCCGAGGCGGGCGAAGAGCCGTTCGGCCTCGGCGCGGATGGCCGCCCGGTCGATCCGGCCGAGGCTCTTGCGCGGGTGGCGCCCCATCACGATGTTCTCCGCGACGCTGAGGTCCGGGAACAGCGTGGGCTCCTGGTAGATGACCGCGATGCCGGCCGCCTTCGCGTCGGCGGGCGAGCCGAACTCCCTCGCCTCGCCGTCGAGCAGCAGCGTGCCATCGTCGGGTTTGTGCACCCCCGCCAGCATCTTGACGATCGTGGATTTGCCGGCGCCGTTCTCCCCGACCAGCGCGTGGGCCTCCCCGGCGTGCAAACCGAAGCTCACGCCGGCGACGGCCGCGACCGCGCCGAACGACTTCGTCACGCCGCGCACCTCCAGCAGAGGGGCCGGGCCCGGGTCCTGCCGCGTCATCGCGACCTCCGGATTGAAAGGTTTCACAAATCTGGTGCGGTGAAGCTACTATGCGGCGGAACGAGAAGTCAATGCATCGGCTCAGCCGTGGCCAAACGGCTTCTCCACCGGGTACTTCGCGGTGATGTTACGTTTCAACGGCCGGGACGAAGAGGGGGGATGGATGGTGGTCAGGGAGCCGGGTGCCGAGCCGCGCACGCCGGGCATCAAGGAGGTCGCGGCGGTCGCCGGCGTCTCCCTCGGCACGGTGTCCAACGTGCTCAACCGGCCCGATCGGGTCAGTCCGGCGACCCGGGCCAAGGTCGAAGCCGCGATGGCCGAACTCCGCTTCGTGCGCAACGAATCCGCGCGGCAGCTGCGGGCCGGGCGCAGCCGGGTGCTGGCCTACGTCATGCTCGACGGCAGCAACCCGTTCTTCACCGACGTCGCGGCCGGTATGGAGGACGCCGCGGACGCCGCCGGCGAGGGCGGTCTTTCCCTCTTCCTCTGCAACAGCGCGCACCAGCCCTCGCGCGAGGCCGCCTACCTCGGGCGCCTCGAACAGCAGCGCGTCCAGGGCGTCCTCATCACGCCGGTCGACCCGGACGCCCCGCTGCTGGGCGAGATCGCCCGCCGCGGCACGCCGGTGGTGGTCGTCGACCGAACACCCGAAGGCACCACGCACTGTTCGGTCGCGGTCGACGACGTCTACGGCGGCGAGATCGCCGTGCGGCACCTGGTCGAACAGGGCCACGAGCGGATCGCTTTCATCGGCAACCACACGACCGTCGGCCAGGTCCGCGACCGGCGGCTCGGCGCCCTGCGGGCCCTGGCGGCCGCCGGGCTCGGCCCGGACCACCTCGTCGACCTGACGACGACGGCGCTGACGGTGGCCGACGGCCGCGGCGCGGGCGAGCGGCTGGCGGGGCTGCCGGCGTCGGTCCGCCCGACCGCCGCGTTCTGCGCCAACGACCTGGTCGCCCTCGGCCTGCTGCAGACGTGCGCGAACCTGCGCATGAGCGTCCCGGACGACCTGGCGATCGTCGGCTACGACGACATCGAGTTCGCCGCGGCGGCCGCGGTCCCGCTGACCTCGGTCCGCCAGCCACGGCGGCGCCTGGGCCGCACGGCCGTCGAGCTGCTGCTGGCGGAAGCGACCGAAACCGGCCACGAACACCGGAAGGTCGTGTTCACCCCGGAGCTGGTGGTCCGCGCCTCGACCCTGCGCTGACCGGCCGCCCGCCGTCAGCGCAGCAGGGACTCCCCGGCCCCGCGCAGCGCCTGCTCGGCCCGGGCCAGTTCGCTCTCCGCTTCACGCAGTGCATCCAGCGTCGAGGCGCTGTCCTGGTCCAGCGCGGCCAGGACTTCGCGCTCGAAGCGCTCGGCGTGCGGGTCGCGCCAGGTCGCCATGAGCGAGCGGGTCGCCGCCCGGAACACCTGGTGGTCCCGCTGCACCGCGGTCATCAGCCCGGCCAGGACGTTCACCGGTCCTCCCCCACGTCGGCGGGCAACGTGTCGAAGCCCGCCTGCTTGGCCAGCCAGATGCGGTGATAGCCGTTGCGCACCGTGTACCGCCCGTCGGCGCCCCGGCTCAGCTTCACCGCGGTGTCACCGAAGAAGGCTTCGTAGGTTCTCTCGTACGAGGCGGGCGCACCGGTGAGCCCGGCGCGCGCATCGAGCTCGCGCATCTCCGCGAGCCCGGCTCCGGAGCGCACGGCGGGGATGATCTCGGTTTGCAGTTTCCGGAGCCCTTCCCGGACCACCCGCATTTCCACCTTCCGGAAGTCGGCCGCGCTCCGCACGCCCGAGTCGGAGTCGTCGATGAACTCGACGGGGACGAGGCGGTGCCGGCCCGGCCCGATCGACGGCAAGGGCGCGCCCGCGGCCGCTCCGGTGGTGCCGGGCATCGCGGCCCCGGAAGAGGCGGCCGGTGCGGGCACCCCGCCCACCGGGGACGTGGTCCGGCCGAGACAGCGCGACACCGCCGCCTCGAACGCGGCCACCGCACGATCCACCTGCCGCCACAGGGCCAGGATCCGCACCCGCCCCTGCTCGGTGGTCCGGATCGCGCCGAGCAGCCGAGGTCCGGTCCGGGCCCGCAGATCTGCGACCGTCCGCTCGATCCGCCAGCGCTGCTCCAGGCCGGTGTCGCGATTCGTCGTCGCGAGCTCGACCTCGCGCCGGGCCACCGCCAATGCGCCGTCGTCTTCGGGATCGACCGCGGCGAGCCGGGCCTCGGCCGCCCGCAGCCTCCCTTCGAGCCGCACCACCACCGCGTCGGCGGCGCGTGAGACGTCCGCGCACCCCCGCTCCACGGCGAGCCGGTGCCGGGCCAGCTGCTCGCCGTAGCGCAGCAACGCGGCGCCGACCGGCGGCAGCTGGTCGGGATCGCCGGCGAACCGGCTCACCGGTTCAGCAGGCGGGCCTGGGCCGCCAGCGACTTCAGCGCCTGGATCAGCTGGTCCAGTTCGCGAACGTCCTGGTCCAGCCGCTTCGCCACCTGGTCGGCCGCCGCCCGCGACTTGTCGGCCGCACTCCCCTGGAACCGGTTGATGTTCCGCAGGCAGGACCGGACCTGCCTGGCCTGCTGCTGGATCTGGTCCCGCGACTGGCCCAGCGAGTGCGCCGCGCGGTCGACTTCGTCCGGATCGAACCCCTGGTAGCTCATCGGGCCACCGTCCGCCGGGCCGCCGCGTCGGCGGCCGCCGCACGCCACGAGTCGTCCGGCCGCGGGAACAGCCGCAGCGTCTCCGTCCGGTCGTCGTCCGGTTCGTGCAGGATCACGTAGTGCTCGCCGAGCTTCCCGGCCGCGCCGGTACCGATGACGCGCTGCGACGCATCCACCGAGCACTGCCCGACGACCCGCGCCCCGAACTGGCCGAGGCCGCCGTGCCCGAGCCGCCGGTCGACCGCTTCCACCGACTCCGTCAGCACCACGGCGTGGATGCCGTAGTCGGGTCCTTCGGCGAGAATCGTCAGCAGGTCGGCGCGAGGTGAGCCCTCTTCGCCGTAGCTGTTCTCGTCGCCGAGGACGCGGGCCCGCTGGAGCGCGTTCAGGACGACGATGGTCCGCTCGCCGCTGCGTTCCTCCTCCAGCCGCCGCCGTACCTCCGCCGCGAGTTCGGCGAGGGCCGCGCCGATCTTGCCGTGACCCACGCACGTGGCGTTGTCACCGATCTCGAGGACGTGCCGGAGCTTCTCGTGCTCCTCGTCGTCCTGCCCCAGGCTTTCCAGCCCGACGATCCGCAGCGGCTCCACAGTGGACAAGCGGGCGGTGGCCAGCGCCACGGCCAGCGCGCCGACCGCCTGCCCCGGTTCCCGGTGCACGATCAGCAGGTTCGCCCCGCCCGCGCGGCGCAGCCCGACTCCGCCGGACCCCTTGATCGCCACCGGGAGGCCGAGGTGCAGCCAGAGCCGCTTGCCGTCGACCCGCGCCGTCCCTTCGACGAGTGCGGTGACACGGTCGTCCTGGCCGACCTCGACCGGCTTGGTGCCGTCGAACACCCGCGGTGCCCGGGTGAACCCGGCCCGGTCGGCGGACTCGCGGGCTTCGGCGATGACGGCGTCGCGTGCGGCGTCCTCGGTGTGGGCGACCTGGAACTCGACGTTGCTCTCCGGGCGGCCGCCGCCGTCGTTGAAGATGGCCTGGCCCGGCCGCGTCAGCCTCGCCCCGGCGGCGTTCTCGTCGCTGAGGAACAGGCGCGAGTCCGTCTCGCTGGTCTTGAGCACGATCCGGACGGCGACCTGGTCGAGCGTCCCGCGCAGCAGGCCCATCGCGCCGTGCCCCCGCAGGGTCTGGGTGCCCAGGACCGTGTGCACGCCGAACGCGCGACCCTGCCGCACGACGTGGTCCAGCAGCTGCGCACACTCGTGCGCGACCCGGTCGTCCTCGGCGAAGAGCACCTGGAACTCGTCGACCACGACGACGATGCGCGGCAGCTCCTTGCCGGTCCGCTCGCGGTATTCGGTGAGCCCGTCGGCGCCGGCGCCCTGCGGACCCCGGAGCAGCTCGGCCCGCCGGTCGATTTCGGCGCGCAGGTCGCGCAGCACCGAGAGGCCGAAATCGCGCTCACTCTGGACCGCGACCACCCGGGCGTGCGGAAGCGCGCCGTCGGCGTAGGGCTGGAACTCGACCCCCTGCTTGAAGTCGAGCAAGTACAGCTCCAGCTCGCCGGGGTCGTACCGACGGACGGCGTTGACGATCAGCGTGTGGAACAACGTCGACTTGCCCGACCCCGGGAGACCGCCCACCAGCACGTTCTGGGACAGCTTGTGCCCGAGCCGCAGGTTCAGGACTTCACGGCGGCCCTGCAGGCCGAGGGGGATGTCGACGCTCTTCGTGGTGTCGGCACCGGTGCCCGGCTCGACCAGGGTGGCCGCGTCGATCTTGACCTCCGCCGCCGATTCGGTCGCCGCCGCGTACCCGGCGACGATCGCGTTGGCCGCTTCCGGCGTGAACACCAGCGGATCGCACGGCACCCACCGCAGCTCCTGGCCGAGCGCCAGCGACGCGTGCATGCGCTCCTCGGCTCCCAGCACGAACGTGTGCGGTCGCAGCAACTGGGTGTTCCACCACGGTGCCGACGCCGGTGCGGTGCCGCGGACCCGCATGACCGGGTAGTGCCCCGGCCCGTCGTCGAGCCAGTAGGCGTGGGAGAGCGCCTCGTCCGCGACCACGAGCACCGAAATGCCGAGGCGGGCGCCGCCCTCGATGATCTGCCGCAGCCGCTGGGCCGAGTCTTCGGAGAAGCCCTGCGGGTAGCCGGTCACCACCACGACGTGGTTCGGTTCGGCGAGCTGACCGGCGGCGGCGTTGTAGGCGTCGAGGTTCGGGAAGGTGTCCTTGAGCGCCCGCTGCTCGAGCTGCGCCATCCGGTCGCTCACCCGCCGCAGCGCCGAGGCGATGTCGTCGGGCTCGGCCCAGACGGCGTCCCCGATCAGCTGCTTGCCGAGTTCGAGCAGCGACAGCAGCGGGCCCGCGCTCTGCCCCCGGCCCCGGGGGTCGATCCAGGTCAGCGTCAGCCGGCCGGGCAGAGCGCGGGACATCTGGTCGAGCACGATCCCCGTGACGGCGCGGCAGGCGTTCTCGTAGGGCAGGTTCCGCTGGTCGGTCAGGAAGGCGATGCTTTGGTAGACGTAGTCCAGGTACGGCAGCCGGGCCCAGCGCTCACCGGGCAGCGGGTCGAACGTCCAGAGGTGGTGCGGGGCACGCAGGTTCCCCAGCTCGGCGGCCACCGGTGGTTCGGTCCGCCGGTAGCCGTCGAGCTGCCGCACGGACTCGGGCCAGAAGGCGGAATACGGGGACACCGGCTCGGTGAACGTGCGCGCGAGGGGCCGCAGCGAGCCGACTTCCTCGGCACGTGCTTTCTTCGCCCGCTTCGCGGCCTCACGCGCCGCGATGACGTGCTTCTGCCAGTGCGCCAGCAGATCCGCGGCTTCCTCCGCGATCAAGGCCGCCGGATTGCCGATGATGAACTTCTTCCACAGTGGACTGCGCGCGTACTCCGCGCGGACGGCGATGAGCTCGCGCATCCCGTCCGCGTCGATGTCGAGCGAGGCCAGGAGGCTCGCGCTGCGGCCGAGCTCACCCTCCGGCAGTTCGGCCCGCAACGTCTCCGCACCGTCACGCAGCCCGGCGTAGGCGTTCGCGGCCCGGGCGGCTTCCGCGGCGAGCTCGTCCTGTGCCTGGGCGATCGCCGTGACGACGGCGTTGGGATCGGTGCCGTCCACCTTCCTGGCGGGATTGCCGGACCGGCGCTCGATCAGCGGCCACAGTGACTCCGGCGCGTTGAACGCCAGCGCGGAGAGCACGACCGACTGCGGGTCGCCCTCGTAGGCACCGGACCGGAGGTCGTCGGTGACCGCGGCGACGAAGACACCGAGCCGGTCGGCCGCGGCGAGCACCGCCGGCGTCTCGTCGCCGGCACCGGCCAGCGCTCGCCGGAGCTCACCGGGCAGGTCCGCGGTCGGCGTGGACCGCAAGCGCGGGCTCAACCGGATCAAGCAGCACCGCGCGAGAAGCAGAAAGGAATCCGGATCCTCGAGCAGACCGATTTCCTGCTGCGCCAAGCTGCCGCGAAACCGGCCGGCGAGCTGTTCTTCGTCGTGGTCCGCGACCGCGCGCAGCCGGCACACCGCGGCCGCCAGTTCGTCCAGCACCGGCTCGGCCATCGGCTCGGACCGGCTTCCGGGCGGCGACGGGGACCCGCCGCCGCCCGCCAGGGCGGTACCGGCGCGGGACATGGTGCTGTTTTCCACGGGCAGAACCCCTCGGTACTCGGCGGCGAATCACTCTGCCCACCACAGTTCGCACGATTGCCGGCCGATGTTACGAATCCGGAAAAAGATATTTGTCGCCCCGAACGAAAGATCGTCAGAAAACGATTAACCCGACAAATCGCTGCAACATTTCCGGAAGAGAAGGCGATAGTGACACCACGCGGCCGGTGCCGGTCGCGGTGAGGGCGAGGTGTGCCATGCCGTTCTGTTCCCGTTGCCGCCGCCGGATTTCCGGCGGCTCGTGCCCCTGCGCGGAATCGGCGGAGTCCGTGGCTCCGCCGGTGCCGCGCCGGGCCACGGACGTGACGGGGCGGCTCGCTGCCCGGCGGGCCAACCGGTCGGTCGCCTTGGTGTTCACCGCCGTCGTGGTGGTGGTCGGGTTCGTGGTCGCCCTGGCGATCCCGGGCAGATCCGGGAGCGGTTCGTCGTCTTCGGGCTACAGCGCCGCCGGCGTGAACGGCGTGGGTTCCGGGTCCGGCGGTTACCAGCCGACCTATCAGACCTACCCGGACACACCGACGACGGAAACCTCGACGGCTCCGGTGTACTCGGGCGACGCGCTCGACCGGCTCCGCCAGTACGCGAATTCGGATCTGCCCGCCGTCCGCGCCACGCTGGAAGACCACTGGGTGGCCCAGCTGAGCTCCAAAAAGGTCGGCTTGCCCGCGGATGGGATCATCTACGACGCGCCCGCGATCCTCCAGGACCACCTCGGCCTCCGGAGCCGCTTCACCTCCGTCCGCCTGATCCGGACCGCGGACTGGAGCAGCTTCAAGTACCCCGACTTCTGGGTCACGGTGCACGACGAACCGTTCGGGACGGCCGACGACGCGAACGCCTGGTGCGACCGCAACGACCTGCCGAAGGACGACTGCTACGCGAAGCGGTTGCGGTCCACCGGCGGGTACGAAGGAAACACCAAGGTCCGATGAGCCGGACGAGGTTCCTGCTCGCGGCGGCCGTCGTGGGCGCGCTGCTCGTGGCGGCCGTCTCCCGGCCATCGCCCGATCCCCTTTCGGAGACAGGCATTCCCCCGCTCCCGGCTCGCGCGGCGAAAGAGCCGGCCGAAAGCTGCGCCGCCGTGCTGGGCGGCCTGTCCCTGCGTCGCCAGCTCGCCCAGCTGGTCGTCGTGGGCGTGGACGCCGACGACGTCACGGGCATCGTCCGGCTGGTGCGCACCGAACAGGTCGGCGGGATCTTCGTCGGCGGCACCGCGACCGCGGTCCTCCGGGACAGCGCGTTGGCCCAGGTCCAGGCGGTCGCCGGGGTGCCGGTCTCGGTGGCCGTCGACGACGAGGGAGGACGTGTCCAGCGCATCGACGCGCTCGACGGACCCCTGCCGAGCGCTCGCACGGCCGCCTCGGCGATGCACCCGGACCAGGTGCGCGAGCTCGGCGTCCGGCGGGGACGCGCGCTGCGAGCGCGGGGCGTGACGACCGACTACGCGCCGGTTCTCGACGTCAGCGACCAGCCCGCGGGCGCGGTCATCGGCGACCGGTCCTACGGTTCGGCCCCGGCCGCGGTGGCCGCCTACGCGTACGCGTTCGCCACCGGCCTGCGCGAGAGCGGGGTGACGCCGGTGTTCAAGCACTTCCCGGGGCATGGTCACGCCCGCGGCGACTCCCACCGCGTCTTGCCGGAGACCCCGCCGCTGCCCCGCCTGGCGGCGACCGATCTGCTCCCCTATGAGCGATTGGCGGAGTTCGGCGCCGCCGGGGTCATGGTCGGCCACCTCGCGGTGCCCGGTCTGACCGACGGGCAGCCCGCCTCGCTGAGCGCGGCGGCGTACCGACTGCTGCGGGACGGGTACCACTTCACCGGCGTGGCCGTCACCGATGACCTCGGCGCCATGCGCGCGATCACGGCGGCCCATCCGCTCCCCGAGGCGGCCCTGCTCGCCCTGCGGGCCGGCGCCGATCAGGCGCTGTGGTCGTCCGGCGGACACGTCCCCGCCGTCCTGGACCGGCTGGAGGCCGCCGTGGCGGCGGGCGAGCTGCCTCCCGAGCGGGTGCGGGAGGCGGTGCACCGGGTCCTCGTGGCGAAGAGCGCTTGCCGCGCCTGATCACCCGGGGCAACCCGCTGATCGTTTGTGACGTCTTACCGGTCACGAGCGATACCCCAGTGGAGCCCGAGCACGGAGGTCGTGGATGGCCGACTCGCACAGCAGCCCGGGCATGTCCCGGCGCGGGTTCCTGGCCGCGAGCGGGGCCGCGCTGCTCGGCGTCGTCGCCGGGTCGGCCGGGCACGCCGCACCCGGGGCGGAAACGCCGCGGCTGGGCGATTTCTGGCTGTTCGGGCGGTACGACGACGGCTGCACCGAGCTCGGCTTCGACGAGATCGACCTCTCGCCGGTGCAGCTGCCCCACTGCGTCACGCCGCTTTCGTGGACCGGGTGGGACCCGGCGTCCTGGCAGGACCGGTGGATCTACCGCAAGCACTTCACCGCGACGACGACCGAACGCCACACCGCCCGCTTCGACGGCGTCATGACGAACGCCGAGGTGCACCTCAACGGCCGGCTCGTCGCCACCCACGAAGGCGGCTACCTGCCCTTCGAGGTGGCGCTGCCGGACGTCGTGGCGGGCGACAACGTGCTGGCCGTGGTCGTCGACGGGCGGTGGGCCCTCGATGTGCCGCCCAACCTGCCGCGCGGCGGGCCGGCGCTGATCGACTTCTACCAGCCGGCCGGGATCTACCGCCCCGCCACGGTCGGTGCGGTGCCCCGGATCCGGCTGGCCGACGTCTTCGCGCGGCCCGTCGACGTCCTCTCCCCCGGCCGGTCGCTGCACCTGACGTGCACGCTCGACGTGCCCGTCGTGGGCGAGGTGACGGCGTCGGTGCTCCAAGCGGGCCGCGAACTCTCGCGCGGCGGCGCGCCGGTGCGCGGCACGACGGTCGAATTCGACGTCGGCGGGCTCGGCGGGGTGCGGCTCTGGGACGTCGACGACCCCGCGCTCTGCGAAGTCGTGGTGACGGTCCAGTCCGGGAAGCACACCCTCGACCAGCGGGTGGTGCGGACCGGGTTCCGCGACGCGCGGTTCACCACCGACGGCTTCTTCCTCAACGGACGGCGGCTCAAGCTGTTCGGGCTCAACCGCCACCAGTGGTACCCGTTCGCCGGCGGCGCGCTGCCGGACCGCGTGCAGCGGCGTGACGCGGAAATCCTGCGCCGCGAGCTGAACTGCACCATGGTCCGCTGCTCGCACTACCCGCAGTCGAGCGCGTTCCTCGACGCCTGCGACGAGCTGGGCCTGCTGGTGTGGGAGGAGATCCCGGGCTGGGGCCACGTCGGGGACGACGCCTGGCAGCGGCGGAACCTGGCCGACGTCGAGGGGATGGTGGTGCGCGACCGCAACCACCCGAGCATCGTCGTCTGGGGCACGCGGGTGAACGAGGCCAACGGCACGACCGCGATGTACCAGCGGACCGGGCGGCTGGCCCGGCAGCTCGACCCGTCCCGGCCGACCAGTGGGGCGCTGGCCAGTCCGACGCTCGGGCGGTACGCCGGCAGCGACGTCGAAATCGTGGCCTACAACGACTACACCGCCCGGCGCGGGACGCCCTTCCGGCTGCGCCCGCCGCGGCCGGGGGTGCCGTACCTGGTGACCGAGACGATCGGCACGCTCGCCGGCGCCCGCGCGTACCGCCGGACCGACGCCCCGGACGTCCGGCAGCAGCAGGCGGAACTGCACGCCAAGGCCCACGACCTGGCCGCCGCCGACGACCGCTACTGCGGGCTGCTCGCCTGGTGCGCGTTCGACTACCCGTCGGGCTGGCAGCGGGCGATCGACGGGTCCAAGTACGCCGGCGTGTCGGACATCTTCCGGATCCCCAAGCCGGCCGCGGCCTTCTACGCCTCACAGGCCGACCCGCGGGCCCGGGCGGTCGTGGAGCCCGGCTTCGCCTGGGATTTCACGGCCCAGCCGGCCGGCCCCGGGCCGGGGGCGACGATCTGGTCCAACTGCGACCGCCTGCTGCTGTTCCTCGACGACCGTCCGGCGGGCGAGGCCCGAAGCCGTCGCCCGGACTTCCCGCACCTGCGGTACCCACCGTTCGCGGCGGACCTGGTGGTGCCGAAGGGGCGGCGCCCGGAGCTGCGCATCGATGGCTACGTGGGCGACCGGCTGGTGGTCAGCCGGCGATTCAGCGGCGACCGGGCGACGGACGTGCTCAGCTGCGTGCCCGACGACCCGCAGCTGCGCGCGGACGGCAGCGACGCAACCCGGGTGGTGGTGGCGGCGGTGGATCGCTTCGGGACGCTGCGCGCGGCCACGGCGGGCGAGGTGCGGCTGACGCTGACCGGGCCGGCCGAGCTGATCGGGGACCCGGCGCTCGACTTCGGCGCGACCGGCGGCGCGGCCGCGGTGTGGCTACGGCCGTTCGCGGGGTCGCCGTCGACCCTGACGCTGACGGCCCGGCACGAGACGCTCGGCTCGGCCACGGCCACGGTCCGGGTGACCGCGAACGCGGCCCACCCCTGAGCACTCGCGTTCACCGTGTCGCCCCTTCAATCACGCGTGTCGACTGTCCAATCACACGTGTCGCCCCTTCGAACACGCGGGATGCTCGCCGATCACTCTCCGGTGAGCACCGCCGCCAGCACGGCCGCCTGGCTGATCGAGGGGGATCCGCTCGCCGTCAGCAGGGTCACCGGGCCGTCTCCGGCCAGGTCGCGCAGCCGGGCCAGGGCCGCCACGCGATCCGGCTCGCGCAGCTCCGCTCGATAACGCTCGGCGAACTCCGCGAACCGCTCGGGGTCGTGGCCGTACCAGGTGCGCAGGTCGTCGGAGGGGGCCAGGCCGCGGTACCAGCCGTCGAGGACCAGCGCCGCTCGGGCGGTGCCGCGGGGCCAGCGCCGTTCGACGAGCACGCGGACGCCGTCGGCGGCCCCGGCCGGGTCGGCCAGGCGCGCCACCCGGACGACCGTCGGCTGCATGCGCGCATTCTGCGTCGAGCCGGGTCGGGCCGCCACCGGAGCGCCGCGGCGGTCACTGTCCGCGACCACCGCTCGCGGGAGGATGGGCCGGGCGCTCCGCCGGCGGCCGCCGCGCGCGGACCGAAGCCGGTCGAACCCGGTCAAACGCGCCAGGCGGAAGCTGCCCCGGGCAGCCACCCCGGCACGAGCACCCGGAACAAGGGCCACCACGGCGACCGTGGAGGGGTCGCCGTGGTGGTCCTACCCCCAGCTCGTACCGCCCGTGGAACAACAACAGCCGAATCCGCCGGAATCCCGGCGGCCGAGCCGGCCGCGGGCATCGTCGGGCGCCTGTCCGCGGCCCCGTCAGGATGGCGGACCGGGCCTGCACCACGCTTGCAGTACGCTTGCACGCCCGGTCACGATCGGGTGAACGCGAGCGGAGGTGACGGGGTGAAGTTCCGCGTCCTCGGCGCCGTCGAGGCGACGGCGGACGGCGCCCCGGTCGATCTCGGCTCCCGCAAGCAGCGCCTGGTCCTCGCCGTCCTGCTCCTCGACGCCGGCCACCCCGTCACCCTCGACCGGCTCGTGGACCTGCTCTGGCCCGACGATCCCCCGGCCAGCGCGCGCAACACCGTCCAGGCGCTGATCTCCCGGCTGCGCGCGGTGTTCCGCGCCGCGGGCGGCCCCGAACTCGTCACCGAAGGGCACGGGTACGTCCTGCGCGCCGACCCGGACACCGTCGACGCCCACCGCTTCACCGCGCTCGCCCGCCGGGCCCGCGCGGCCGGTGACGAGACCGCCATCGAGCTGTTCGGCCAGGCCCTCGCGCTGTGGCGGGGCGACGCCCTGGCCGGTGCCGCGTCCGCCGACGTCGCCGGCGTCCTCCTCGCGGGGCTGAACGAAGCCCGCTGGAGCGCGCTGGAAGACCGCCTCGACGCGCAGCTGCGGCTCGGCCGGGGGCGGGCCGTGCTCGCCGAGCTGACCACCCTGGTCGCCGCGCACCCGTTGCGGCAGCGGTTCGTCGGCCAGCTCATGCTCGCCCTGCACCGCGAGGGCCGCACCGACGCCGCCCTCGCCGCCTTCCGCGGCCTGCGCGCCCGGCTCGCCACCGAACTCGGGCTCGACCCCGCCCCCGAGCTGACCCGCCTGGAAGCCGCGATCCTCGCCGCCGACCCGGCGCTCGACCCCGCACCGGAGCCGCCGCCCGAGCCGGTGCGCCCGGCCCAGCTCCCCCACGACGTCCGCGGCTTCACCGGCCGCGCCACCGAGCTGGCCCGCCTCGACGAGCCGGCGGGCCCCGGTTCCGGAGCGGACATCCGCGTGGTCACCGGCACCGCGGGCGTCGGCAAGACCGCGCTCGCCGTCCGCTGGGCGCACCGCGTCCGCGACCGGTTCGCCGACGGCCAGCTCTACCTCGACCTGCGCGGGTTCGACCCGGACCACGAGCCGCTCACCCCGGCCGCCGCGGCCGCGCAGCTGCTGCGGGCGCTGGGCACCGACCCGCGTGCGATCCCGCCGGACCCGGACGGCCGCACGGCGCTGTGGCGTTCCCTGCTGGCCGACCGGCAGGTGCTCGTCCTGCTCGACAACGCCCGCGACAGCGCCCAGGTGACGCCGCTGCTGCCGCCGTCGGGCACGGTGCTGGTCACCAGCCGCCAGCGGCTGGGCGATCTGATCGCCCGCACCGGCGCGCGGGCGGTGCCGCTGGCCGTGCTGCCCGCCGAGGATTCCCGGCAGTTGCTGGAAACCGTGCTCGGGCCGCCCGCGGTCGCCGCCGAGCCGGCCGCGGCGGCGGAGCTGGCCCGGCTGTGCGGGCACCTGCCGCTGGCGCTGCGGCTGGCCGCGGCGAACCTGGGCGCCGGCGAGGTGTCCGGCATCGCCGAGCTGGCACGGGAACTCGCCGGCGGCGATCCCCTCGCCGGGCTGAGCGTCGACGGCGCCGAAGAAAGCGCCGTCACGACGGCGTTCTCCGTGTCGTACCGGGCCCTGCCCGCCGAGCACCGCCTGCTGTTCCGGCGGCTCGCGCTGGTGCCGGGCCAGACGTTCACCGCGCCGGTGGCCGCACGGCTCGCCGCGGTCGCCGACGGCCGGGCGGGCCAGCAGCTCAAGGCCCTCGCCGCGGCCAACCTCGTCGAACGGCACCTGCCCGGCCGCTACCGCTTCCACGACCTGCTGCGCAGCTACGCGGGCGGGCGGGTCGCGGCGGACGACACCACCGCCGACGGAGACGCGGCCCGGCGCCGGCTGTTCGACCACTACCTGACGACGGCCGACGCGGCGGGCCGGCTGCTGATCCCGCACTTCCTCCGGCTGCCCCGGCCCGAGCCGGACAAGGCGTTCGACGGCACCGAAGACGCACTGGCCTGGCTGGACACGGAGTGGCCGAACCTCGCCGCCGCCGTCGAGCACGCGGCGGCGCACGGCCCGCGCGAGTACGCGTGGCACCTGGCCGACGCCCTGCGGGCGTTCTTCCACCACCGCGGCCACCACACGGAGTGGATCGACACGGCCACGACGGCGCTCACCGCCGCCCAGGCCGACGGCGACCGGCAGGCGCAGGCGGCGATGCGGCTGTCCATCGCGCTCGCCGGCGTCAACAGCGGCCGCTACACCGAAGCCCGCGCCCACCTGACGACGATCCTCGACGACGGGCTGGCGGCGGAGTGGCCCACCGGGCGCGCCGCGGCGCTCAACAACCTCAGCGCCGTGCACCAGCGGCTCGGCGACGCGCACGAGGCGATCGCGTGCAGCCTGGAAGCGTTGCGGCTGTGCGAAGAAACGGCGATGCCGGCCATCACGATGGCGCTGGCCAACCTCGGGTTCGCCTGCGGCCAGATCGGCGACTTCGACGCCGCGCTCGGCCACTTCGGCCGCGCGCTGGAGATCGCCGAACGCGACGGCGCGCGGTTCAGCGTGGCCGTGCTCCTGGTCGACCTCGGGCACGTCCACCGCGATCTCGGGAACGCCGACGCGGCCGGCTTCTACGAACGAGCCCTGACGGCCAACCGCGAACTCGGGTACCAGTACGGCGAAGCGGCGGCGCTGTCCGGCCGCGCGGTGTTGGAGGCCCGGGCGGGTGACGCCACCCGGGCCCTCGCCGACGCGGCCGACGCCGTGGAACTGACCCGCCGCATCGGCGACCGCGGCACCGAAGCGTCCGCGCTGGCCGCACTCGGCGAAGTCTGCCTCCGGCTGGACCACGCGGCCGACTCCGTCGCCCATCTGACGGCGGCACTGGACATCGCCCGCGAGACCAGCTTCACGTGGTGCGAAGCCGCGGCGCTGACCGGTCTCGCCGAGGCGGCGCTCGCCGTGGGTGAAATCGAAGTGGCGCGCACCCACGGCGAAGCGGCGGTCAAGCTCGCCGCCCAGGCGGGCTACCGGCCCTTGGAAACCCGGGCGGCACGCGTCCTGGCCCGCTGAGCGTCAGCAAGTGGCCGGGGCCGAGCACTTGGCGCGGGCCAGGATGGTGCCGAAGTTGTCCTGGTAGGCCGCGCTGATCGCGGCGTTCTCCACCTTGATCAGGATTTCGTCGTTGTCGCGCAGGGCCGCGCCGGAGACGTTGTGCGAGCCGGTGAAGACGAGCGCCCGGCCGCCCTTGTCGCTGTAGTTGCCCGTGTAGAGCATGTACTTCGAGTGCACGGTGATCTCACGGTCGTTCGCGGTCGTGGTGAAGCGCTTGAGCGTCACGTTCGCCTTGCCCTTGAGGGCGGCCAGCGCCGCGGTGCCCAGGTCGTCGTAGACGATCCGGACCTTGCAGCCCAGCTTCGCGATGCGGACCAGCTCGGTGACGACCGGGGTGCGCGAGTCGGCGATGTTGGCCTGCACGACGTTGAGCGAACAGCCCGCTTCGTACTTGGTGACGTACTTCAGCAGCTGCGCCCACGTGTCGGTGGCGAACTCCTCCGAGGTGCCGCCCTTCGAGTCGGCGCGCGGCGAGAGGTAGCTGGTGACCATGGTGGTCAAGGTCTTGTGGTAGCCGGCGGTGGCGTAGTAGTCGTTGTCCTTCTTCTGCGCCAGCATCCTCCGCACGTGCCCGAGGTAGAAGCCGTACAGGTCGGGGTCGCCGTGGATCAGCAGCGCGTTGTTGAACATGTTGCCCTGCACGGTGGTCAGGTTGTACGAGCCGATGACGACGACGTCCTTCTTGCCCTCGGTCTCGGAGAACATCCACAGCTTGTCGTGGTTGATCGAGTGCGGGCTGCCGTCGTGGGCGATGCACCCGGTGTTGTCGCCGCCGGTGCCGCAGAAGACCAGCTGGGTCAGCCCGGCGGACTTGAGGATCGGCATCGCCGTGTTGGCCGGGTCGTCGTCCGCGGCGCCGTCGAGCGCGATCCGCACCTTGACGCCCCGGGCCTGCGCGGCCTTGATCGCCTCGGCGAGCGCGGGCCGGGTCCAGCTGAAGAGGGAGATGTGGATCTCCGCCCCGGCCGGGGCGCCGTCGGTCAGCTGGACCAGCCGCGTTTCGATCGAGTGGTCGCGATCGCCGTTCTCGGGCGGGTTGTTGAAGATCGCTTCCATGCCGGTGGCGTCGGCGGTCACCGACGCCGGCGCGGCGTGCGCGACGCCGCTGCCGGCCAGCGCGAGCAGCGCGCCGACGGCCACGGTGAGCGCCTTGAACTTGGGGGCCATGTCTTCCTCCTGTCGGAAGCGCAAACCTCGCAAGACGCCGTACAAGATCCGTACACCCGGACGTTTCCGCGCATACCCGGCGAAAGGGGCGCGCAGCCCGCGGAACCCGACTCTTGGCGGGTTCCGCCCATCCGGACCGCAGAGGACGCTTCTCCTGGCTCCCACGGGCGGAGCCGGGAAAGGACGACCTCCATGAGATCGAGGGTGCTTTCTGCTGCGCTCGGCGTGGCCATCGGCCTGCTGGGCACAGTCGCCGTCGCCGCGCCGGCCGAGGCCGCCGCGGGCTGTGGTGACCAGATCGTCGGCAACGGCGGGTTCGAGAGCGGCACCACGCCGTGGACCCAGACCAGCGGCGTCATCTCCGCCGCCACCACCGCGGAACCCGCGCACGGCGGGACGATGATCGCCTGGCTGGACGGCACCGGCAGCACGCACACCGACACCCTGTCCCAGTCGCTGACGCTGCCCGCCGGCTGCGCGTCGGCGACGCTTTCGTGGTGGTCGCACATCGACACCAAGGAGACGACGACCAGCACCAAGTACGACAAGCTGGTGGTCCAGGCGGGCACGGACACCCTGGCCAGCTACTCGAACCTCGACAAGAACACCGGCTACGTCCAGCGCACCGTCGACGTCTCCCGCTACCTCGGCCAGACCGTGATGCTGAAGATCACCGGCACGGAGGATTCCAGCCTGGCCACCAATTTCGTCCTCGACGACATCTCGCTGACCACGACCGGGACGAGCAACCCGCAGTCGCCGGTCGTCACCTCGCCGGGCGCCCAGAGCGGCGCCGTCGGCCAGGCCGCGTCGCTGCAGATCCAGGCGAGCGACCCGCAGGGCGACGCGCTCACCTACAGCGCCACCGGCTTGCCCGCCGGCCTCGCGATCGGCGCGAGCACGGGCAAGATCACCGGCACCCCGACGACCGCCGGGACTTCTTCGGTGACCGTGACGGCGCAGGACCCGGCCGGCAACAGCGGCAGCGCCACGTTCACCTGGACGATCTCGGCCGCGCCCGCCGACTCGACGCGCACGCCGATCAACCCCGCCTACACGGTGAACCTGACTTCGAACACCGCCGGCGACACCTGGACCGGGCACCAGAGCGTCGGCTTCACCAACGGCTCGGCGACCGCGCTGCCCGAGGTGTACCTGCGGCTCTGGGACAACTACCACGGCAGCTGCCCGACGACCCCGATCACCGTCACCAACGTCACCGGCGGCACGCCGTCCGCGCTGAGCGTGAACTGCACGGCCATGAAGATCACGCTGCCCACGCCGCTCGCCCAGGGCCAGTCGGCGACCATCGGGTTCGACCTGAAGATCGTCGTGCCCAGCGGCGCCGACCGGTTCGGCCACGACGGCGCGTACAACATGATCGGCAACGCGCTGCCGGTGCTCGCCGTCCGCGACGGCGCGGGCTGGCACCTCGACCCGTACACGAACAACGGCGAGTCGTTCTACACGGTGATCAGCGACTTCGACGTCACGCTCGTGCACCCGACGTCGCTGCTGACCCCGGCCACCGGCACCTCGACCGAGACGACCAGCGGCACCACGACCACCACGCACGCCGTGGCTCCGAAGGTGCGGGACTTCGCCTGGGGCGCCGGGCCGTTCGCGAAGATCAGCACGACGTCCGGCAAGGGCGTGCGGGTCAACGTCTACTCGGCCGGCGGGATCTCCACCAGCAGCGCCAACCAGATGCTGAGCCTGGCCGCCGACTCCATCGACGTCCACTCGGGCCGCTTCGGCGACTACCCGTACGGTGAAGTGGACGTGGTGCTGGACAACAACTTCTGGTTCGGCGGCATGGAGTACCCGGGCTTCGTGATGGACCTCGTGTCCACCACGGCACTCCCGCACGAACTGGCGCACCAGTGGTTCTACGGGATCGTCGGCGACGACGAGTACAACTCGCCGTGGCTCGACGAGAGCTTCACCGACTACGCCACCGACCTCTACCGCGGGATCACCGGCAGCGGCTGCGGCATCACGTGGCAGTCGAGCGCGGAGAAGCTGACCAACTCGATGGCCTACTGGGACGCGCACTCGTCCCGGTACTCCACGGTGGTCTACAACTACGGCAAGTGCACCCTGCACGACCTGCGGCGGCTGATCGGCGACACGGCGATGGCGAACCTGCTGAAGTCCTACGCCCAGTCGCACTGGTACGGCGTGTCGACCACGGCGGAGTTCAAGGCCGCGGCGCAGGCGGCGGCCGGGTCGACCGACCTGACGTCGTTCTGGGCTTCGCACCGCGTGGAGGGCTAAAACGGTTGGAGTTCCCCGTCCGCTTCCGCCACTGTGGGGAGGTGGACGGGGAACGGCTCTTTTGCGACACCGCGCTGGCGGCCAGGATCGAACAGGCCGAAGCGCGGTTCGTCGCCGCGTGCAGCGACGCGGCCCGGACCCGGCGGGGCGACGCCACCGGGTTCGCGCGCCCGCTCGGAGGGGGCGTCGCCAGCTTCGCCGAGGCGGACTCGCCGTTCAACAAGGTCGCCGGCCTCGGCTTCGCCGGCCCGCCCGAAGACCTCGACGAGGTCGAGGATGCCTTCGCCGAGCTGGGCGCGCCGGTGCAGGTCGAGCTGTGCCACCTGGCCGATCCCACCGTCGGGACGTTCCTGACCGCACGCGGCTACCGGCTGGAGTCGTACGAGAACGTGCTCGGCCGTCGCCTCGGCGGCCCGGTGGAAGCCGCCGGCGGCGAGGTCCGGCCATGCCGGGCGGACGAGCTGGAAACCTGGCTGTCCGCCGTCGCCGGCGCCTCGATGGTCACCGACACCGAAGGCCTGCCTTCCCACGAAGACTTCACCCCCGAGATCATCGTGAACGCGCTGCGGGACATGGCCGGGGTCCGGCGGTACACCGCGGAACGGAACGGCGAGTTCGCCGGCGGCGCGAGCTTCCGGGTCACCGACGGGATCGCTCAGTTCGCCGGCGCCGCGACCATGCCCGCCCACCGCCGCCGCGGCATCCAGACGGCCCTGCTGCGCACCCGGCTCGCCGAGGCCACCGCAGCGGGGTGCGACGTCGCCATCGTCACCACGCTACCGGGGTCGAAGTCTCAGCAGAACGCCCAGCGGCAGGGGTTCGACCTGCTCTACGCCCGGGCGATCCTGGTGAAGGGCACCTCGGCGACGAGCTCCTCCGGCGCCGACAGCCGCCAGGCTTCGTAGAGGAGCTCCGCGAGTTCGTCGGCGTCGACGCCGTCGAGGTACACGACCACCCAGCCGAAGCCGCCGGCGGTGAACTGCACCTCGAACACGTCCGGCCGTTCCGAGACCAGGGCCAGCTGCTCGGACACGGTCTGCTTGAGGCCGACGGTCCTGGTCCGCGGCCAGAAGTAACCGAACCGCTTGCCGCGCACGCTGAACGAGGAGTAGTCGCGCGCCTCCGAGCGCTGGACCTCCGCCAGCTTGCCGAGCAGCTGTTCGAGTTCCCGGACCTGGACCGTCACCGTCGTCCCCCTCGTTCTCCGGCGCCCACCGTAGCGCGCCGGTACCGTGCGGAACATGACCGAGTCCGGAGACGGCCGCGAGGTGGTGGTCAAGCGGGGCCACGCGCCCGGCGCGACGGCGGCCGAAGTGGCGGGCCTGCGCTGGCTGGCCGCGGCGGGCACGGTCCCGGTACCCACCGTGCGCAGCCACGACCGGGACCGGCTGGTGATCGATCGCGTCCCCGCCGGTCACCCGTCGGCCTCCGCGGCGGAACGTTTCGGCCGCGGGCTGGCCGGGTTGCACGCCGCGGGCGCTCCGGCGTTCGGGGCTCCGCCGCCGGACGGACCGGCGGAGGCGTGGATCGGCCGGGCGCCGATGGCCAACGTGCCGTCGGATGACTGGGCGTCCTGGTACGCGGCCGACCGCGTGCTGCCCTACGTCCGGCTGGCGGTGGACGCGGGCACGTTCGGCCCGTCCGAAGCGGCGTTGTTCGAGCGGGCCTGCACGCGGATCCCGGCCTCGGCCGAGCGGCCCGCGCGGCTGCACGGCGACCTCTGGAACGGCAACGTCCTGTGGGACGGGCGCGAGGTGTGGCTGATCGACCCGGCCGCCCACGGCGGGCACCGCGAGACGGACCTGGCCATGCTGCACCTGTTCGGCTGCCCGCACCTCGAGCGCGTCGTCGCGGCCTACGAAGAGGCGTCGCCGCTGGCGGAGGGCTGGCGCGACCGGATCGGGCTGCACCAGCTGTTCCCGCTGCTGGTGCATACCGTCCTGTTCGGACAGTCCTACGCCGGCCGGGCGGTGGCGGCGGCCCGCTCGTTCTAGTGTCGCGCGTCGCAAGTTGTTTGACATCCGGGAAGAGCGCCCGCTGTCACTGAACTTCGGACGCGCGACACTAGCAGTGGTCGAGCATGGTTTCCAGGGCCTTCTTCTCCGGCACGGTGATCGTCAGGCCGTAGTTGCGCTTCACGACGATCCAGTCGGTGGCGTAGACGCACCAGAACGACACCAGCGGCGGCTTCCACGCGTCCGGGGCCTTGTCGCTCTTCTGTTCGTTGAGGTTGTCCGTGACCGCCCTCAGCTGCGGGCGGACGAGGTCGTTCGCGAACTCTTCGCGCCGTTCGCGCGTCCAGCTCTTGGCGCCGCTGATCCAGGCCTGCCCGAGCGGCACCATGTGATCGATGTCCACATCGGACGCCTTGTGCCAGGTCTCGCCGTCGTACGGGCTGACCCAGGTACCCGACTTCGCGGCGCACTGCGCATCGGTCTGGACGTCCTGGCCGTCGCGCTTGAGCACCTGCTCGCGGACGTCGCAGTTCGCGTCGACCTTGTCCCAGTGCGGGAACTCGTCGCGGCTGTAGCCGTCCATGGTGCCGCGCACGGCGATCTGCAGCGCCCCGAGCTCGTTGCGCGCCTCGGCGGGCGCGATCGGCGGGGCGGCGACCGTCCCGGGCGCTTGGGTCAAGGAGCCGCCGGAGGCGAGTCCGTCGGCGAGCTTGCAGCCGGTGACCGACGAACCCACGAGAACGGCGAGAAGGACAAGCGCTCGGGTGCGCGGCATCGTGAACCCCTTTCACGTCTACCGGGAGGTGCCCAGCGGACGCGCCGGGGAAACGGTGCAGATGGCGTAGCTGACGCGAAATAACCGTGGCAGATCAGGAGCCGTGAAAGACCTGGTTGACGAACACGGCGGCCACCACCCCGGCGGTGACGAGCATGATCAGCACGAAGAGCAGGCCCCACGGGACTTGCCGGATCGGCCGCTGGCGCGGGAAGACCAGCCCCCGCCCGCTCGGAGTCCACGGGAGGGGATCGTCCTCGGCCGCCGGCGGTGGCGGTGGTGACGGCGGCGGTTCCGGCAGCACCGGGATCACGGCCGGCAGTTCCGGCAGCCGGTCGAGCACCGGAAGCCGCGCCGGGAACCCGTCGGCGATCAGGGCCGCGCGGGGCGGGGCGAGGTGGGCGAGGGAAAGGGCATAGCAGGCGTCGAGGACGTCATCGGCCGACCAGACGGTCCGCCACCGGTTGTGCTGCGCGATGATCCGCCGCAGGCCACGGCGTTCGGCGAGGACGACGGCGACCCCGGGCACCGGCGGCGGGTCGGGCCAGTGCCCGGGCGGCGGGGCGGTCCGGAAGGCTTGCTGCGCAAGGCCTTCTTCGGCCGACGGCCCGGCCGCCTCCGGCTTACTCGCCTGCGCGCCCTCCACCGGCCCGGGTTCGCGCGCATGCCGGGACGGCCCCAGGTCGCTTGCGGGCGGGACCGCCACCGGCCCACTCCCCCGTGAGCCCTCGACCGGCCCGGGTTCTCGCGCATGCCGTATCAGCTCCGGGTCGCGTGCGGGCGGGACCGGAACCGACCCAGCCCCCTGGGAGCCATCCACCGGCCCACCCGCCTGCGGGCCCACCACCGGCCCGGCCTCCACCGAACTACTCGGCCCCCACCCGGTTCGTGCTTCCGCCGACGGCACCACCGCGACCAGACCAGTCACATGCCGCCCGCCTTCGTGACCCGCGAGGGCTCCCCTCGCCGCCGCCACTGCCGCTCCCGTTCGGTCGCCGGGGCCCGGCCAGGACACCGGACCCGGCTCGTGGGCCGCGATCACCACCACTCCGCACCTCGTGAACACCAGCGCGTCCACGGAGCGAAGACCGAGGCGGGTCGGCAGCGTGATGCCCGCCAGCGCCAGCCCCGTCAGGTGCTCCGGGCCCGGCCCCCACGATCGCAGCAACGCCACCACGTGCTCCGCCGCCGGTGGGAGCGGCCGGTCTTCACCGGTTCGCTGGAGGGCCACGAGCACGCCGGTCACACCTCCGTCGAAGGAACCGCGAGCAGTCCTTCGACGGTAGGAGGAAGACCCGCCGCCACCCAGCAGCCGAACGAGTGGTCGATCACCACCGTGTGTGACGGCGTGCCTCCGGAAGCGTTGATCCCTCCGGGAAGCGGGGCGCTCCGGCTACGGCCGCGGGGTGTTGCGCAGGTTGGCCCGCGCCAGGTCGACCATCTTGCCGACACCGCCGTTGAGCACCGTCTTCGTGGCGCCCAGCGCGAATCCGCGCACCATGTCCCCGGTGATCCGCGGCGGGATCGACAGCGCGTTCGGGTCGGTCACCACCTCGACCACCGCCGGGCCGGGGTGGGCGAACGCCTTCTCCAGCGCGCCGCGCACGTCGGCCGGGTCCTCGACGCGCTCGGAGAACACGCCGCAGGCCGCCGCGATCGCCGCGAAGTTCACCGGGGCGTGGTCGGTGCCGAAGTCCGGGAGGCCGTCGACCAGCATCTCCAGCTTCACCATGCCCAGCGTGGCGTTGTTGAACACCACCACCTTCACCGGCACGTCGTACGCCGGCAGCGTCAGCAGGTCGCCCATCAGCATCGCGAGCCCGCCGTCGCCCGACAGCGACACGACCTGCCGCCCCGGCTGGGACAGCTGGGCGCCGATCGCGTGCGGCAGCGCGTTCGCCATGCTGCCGTGCCGGAACGAACCCAGCACGCGACGGCGGCCGTTCGGCGTCAGGTACCGCGCGGCCCAGACGTTGCCCATGCCCGTGTCGACGGTGAACACCGCGTCGTCGGCGGCGACCTCGTCGAGCACCGAAGCGACGTACTCCGGGTGGATCGGGCGGCGGTGCTCGATCTTCGTCGTGTACGCGCCGACGACCTTCTCCAGCTTCCGCACGTGCTCGCGCAGCATCCGGTCGAGGAATCCGCGTTCGGTGCGGGGCCGCAGCAGCGGGAGCAGCGCGCGCAACGTCTCGCGCACGTCGCCGTGCACGGCCAGGTCCAGCGGCGTGCGCCGGCCGAGACGCGAGGCGTCGTGGTCGAGCTGGATCGTCCGGGCCTGCGGGAGGAAGTTGTCGTACGGGAAGTCCGTGCCCAGCAGCACGATCCGGTCGGCTTCGTGCATCGCGTCATAGCAGGCGCCGTAGCCCAGCAGGCCGCTCATGCCGACGTCGAACGGGTTGTCGTACTGGATCCACTCCTTGCCGCCGAGCGAGTGCCCGACCGGCGCGGCGAGCTTCTCCGCCAGCGCCATCACCTCGTCGTGCGCGCCACGCACGCCCGCGCCGGCGAACAGCATCACCTTCTCACCGGAGTTCAGCAGGTCCGCCAGCTCCTGGACGGTCTCCGAGGACGGCACGGCGGGCGACGGCGTCACCAGCGGGAGGTGCTCGGTGAGCGGGCCGGTGGCCCTGCGGTCGGCGAGGTCGCCCGGGATGGTCAGCACCGCGACGCCGCCCTTGCCGACGGCGGCCTGGGTGGCGATCCGGAGCAGCCGCGGCAGCTGGGCCGGGTCCGCCACGACCTCGCTGAAGTGGCTGCACTCGGCGAAGAGCCGGTCCGGGTGGGTCTCCTGGAAGAACCCGGTGCCGATCTGGTTCGACGGGATGTGCGACGCGATCGCCAGCACCGGCGCGCCCGAACGGTGGGCGTCGAACAGGCCGTTGATCAGGTGCAGGTTGCCCGGTCCGCAGCTGCCGGCGCAGACGGCGAGCTTGCCGGTGACCTGCGCCTCGGCCGCGGCGGCGAAGGCGGCCGTCTCCTCGTGGCGGACGTGCACCCATTCGATGCCGTCGGTGCGGCGGACCGCGTCGACGATCGGGTTCAAGCTGTCCCCGACGATGCCGTAGATGCGCTCGACCCCCGCGTCGCGCAGGGTCCTGACCAGTTGTTCCGCCACGGTAGTCATACCTCCAGCCTGGCCCGGGATGATCGATGCGTCCAATGCCTGATTGGCTGAAAATCCATACACTGGGGACATGGAAGTCCAGACGCTGCGGCTCTTCCGGGAGGTCGCGGCCGGCGCCACCGTCACGGAGACCGCCGCACGGGCGCACCTCACCCAGCCCGCGCTGTCGCGGGCCCTCCGGCGGCTCGAACACGACGCCGGCGCGGAGCTCTTCCGCCGGTCCGGGCGGGTGCTGCGGCTGACCCCGGCCGGGCACGCCTTCAAGCGGCACGTCGCCCTCGCGCTCGACCAGCTCGACCAGGGCCTGCGGGAGGTCGGCGAGATCGTCGCACCGGACACCGGCGTCGTCCCGCTGGCGTTCCTGCACACGTTCGGCACCTGGCTCGTCCCCGCCGTGCTGAGCGGCTTCCTGCGCGAGCACCCCGGCACCCGGTTCGAACTGCGGCAGCACGGCGAAGCCGGGCTCGAGGCGGAGCTGCTCGACGGCACCGCCGACCTCGTCATCACCAGCGGCGACCCCGGGCACCTCCAGCTGCACTGGTCCCGGCTGCTCGTCGAGCCGCTGCGGCTGGCCGTGCCGCCGCACCACCGGCTCGCCGGGCGGGAGCGGGTCCGTCTCGCCGACGTCGCGGACGAGACGTTCATCCTCCTGCGGCCCGGTTACGCCCTGCGGAAGACGACCGAGCAGCTGTGCGCCGAAGCCGGGTTCGCCCCGCGCATCGGGTTCGAAGGCGACGAAGTCGAGACCCTGCGGGGGCTGGTGACCGCCGGGCTCGGCGTGTCCGTGCTTCCGTTGCCGCACACGGCCGCGTTCCCGGCACCGCACCTGGAACTGACCGATGTGGACGCTGCCCGCGACATCGGGCTCGCCTGGGCGGCCGGCCGGAACCTCCCACCGCCCAGCGAAACCTTCCGCCGGCACGTCCTCGCCACCGTGCCCGCCGCGTTCGATCGTCCACAAGGGACGGTGTGAGAAGGGCCGTACGGGCCCGCGAAACCGCGGCCGGTGTGCGAGGGTGGAGGCATGGTCGCCGCGCTGAGATCCTTCCTGCTGTCCTGGACCTCCGTCACCCCGGTGCTCGGCATCCTCGTGCTGGCGCTCGCCTGGGGCCGCGACCTCGGCCCGGTTTTCGTCGCCGTCGTCGCCGTCGCGCTGGGGGCGACCGTGCTGGCCGCGGTGCACCACGCGGAGGTCGTCGCCCACCGCGTCGGGGAACCGTTCGGCTCGCTGGTGCTCGCGGTGGCGGTCACCGTCATCGAGGTCGCGCTGATCGTCACGATGATGGTTTCCGGCGGTCCGGACGCCGGTTCGCTCGCGCGGGACACGGTGTTCGCCGCCGTCATGATCACGACCAACGGCATCGTCGGCATCTCGCTGCTCGTCGGCGCCCGCCGCTACGGCTCGACGCTGTTCAACTCCGAAGGCAGCGGCGCCGCGCTGGCGACGGTCGCGACGCTGGCCACGCTGAGCCTGGTGCTCCCGGCGTTCACCACCAGCACGCCCGGACCGGCCTTCTCCCCCACACAGCTGACGTTCGCGGCACTGGCGTCCCTGGTGCTGTACGGGACGTTCGTGCTGACGCAGACGGTGCGCCACCGCGACTTCTTCCTCCCGGTGGCGGCCGACGGCGCCGTCAAGGAGGACGACCACGCCGACCCGCCGTCGAACCGGGCGGCGCTGGGCAGCCTGGCGCTGCTGCTGGTGGCACTGGTCGCGGTGGTCGGGCTGGCGAAGGTGGAGTCGCCGGCGATCGAAGCCGGGGTGCGCGCCGCCGGGTTCCCGCAGTCGTTCGTCGGCGTGGTGATCGCGCTGCTGGTGCTGCTGCCGGAGACCCTCGCGGCGGTGCGCGCGGCCCAGCGCGACCGGATGCAGATCAGCCTCAACCTCGCGTACGGCTCCGCGATCGCGAGCATCGGCCTCACGATCCCGGCGATCGCGCTGGCGTCGCTGTGGCTGCCGGGCGGGCTGCTGCTCGGCCTGGGCTCGACGCAGATCGTCCTGCTCGCGCTCACGGTGGTGGTGAGCGTCCTGACGGTGGTCCCCGGCCGCGCGACCCGCCTCCAGGGCGGCGTACACCTGGTGCTGCTGGCGGGCTTCCTGGTCCTGGCCATCAACCCCTGACCCGTGTCGACCCCCCAATCACGAGTGATGGCCCCTCAATCACGCATGATGCCCGCCCAATCACGCGTGAGGCCCTGCAGAGCACGGCCGATGCCCGTGCCGGCCCACCGGCCGGCCGTGGGCCGACAGCCCCCGCCCGTGCTGAAACAGGCATCGCCTGTGATTGGAGGGGCATCATGCGTGATTGGGGGGTCGACACGGGTCAGGTGGTGGTGACCTCGATGCCGACCACGCAGGTGTCGTCGTCCGTGTCCGCCGTGCTGTAGGTCAGCAGCCGGTCCAGCTGGTGCTCGAGGCCGCCGTCGTGGCCGTCGACCAGGGTGACCAGGCGGGACACCGAGTCCTGGACCGGGCGGTCGCGGCGCTCGATCAGGCCGTCGGTGTAGATCAGCAGGATGTCGCCCTCGGCGAGCTGAACCTCTTCCTCCTGGTAGACGACGTCGCGGACCGCGCCGAGGAGGGAGCCGCGGATCAGGGGCAACGTCGTCGCCGAGCCGTCGCGGTGGCGGACGATCGGGGGCAGGTGCCCGGCCCGCGCCCAGCGCAGCTTCCGGTGCGCCGGGTCGTAGACCGCCGCGACCGCCGTGGCCGTGACGTGGTCGGTGAGGTGGTAGGCCACCAGGTTCAGCCACGTCAGCAGCTGGGCCGGCCCGGCGCCGGTCGCCGCGAGACCGCGCAGGGCGTTGCGCAGGCTCACCATCCCGGTCGCCGCGTCGATGCCGTGGCCGGCGACGTCGCCGACGCACAGCAGGACCTCCCCGGTCGGCAACGCGACCGCGTCGTACCAGTCGCCGCCGACCAGGTGCTCCTTCTCCGCCGGGCGGTACCGGACCGCCGCGCGCAGGCCCGGCATGTCGATCGGGCCCTTGGCCGGCGGCATGATCGCGTGCTGCAGCTGCAGCGCGAGCCGGTTGCGTTCGATCGCCTCCTGCTCGGTCTCGGCCAGCCTGTCCCGCGTCGCGGCCAGCGCCACCTCGGTCCAGTGCTGCGACGAGACGTCCTGGTAGGCGCCACGGACCGCGACCAGTTCGCCCCGGGCGTCGACGACCGGCTCGGCGACCACCCGGATGTGCCGGGCGACGCCGTCGGAGCGCTGCAGCCGGAACGCCGTCGACGACGGCCGCTTGTGGTGCAGCACCGCCCGCAGGAACCGGCCGATCGACTGCGCGTCGTCGGGGTGCGCGTGCGCGGCCAGTTCGTGCAGCGAGAGCGGCGTCGCGTTCGGCGGGAGGCCGTACAGCGCGAACAGCTCGGTGTTCCAGGTGATCACCCCGGTGACCACGTTCTCCTCGAAGCCACCGATGCGCCCGAGCCGCTGCGCGTGCTGCAGCAGCACCGCGAGCTTCGCCGCGTCGTCCTGGATGCGCAGGATCAGCAGCACGTTCCCGGCGAAGCGCGTCACGCTGACGTCGGTGAGCACGGTCAGCGGCACCTGGTCGACCAGGGTGGTGATCGCCATGCTGTCGGCCCGGAACGGCTCGCCGGTCGCGTAGACGCGCTGGATCTTGTCGAGCAGGCCGCTCTCCTCGGCCGCCATCGGGTACGCCTCCAGCAGCCGCGTGCCGACGATCCGGCTGCGCGGCCGGCCACCCGGGTCCGCGAACCGGACGTTCGCGTGGTGGATCCGGAAGTCGCTGAGCCGGTTGCCGCCGTCGACGCACGGCGACAGCAGCACCGCCGGGTCGTGCAGGCCGTCGACGAAGTCGACCAGCTCGCCGAGGAAGTCGCCGGAGCCGCCCGCGGCCACCGGCGCGACCACGCCGTCCCAGGTGTCGAGGGTGTGCGCGCACAGCTCGGCCAAGGCCTCCAGCTGACGGAGCTGGCGTCCCGGCTCCGCGGGCAGCGGCTCCGGCCAGCACATCTCGACGACGCCGATGATCCGGCCGCCGGTGCCGGTCGGCACCGTCACCCGGCCGCCGCCGGAGAGCGTGTGCTGCCCGATCGAGGGCAGCCCGCCGCCCGAAAGCGTGGGGAACCAGACGGTGTCGCGCTCGAGCAGCGCGCTGCGCGCGGGCGTCGCCACGCCGGGCGGGACGTAGCACCACCGCGCCGCCTCCTCGGCGGAGAACCCGGCCGAACCGGCCAGCGTCAGCGACCCGTCCGGCCCTGCGAGCCACACCGCGACGGCGGTCGCGCCGAGCGGCCGCAGCGCGTGCTCCAAAATGGACTCCGCGACGCGCTGGGTGTCCCCGGCCGCGAGCACGCCGCTCTCGGCGGTCCGCAGCCGCACCGCGACGGACTCCTCGCCTTCGGCGCGGGCCAGGAACTCCTGCGTCACCTCGGTGATGCGGTCCTCGGCCGCCTCGCCGACGACCTCCGCGGCGAACTCCAGCGGCGTCAGCCCGGAGCGCTCGGCCAGCGACTCGAGCTGCTTCGCCGCGTCCGGCGGCGTGCAGTGCAGGCGTTCCATCAGGACGCCCTTGGCCAGCTCGATCAGCCCGCGGCCGTCCGCGACGGCGTGCGCGTGGTCGACCTCGCCGCGCAGGCGGGCAACGGTGTCGGCGAGCCGGGCGAGGTTGGCCGACACCTCGGCCGGCGCGGGCAGCACAGGTACGGCCTCGTCTTCGGCGGCCAACCGCTCTTCCCCGATCACGCCGTCACGTGCCGCTTGATGCGGGCGATCAGGTCGTCCGCATCGACCGGTTTCGTGACGTAGTCGGTCGCGCCCGAGGCGAGGCTCTTCTCGCGGTCGCCCGGCATCGCCTTGGCCGTCACGGCGACGATCGGGATGCCGGCGTGCTCGGGCATCGCCCGGATCTTCGCCGTCGCGGTGTAGCCGTCCATCTCCGGCATCATGACGTCCATCAGGATCAGGTCGATGCCGGCGTGCGACGCGACCGTCTCGACGCCCTTGCGGCCGTCTTCCGCGTGCAGCACGTGCATGCCGTGCAGTTCCAGGATCCCGGTGAGCGCGTAGACGTTGCGCGGGTCGTCGTCGACGATCAGCACCGTCCGCCCGGCCAGGGTGGTGTCGACGTCGGCCGCCCGCACCGGCGTGGCCGGCTCGTCCGGGCGGACCAGCGGCAGCACCGCGCCGGGCTCCTCGGCCGACAGGTGCAGCGCGATCCGCTCGCGCAGCTCGTCGAGCCCGGACAGCACCTCCAGCGACTGCACGTCCGCGCGGGACTGCACCAGCTGTTCGAGCTCGCTGTCGAGCCGGCGGCTGTTGTGCGCGAGCACCGGCACCAGCCGCAGCGCGCTGTCGCCCTGCATCGCGTCGAGGAACGTGAACGCGGTCCGTTCGGGCAGGTCCAGGTCGAGCACCACGCAGTGGTAGGCGTCGGTGGCCAGCGCGGCCGCGGCCTCCTGGGTGCCGACCGCCGTCACGACTTCGACGTCGGCGGGCGAAAGACCGATGTCCCGGCTGTCGGCCAGGTCCGCGGCCGCGCTTTCGGCCACGAGCGTCAGCAGCCCGTGCTGGCGTTCCTCGACGACCAGCAGCCGCCGGTACGCCCGCGGGCCCGAGGACGCGAGGGCCGTCCCGGAATCGGTCGTGACGAGGGCGGTCCCGGGGTGCTCACCCGCCGGCAGCGGCGCGAAGTCCGGCCGCGCGACCGGCAGCGAGAAGGTGAACGTGCTGCCCTCGCCCAGCGTGCTTTCGGCGGTGATGACGCCGCCGAGCAGCTGCGCGATCTCGCGGCTGATCGACAGGCCGAGCCCGGTGCCGCCGTACTTGCGGCTGGTCGTGCCGTCGGCCTGCTGGAACGCGCCGAAGATCGATTCGAGCTGGTGCTCGGCGATCCCGATGCCGGTGTCGGTGACCCGGAACGCGACCGCGGGCCCGTGCACGCGCAACGGCCGCGGCAGCTGCTCCGGGTCGACCGCCTCGATGTGCAGCTCGATCCCGCCGACCTCGGTGAACTTGACCGCGTTGGACAGCAGGTTGCGCAGCACCTGCCGCAGCCGGGAGTCGTCGGTGAGCAGCTCGACGGGCGAGCCGGGCGCCACGGTGATCCGGAAGTCCAGGTTGCGCTGCGAGGTCATCGGCCGGAACGTCGCCTCGACGTAGTCGATGAGCTGGCGCAGCGACACCTGCTCCGGGGTGACGTCCATCTTCCCGGCCTCGACCTTCGACAGGTCGAGGATGTCGTTGATCAGCTGCAGCAGGTCCGAACCGGCGGAGTGGATGATGCCCGCGTACTCGACCTGCTTGGCGGTGAGGTTGCGGGTCGGGTTCTGCGCGAGCAGCTGGGCGAGGATCAGCAGGCTGTTGAGCGGGGTGCGCAGCTCGTGGCTCATGTTGGCCAGGAACTCGGACTTGTACTTCGACGCCAGCGTCAGCTGCTGGGCGCGGGCCTCCAGCTCCTGGCGGGCCTGCTCGATCTCCAGGTTCTTCGTCTCGATGTCGCGGTTCTGCGTGACCAGCAGGGCCGCCTTCTCCTCCAGCTCGGCGTTGGAGGACTGGAGCTCCTCCTGCCGCGCCTGCAGCTCCTCCGAGCGGGCCTGCAGTTCCGCGGTCAGCCGCTGCGACTCGCCGAGCAGCTCGTCGGTGCGGGCGTTGGCGACGATGCTGTTGACGTTGACGCCTATCTGCTCCATCAGCAGCTCGAGGAACGCCCGGTGCACCAGCGTGAAGCCGTGCACCGACGCCAGCTCGATCACGCCGAGCACCTGGTCCTCGACCACGATCGGCAGCACGATCAGGCTGGCCGGCGTGGTGCTGCCGAGGCCGGAGGAGATGGTGGCGTAGCCGGGCGGCACGTCGTCGACGGCGATCGCGCGGCGGCTGCGGGCGGCCTGGCCGACCAGCGACTGGCCGACCCGGAACCGCACCGTGGGGCCGTCGCCGACCGCGCCGGACTCGGGGTGGCCGTACGCGCCGACGAGCCGCAGCTCCGGCACTTCGGCGGTGTCGTCGGCCAGGTAGAAGGCCCCGTACTGCGCGTTGACCAGCGGGACCAGCTCGTCCATCACCGCGGCCGCGACGACGGCGAGGTCGCGGCGGCCCTGCATCAGGCCGGTGATCGTGGCCAGGTTGGACTTCAGCCAGTCCTGCTCCTGGTTCGCCCGCGTCGTCTCGCGCAGCGACTCCACCATCGAGTTGATGTTGTCCTTCAGCTCGGCGACCTCGCCGGAGGCGTCGACGGTGATCGAGCGGGTCAGGTCGCCCTCGGCGACGGCGCTGGTGACCTCGGCGATCGCGCGGACCTGCCGGGTGAGGTTCCCGGCCAGCTCGTTGACGTTCTCCGTCAGCCGCTTCCACGTGCCCGAGACGCCTTCGACCTCGGCCTGGCCGCCGAGGCGACCCTCGCTGCCGACCTCGCGCGCCACGCGCGTGACCTCCGCGGCGAACGCCGAGAGCTGGTCGACCATCGTGTTGATCGTGGTCTTGAGCTCGAGGATCTCGCCGCGGGCGTCGACGTCGATCTTGCGGGTCAGGTCGCCCTGCGCGACGGCGGTGGTCACCTGGGCGATGTTGCGGACCTGCCCGGTGAGGTTGTTCGCCATCGAGTTGACGTTGTCGGTGAGGTCCTTCCACGTGCCGGCCACGTTCGGCACCCGCGCCTGGCCGCCGAGCATGCCCTCGGTGCCCACCTCCCGCGCCACCCGGGTGACCTCGTCCGCGAAGGCGGACAGCGTGTCGACCATCGTGTTGATGACGTCGGCCAGCGCCGCGACCTCGCCCTTGGCCTCGACGGTGATCTTGCCGGACAGGTCGCCGCGCGCGACGGCCGTGGCGACCTGCGCGATCGAGCGGACCTGGCCGGTCAGGTTGGACGCCATCACGTTGACGTTGTCGGTGAGGTTCTTCCACGTCCCGGACACGCCGCGGACGGTGGCCTGGCCGCCGAGGTTGCCCTCGGTGCCGACCTCGCGGGCCACCCGGGTGACCTCGTCCGCGAACGCGGACAGCTGATCCACCATCGTGTTGATGGTGTCCTTCAGCTCGAGGATCTCGCCGCGGGCGTCGACGCGGATCTTCTGGGACAGGTCGCCGCGGGCGACGGCGGTGGTGACCTGCGCGATCGAGCGGACCTGCGCGGTGAGGTTGTCGGCCATGACGTTGACCGACTCCGTGAGGTCCTTCCAGGTGCCGGAGACGCCCTTGACGTCGGCCTGGCCACCCAGCCGGCCCTCGGTGCCCACCTCGCGCGCCACCCGGGTGACCTCGTCCGCGAACGCGGACAGCTGATCCACCATCGTGTTCAGCGTGTCCTTGAGCTCCAGGACCTCGCCGCGGGCGGTGACGTTGATCTTCTGCGACAGATCGCCGCTCGCCACCGCGGTGGCGACCTGGGCGATGTTGCGGACCTGGTCGGTCAGGTTGCCCGCCATGAAGTTCACCGAGTCGGTGAGGTCGCGCCAGGTGCCCGAGACGCCCTTGACGTCGGCCTGGCCGCCCAGCCGGCCTTCGGTGCCCACCTCCCGGGCGACGCGGGTGACCTCGTCCGCGAAGGACGACAGCTGGTCCACCATCGTGTTGATGGTGTTCTTGAGCTCGAGGATTTCGCCGCGGGCGTCGACGGTGATCTTCTGCGAGAGATCACCCTTCGCGACCGCCGTCGTGACCTGGGCGATGTTGCGGACCTGGTCGGTCAGGTTGCCCGCCATGAAGTTCACCGAGTCGGTGAGGTCCCGCCAGACGCCGCCGACGCCGGGCACCTGCGCCTGGCCGCCGAGGCGGCCTTCGCTGCCCACCTCGCGCGCCACCCGGGTGACCTCGTCCGCGAACGACGACAGCTGGTCCACCATCGTGTTGACGGTGTCCTTCAGCTCGAGGATCTCGCCGCGGGCGTCGACGTCGATCTTCTGCGACAGGTCGCCCTTCGCCACCGCGGTCGCCACCTGCGCGATGTCACGGACCTGGGTGGTCAGGTTGCCGGCCATGGCGTTGACCGAGTCGGTGAGGTCCTTCCACGTGCCGGACACACCGGGGACCTTCGCCTGCCCGCCCAGCTGCCCCTCGCTGCCGACCTCCCGCGCGACGCGGGTGACCTCGGAGGTGAACAGCGAAAGCTGGTCGGCCATGCCGTTGAAGACCGTGGCGATCTCGCCGAGCAGGCCGTCGGCCCCGCCCGGCAGCCGGATGCCGAAGTCGCCGTCGCGGACGGCGGTCAAGCCGGCCAGCAGGCGGCGCAGCTCCTGCTCCCCGGCCTCGCCCACGCCCGAGGCATCCGCCCCCGCGCCCGGGCGCACACCGTCGACCATTGCCCCGCTCATCCGCCACCCGTTTCGTCGTTCGTCGGCGCCCGGCGCCCGGCGCCGTCCCGCTGCCTGCACACCGGATGGCTCAGCATAGTGCAGCTGCACTACAGTGAACGGCAACGGTTGAGCAACCAGCCGCGCCCGTGTCCACGCGCGCTCCCCCGGCGGTGCTCGAGAGCCTTTCCTTCTCTCCCAGGCCATCCGGCCACATTGACCCGTTCGGCTGAATGGCGGTACGGGCTACGTCGACGCACACTCCAGTGCGTCGCGAGGCCTCGTCGCGCCCTGCTCCTATGTCCGGAATGGACACTCCACAGTGATACTCCACTGTGGAGCTTCGACGTCAGAGCCAATCCTTTTTCTTGAACAACGCGTACAACCCCACCGAGAGCACCACCAAGATGACCGTCGAGGTCCAGAACCCGCTCGGCGCGCCGTTGCCCGGGTACGGCACGTTCTGGCCGTAGAACCCGGTCACCGCGGTGGGCACCGCGATCACCGCGGCCCAGCCGGTGACCTTCTTCATGATCAGGTTCAGCCGGTTGCCCTGCAGGTTCAGCTGGGTCTCCCGGACCGTCGCGATCAGCTCCCGCATGGCCTCGGTCTGCTCGGCCGCCTGGCGGGCGTGGTCGTGGACGTCCTCGAAGTACGGGCGCGTCAGCTCGTCGGCCAGCCCCAGGTCCGGGCGCATCAGGGCGCTGACCACTTCCCGCATCGGCAGCACCACGCGGCGCAGCGCGGTGAGGCTCTTGCGCAGCCGGAACGAGCGCTGCTGCAGTTCCGAAGCGTCCGGGCGATCGGCGAAGATCAGGTCCTCCAGGGCTTCGACTTCGTCGTCGAGCGCCTGCACGGCTTGGTACTGCCCGTCGACGACGTGGTCGAGCAGGCCGTGCAGCAGGAAGGACGCACCGGACTTCGCCAGTTCCCCCGCCTGATCCCACCGGCGCACGACCGGCTCGATGTCGAAGCCGTCGTCCTTGCGGACGGTCACCAGCGCCCGCGGCGTGACGAAGGCGCCGAGCTCGGCGATGGCGACCCGGCCACTGCCCGCGTCGAACCGCACCGCGTAGGCGGAGAGGAAGGCGTGGCCGTCGTAGCGGTCGAGCTTCGGCCGCTGGTGTTCGGACACCGCGTCCTCGACGGCGAGCTGGTGCAGGCCGAGTTCGCCGGCGAGCCGGGTCAGATCCGCTTCGGCCGGTTCGCAGAGGTCGACCCACACCGTGGTGCCCGGCTCGGCCAGGAACTCCGACACGTCCTCGACGGGGAAGTCTTCCTTCTGCAGCGCGCCGTCGCGGTACACCCGGGTTCTGGTCATCCTCCCGGATACCCGACGCGGCGGCGGCTCACACGATGCCGCGAGCGTGTAGCCCTTCCCCTACGGCGCAGATCATATATTATTTGCGATATGGTTCTCGAGCGGCCCGGCAAGATCATCGCGCTGCACCTCAACTACCGCTCCCGCGCTGGTCATCGGCCGCACCGCCCGCCGCGTCGCCCCCGAAGAGGGCTGGTCGTACGTCGGCGGCGTCACCGCGGCCAACGACTTCGGCGTCTACGACCTGCGGTACGCCGACCGGGGCAGCAACCTGCGCGCCAAGGGCGGCGACGGCTTCACCCCGCTCGGCCCGGTGGTCCTGCCGGCCGCCGGCCTCGATCCGGCCGCCCTGCGCCTGCGCACCTGGGTCAACGGCGAGCTGGTCCAGGAGGACTCCAGCGGTGAGCTGCTCTTCGGCTTCGGACGGCTGGTCGCCGACCTCTCGCAGCTGATCACCCTCGAACCCGGCGACGTCGTCCTGACCGGCACGCCCGCGGGCGCGTCGGTCGTCGTCCCCGGCTACGTCGTCGAGGTCGAAGTCGACGCGGGCGGGCAGACCACCGGCCGGCTGGTGACCACGATCGCCGGCGGGACCGTCCCGCTCGGACCGTACGGCGCGCTCCCCCGGGTCGACGAGAATTGGACCAGACCGGCGGCGACGGCCCGCGGCTGCACCACATCGCGTTCGCCTCGCACGAGCGGCACCAGATCCTGCACATCTGCGACCACCTCGGCGCGCTGCGGAAGTCCGGGATGATCGAGCGCGGGCCGGGCCGGCACGGGGTGTCGAACGCGTTCTACCTCTACGTCCGCGACCCCGACGGGCACCGCGTCGAGATCTACACCCACGACTACTACACCGGCGACCCGGACAACCCGGTGATCACCTGGGACGTCCACGACAACCAGCGCCGCGACTGGTGGGGCAACCCGGTGGTGCCGAGCTGGTACACCGACGCATCGCTCGTGCTCGACCTCGACGGTGCGGTCCAGCCGGTCGTCGAACGGGCCGAGCCGCGCGAAGCCGGCGTCACCGTCGGCGCGGACGGCTTCTCGTTCACCGGCGGGGCGGAGCTCAAGCTAGGCGAGCAGGTGTGAGAACCACTCGCGGGTGCGGTGCAGGAGGTCGAGCTGGTGGCCGCGTTCGCGGAACGAGTGGCCCTCCCGCGGGTACACGACGAATTCGTGCTCGCGGTCGCCCAGGGCGTGGTGCAGGAGTTCGCCCTGCGACAGCGGGACATTCGTGTCGCATTCGCCGTGCACGATGAGGACAGGGGTCGAGATCCGGTCCGCATAGGTGATCGGGCTGTTTTCCCGGCCACCGAGGGCGAGGTCGAACCGGCCCCACTCCCCGGTCGCGGCGAGCAGGGGCCAGTCGATCACGCCCGCGGAGACGACGGCCGCCTTGAAGCGGTCCGTCTGGGTGACGGCCCAGGCGGCCATGAACCCGCCGTGGCTCCCGCCGCCGATCCCGAGCCGGTTCCCGTCGGCGACGCCCGCCTCGACGAGCAGGTCGATCCCGGTGAGCAGGTCGGTGAACTCCGCGCCGCCGACGGCCCCGGCGACGCTCGCCGCGAAAGCGTGCCCGTGGCCGAGGCCGCCGCGCGGGTTCGGGAGGAACACCGCGAAGCCGACCGCGGCCAGGAACTGGCCCCACCGGAACCAGCCGACCTGGGCCTGGTCGGCGTAGCGGTCTTTCGGGCCGCCGTGGACGACGGTGACCAGCGGGAAGGGCCCGTCGGCGCGGGTCCGCCCGGGCGGGAGGACCAGCAGGCCGTCGAGCTCCAGGCCGTCTTCGGCGCGGTAGAACAGCCGTTCCTGGGTGCCCCACCGGATTCCGCTCAGCTGCGGCTCACTCAGCCGGGTGAACGGGCCGCCGGGCGGTCCACAGTAGACGGCCTCGGGCTCGGTGGCGGTGCTCGCGACGAAGGCGATCCGGCCGCCGCTCGCGTTCAGGTGCTGCAGGGCGCCGGTCGCGCCGTGCCGTTCGATGAAGGTGCCGGTGGCGGGGTCGAGGCGCCGGATCGTCGTGTCGAGCCCTTCGGCGAACAAGGCCAGCAGCGCGCCGTCACCGGACTCGGCCAGGCCGATCGGGCAGACGCTCAGCCCGGCGGTGAGGTTGCGGTGGTCACCGGCTTCGAAGACGGCGTCGCCGCCGACCAGGCCGGGCGGGGTGATGCCGAGGTAGGCCAGGCGCCAGCCGGTTTCATCGTGCCACCAGGTGAGCGATTCGGCCTCCGGCGCCGGGACGCCGAGATCTTGCCGGGCACCGGTGGCGGGATCGATCAGGTGCAGGCCGGGTTCGAAGATGCCGGGCTCCTGGTCGGCGACGGACCAGGTGACCACGGCGACGGTGGCGCCATCCGGCCGCACGGCGGCTTCGACGACGTGCCGCGGGCCGAAGTCGCCGAGGGGGCGGACCGCGCGGGTCCGGAGGTCGAGGGACCAGAGCCGCCCGGGCGGGTCGGCGGTGTCCCAAGTGGGGGGTCCGGCATCGGTTCGCCGCACCACCCGGACGCGGGGATCGGCCGCCGCTGCCTTCTCTTCCGGCGCGACGAACACCACCGCATCGCCGTCCGGCATCACCACGTAGTTCTCGAGGCCCGCGCCCCAGTCCGTCAGCCGCTCCGGCTCGCCGCCCTCCCGACCGGCCCGGTACAGCTGCGCCGTCCCGCGTTCCGCCCGGTCGGAAAGGAAGTACACCGAGCCGGAATCCGCCGACCACCGCGGCTCCTGGTCCTCCGCGTCAGCGGCCGCGAGCTGCCGAGGTGGGGAACTCCCGTCCGCGGCGGCAACCCACAGGCCGCTCACCGGATGCGTGCCCACCCGGCCCACCGGCGAACTCGCGAACACCACCCACCGGCCGTCGGGCGAGATCCGGGGCGTCTGCGGCACCATCCGGTCGACCACGGCTTCCGCCGTCAGTTCCCCCATACCGCCAGTCTGCCGTAAGAAAGTCACCCACGGCCAGGCACTGCGGGAACCATCGCCAGCAACCGCTCGTGGTCGCCCGCCTCGCGCAAAACCGGGGCCTCCAGCGTGCCCGCGTCGGGGTCGCCCGCGCGGACCGCCGCCAGGAAGCGGACTACCGCCCGGGGGTCCGGGAGGACTTCGCGCCCCAGGTAGGCCAGTACCGTCGCCGCCTCGCCGGTGGCGTCTTCGACCGCCGCCGCCCAGCCGTGCACCTCGTCCCAGACCAGGGCCAGGTCGTGGCCCTGGAAGCGGGACAAGCGCCAGTCGAGGGCGATGTAGGCCGCCGCGGGCGTTCCCGCGTCGAGCGTGCAGGACTCCCAGCCCACGCCCACGGCCCGGGCCACCGCACCCACGTACCCCTGCAACCCCCGCTCGAACGAGAACTCCGTGTCGCGCTCGAAGTCGATCAGAATGCTCAACGCTGCCTCGCTTTCCCGTCCCCCGCCGCGGGATCCTCCGCGGTCGCCCGATCGGGTACCCCGGTCACGCGCTGCTCAATCCCGGCGTACCGGGCAACCGACGTCGTCTATCCGGCGACAATTCACTTGTCATCGTTCCGATGACATGTTAGAACCGGGGTACCCGAAGAGAAAGGCGAGCCACCCCCGTGACCGCATCGATCGAACTCCCGACCGGTTACCAGCACCCCGCCGTCCCCGCCCTGCTCGGCTACCTCCGCGAAGTCACCGCCGAGCTCGGGATCGGCCTCGAGTCCTGCACCTTCGACCACGACAGCCCGGTTTCGGCCTACGTCGCCCTCGACACCCGGCTGCCGCACTACCCGGACCGGGACGTCGCCCTGCTGTGGGACGAGGAACACGGCTGGGCGGCGGCGATCGAGACGCACTCGGGCGAGGACCTGATCGTCCTGCGCTACCTGGGCGGCCCCACCGTGGCCCCGCCGCCGCGGCGGGTCGCGCGGTTCGTCGCCGCCCTGTACGAAGACGACCACACCGTCGGACGGCCCGACCCGGTGCGCCTCCGGACCGCGGGCGACGCCGCCGCGCTCGCCGCGCTGCTGGCCCGGCCGGCCGTGGCCCGATGACGGCGCCGCTGCCCCTGCCGGAGAGCTTCGCGCTGACGTTCCGCGGTTACGACCGCGCGCAGGTCGACGAGCGGATCGACGAGCTCCTCGCCGAACTGCGCCTGCTCACCGTCGATCGCGACGCGGCCGTCGCCGAGGCCGGCCACCTCGCGCGGCAGCTCGAACGGGCCCGGGCCGAGCACGCCGAGCTGAGCGCCCGCGCCGACCGGCTGTGCCGCACGCCCGCCGACCCGGCCGCGGTCGGCGACCGCGTCCGGCACCTGCTCGACCTGGCGCACGCCGAAGCCGACGGGATCGTCACGACGGCCCGGGAACGCGCCGCCGCGATCGTCCGGGACGCGGAAGAGGCCGCGGAACGGCGCACCGCCGACGCCCGCGCGCAGGCCTACCGGATCGTCGACGACGCCCGGCGCCGGGCCGGCCGGCTGGCCGCGATCGAGCGGCGCACCGCCGACCGGCTGCGGCGGATCGACGCCTTCCTCGCCGACGCCGAATCGCTCCTCGACGAGCAAACCCCGCTGCGCGCCGTCGCCTGACGGGCCGCGGTTGACTCGTTTTCCCGATTCACGAGACACCGATTGCGGCATTCAGGCTCTCGGCGAGCCACCCGGGCCCGCGGTGAGGCAGGATCAGGGGTGTGACCATCGATCAGGCCGGGGTGCCCGAGGCCCGTCCGGGCCCGGCATTCCCGGAGCACGAAGCCCGCGTCGACGCCCTGAGACGGCAGCTCAGCGCGATCAGCGGCGAAACCACGATCCGCCTGGCGAAACGGACCTCGAACCTCTTCCGCTCCCGCTCGGCGGCGAACCACCCGGGGCTCGACGTCTCCGGGTTCGGCCACGTCCTGCGCGTCGATCCGGAGACCCGCACCGCCGACGTCGAGGGCATGGTCACCTACGAGCAGCTCGTCGACGCCACGCTGCCGCACGGCCTGATGCCGCTGGTCGTGCCGCAGCTGAAGACGATCACCCTCGGCGGCGCGGTGACCGGCCTCGGCATCGAGTCCTCGTCGTTCCGCAACGGCATGCCGCACGAGTCGGTGCTGGAGATCGAGGTGCTCACCGGCGACGGCAAGATCGTCGTCGCCACGCCGGACAACGAGCACCGCGCCCTGTTCCACGGCTTCCCCAACTCCTACGGCACCCTCGGCTACGCGCTGCGGCTGCGGATCCTCCTGGAGCCGGTGAAGCCGTTCGTGCGGCTGCGGCACGTCCGCCACCACGAGCGCGGGAAGTTCTTCGAAGCCCTGGGCGAGATCTGCGCGAAGAGCGAACACGACGGCGAGCACGTCGATTTCGTCGACGGCACGGTCTTCGGCCCGGACGAGCTGTACCTGACGCTCGGGACGTTCACCGACACCGCGCCCGCGACGAGCGACTACACCTGGCTCGACATCTACTACCGCTCGATCCAGCGCCGCGAGACCGACCATCTCACCATCCGGGACTACCTCTGGCGCTGGGACACCGACTGGTTCTGGTGCTCGCGGGCGTTCGGCGTCCAGCACCGGCTGCCCCGGCTGCTGCTCGGCCGCCGGCTCCTGCGGTCCTCGGTGTACTGGAAGGCCGTCGCGCTCGACCGCCGGTTCCGGATCGCCGAGCGGCTGCTGAAGCTCCGGCGGCTCCCGCCGGAAGAAACGATCGTGCAGGACATCGAGGTCCCGCTCGGCCGGGCCGCGGAGTTCCTCGAGTTCTTCGAGCGGGAGATCCCGATCAGCCCGGTCTGGATCTGCCCGCTGCGCCAGCGGCCCGGCGGGGTCCGCTGGCCGCTGTACGAACTGGACCCCGACGAGCTGTACGTCAACTTCGGGTTCTGGTCGTCGGTGCCCCTCGACCCCGGCGAGCGCGACGGCGTGCACAACCGGATGGTCGAAGCCGAGGTCACCCGGCTCGGCGGCCACAAGTCGCTGTACTCGGACAGCTTCTACACCGAGGACGAGTTCTGGCGGCTCTACAACGGCGACGCCTACCGGGAGCTCAAGCGGGCCTACGACCCGCGCGAGCGGCTGCTCGGCCTCTACGAAAAATGCGTCCGCCGCCGGTGAAAGGAACGAACGTGACCCAGGAAACCATCACCGTCGGCGCCGTCTTCGAGCGGCTGCTCGGACCGCGCGCCGAGGTCTCGATCACCGCCTACGACGGCAGCCGCAGCGGCCCGGCCGACGCGCCGGTGGGCATCGAGGTGCGCTCGCCGCTGGCGCTGGACTACCTGATGTCCTCCCCCGGCGACCTCGGCCTCGCCCGCGCTTACGTCGCCGGCGCGCTCGACGTCAAGGGCGACCTCTACACGGCGCTGCGCGCGCTGGCCACGCAGGTCGACCAGCTCACCCCGGCCGACCGGCTGTGGCTCCTGCGCAAGCTCGGCCCGCGCCACCTGCGGGTGGTCAAGCCGCCGGCCGAGGAGCACCCGAGCCGGTTCCGGCGCGGGATGACCGCGCTGCGGCACTCGAAAGCGCGGGACAGCGAGGCCATCGCCAGCCACTACGACGTGTCCAACCGGTTCTACGAGCTGGTCCTCGGCCCGTCGATGGCCTACACGTGCGCGGTGTTCCCGCACGAGGGCGCCACCCTGGAGGAGGCGCAGGCGAACAAGTTCGACCTGATCTGCCGGAAGCTCGGCCTCAAGCCGGGCATGCGGCTGCTCGACGTCGGCTGCGGCTGGGGCGGCATGGTCGCGCACGCCGTCCGCCACTACGGCGTCGAGGCCATCGGTGTCACGCTCTCCCGCGAGCAGGCGCAGTGGGGGCAGAAGAACATCGTCGCGCTCGGGATCGCCGACCGCGCCGAGATCCGGCACCTCGACTACCGGGACGTCACCGAAACCGGGTTCGACGCGATCTCGTCGATCGGCCTGACCGAGCACATCGGCGCGCGCAACGTGCCGGGGTACTTCCGCTTCCTGGCCGAAAAGCTCAAGCCGCACGGACGCCTGCTCAACCACTGCATCACCAACCCGGACACCAGCGTCGCCCACCGGTCTCGGGGCTTCATCGACCGCTACGTCTTCCCGGACGGCGAACTCGAGGCGCCGGGCGAGCTCATGACCGCCATGCACGACGCCGGGCTGGAGGTGCGGCACTCGGAGAACCTGCGCGAGCACTACGCCACGACGCTGGCCGGGTGGTGCGCCAACCTCGACGAACACTGGGACGAAGCCGTCGCCGAAGCCGGCGCCGGGCGCAGCCGGGTGTGGGCGCTCTACCTGGCGGCCTGCCGGCTGGCCTTCGAACGCCGCGAGATCGAACTGCACCACATCCTGGGTGTCCGGACCGACCGCGAGGGCGGGATGAGCATGCCGCTGCGACCCGATTGGGGAGTTTGACCACCGGGGGTGGCCTCCGCGCTCCGGCAATGGAAGAATGACCTCGAGACCGGGTGTCCGAACGGGGCGTCCAGGCTCACTACAAAGAGTAGGTATTGGTATGGCTCAGGGCAGTGTCAAGTGGTTCAACGGCGAAAAGGGCTTCGGCTTCATCGCGCAGGACGGCGGGGGCCCGGACGTGTTCGTCCACTACTCCGAGATCCAGGGCAGCGGCTTCAAGTCGCTTGACGAGGGTCAGCGCGTGGAGTTCGAAATCGGCCAGGGCCAGAAGGGCCCGCAGGCCCAGCGCGTCAGCGTCATCTGAGCCACGAGGCATCCTGAAGGCCCTCGCCCCGACCAGGGGCGGGGGCCTTACTCGTGCGCGGCCACACTGCGGATTCACAACGTTCCGGTAACGTGGGAGAGGTCGAGAGCACCCCATACGCCGGCGTCCGGCCGGCCTCACTCTCGCACCGTGGCCTCGAGGCCGATCGCCGGCAGGAGCGGCGACCCGCCCGGGCACCCCAAGACCGCTGACCGCCGGGTGTTCCCGCCCCCGGCCTTCCGCGCCCGGCCAGGTCCGGCGCGGCGTAGACCTCGAATCGAGTAGTGCATGACCGCCTCTGTGAAGGCTGCCCCGCCGGCCCCGAAACCCGTGCTCTCCGGCAAGCAGACGATCCCCGAGCTCATCACCATCCGCACGTTCCTGCTGGTCCCGTTCCTCGCCCTGGCCGTCGCCGTCCCGGTGTTCTGGGGGTGGGGCGTCAGCTGGCTCGACCTCACGATCGGCGGCGCGTTCTTCGTGGTCTCGACACTCGGGGTCACCGTCGGCTACCACCGGTACTTCACCCACGGCTCGTTCCGCGCGAAGCGGGCGCTGCGGATCGCGCTGGCCGTGGCCGGCGGCCTCGCGGCCCAGGGCCCGGTGATCGGCTGGGTCGCCGACCACCGCCGCCACCACGCCTTTTCCGACCGCGAGGGCGACCCGCACTCGCCGTGGCTGTTCGGGACGTCCCCGGTGGCGCTGGCCCGCGGCTTCTGGCACGCACACATGGGCTGGCTCTTCGGCCGCGACAAGACCAACGTCGACCGGTTCGCCCCGGATCTGGCCGCCGACCGCGACCTGCGCGTCGTCGACCGGCTCTTCCCGCTCTGGGTGGTGGTGAGCCTGCTGCTCCCGCCGCTGCTCGGCGGGCTGATCACGCTGTCGTGGTGGGGCGCGCTGACCGCGTTCCTCTGGGCCGGCTTGGCCCGGATCTCCTTCCAGCACCACGTGACGTGGTCGGTGAACTCGATCTGCCACATGATCGGCGAACGCCCGTTCACCAGCCGCGACCGCTCGGCGAACTTCTGGCCGCTGGCCATCCTGTCGATGGGCGAGTCCTGGCACAACACCCACCACGCGGACCCGACCTCGGCCCGCCACGGCGCGCAGCGCGGGCAGATCGACATCTCCGCGCGGGTGATCTGGGTGTTCGAGAAGCTCGGCTGGGCGTGGAACGTCCGCTGGCCGACGGCGAAGCGGCTCGCGGCCCTCGCCCGCTGACTCGCTGACCCGCTGACGAAACCGGCCGAAAGTCCTTGCCGTCGCGCCCGGGTCCGGTGATCTTGGAGCGATGGACACCGTCGCGCTGACCTTCGACGACGGCCCGTACCCCGAGACGACGCCGGCGCTGCTGGCCGCGCTCGGCGGCACGCGGGCGACGTTCTTCCTGTGGGGCGAGCACGCCGCGGCGCACCCGGACCTCGTCCGGGCGATCGCCGCGGCGGGCCACGCGATCGGCAACCACACCTGGACCCACCCGCAGCTGACCACGTTGTCCCCGGCCGCCCGCGACCAGGAGGTCCGGCGCACGCAGGACCTCCTGACCCGGCTGACCGGGCTCCGGCCCGCCCTGTTCCGGCCGCCCTACGGCGACACGGACGCCTCGGTCGCCCGGGTGCTGGCGGCCCACGGGCTCACCGAGGTGCTGTGGAGCGTCGACACCCGCGACTGGGCGGGCTGTTCCGCGGACGAGATCGTCACCGCGGCCAGGAAGGTGCAGCCGGGCGGCGTCGTGCTGATGCACGAAGGCCGCCCGGCCACCCTCGACGCGGTCCCCCGCATCCTCGCCGCGCTCACCGCCCGCGGCCTGCGTCCCGGTCCGGTCCCCGTCCGCTGAGCACGGGCGTCGGACGTCGCGAATGACTCATTCGGGACCTCTGGGGTCCCGAATGAGTCATTCGCGGCATCGGCGACAGCCTCGGATCAGGGGTTGAGGGCGAAGTACGCCGGCTTCGGACGCAGGTTCTCGTCGAAGAGGCAAGCCGCGCCTTCACCCGGGAAGACGTCCGGGACCCACGAGTGCCGGTCCGTGAAACCCCAGGTCGTGAACTCGACACACTTCCGGACGGCGTGGCAGCCGTCCCACAGCTGCCCGAAGTAGCTCGCCTGGGTGGCGAGCTTGGCCGCGTCCGGCGGGGTCGGGATCCGGACGTCCGCCTCGGTGACCGCGGTCTCCACGCCGATCTTGGCGAAGCGCGCCAGGTTCTCGCGGTACTGACCCGGGAAGCCGTACTGGATCGACAGGTGCCCCTGGATGCCGACGCCATCGATCGGCACGCCCTGCCGCCGCAGCGTCTTCACCAGGTCGTACACCGCGTCGCTCTTCGGGTTGATCCCTTCGATGTTGTAGTCGTTGATGTACAGCTTCGCGTGCGGGTCGGCCGCGTGCGCCCAGCGGAAGACGTCGGCGACGAAGCCGTCGCCGAGCTTCTGCCGGAAGACCGTGTCCCGCCGGGTGCCGTCCTCGTTGAAGAGCTCGTTGACGACGTCCCAGGCCCGGATCTTTCCCTTGTAGCGCTTGACTTCCGTGGTGATGTGGTCGCGCAGGACCCGGCGGAGCTCGTCGGCGGGCAGCGCGCCGACCCAGTCCGGGAGCTGGGAGTGCCAGACCAGTGTGTGGCCGCGGACGGTCTTGTGGTGTTGCCGGGCGTAGGCGACGATCGCGTCCGCACCGGACCAGTCGTAGGTGCCGCGCACGGCTTCGACCGTGCCCCACTTCATCTCGTTCTCGGGCGTCACGTTGTCGAATTCCCGCGTGAGCACCGCCCGGTAATCGGTTTCCGAAGCCAGGTACGCCGCCGCCACCGCACTGCCAACGTAACGGTTCGTGGTGTATTGCAGTGGAACCGACGCGGATGCCGCAGGTGCCTGCCACACAGCAATACCCAGCGTGGCCACGACCGCCATCAGGACGCGTTTCTTAGGAATTCTTCCCGACATCTTCATCCTCCGCGAGGCAATGGTTCTCCGAAACTTTCCAACAGTTTCAAATCAGGTTTCGATGACCTAGAATCTCCTTCATGACAACGAAGTCTGACGAGCTCGAGCCGACCGAGGCCCGGGTGACCATCGCCCGGATCGCCGCCGAGACCGGTGTCTCCGTCCCGACAGTTTCGAAAGTGTTGAACGGCCGTCCCGACGTCGCGGAAAGTACCCGCGCCCGCGTCGAAGCGGTCATCGGGAAATACGGGTACCGGCGCCGCGCGGACGAACGTTCCCGCCGTTCCCGGCTGCTGGAACTGATGTTCCACGAACTCGAAAGCACGTGGGCACTGGAAATCATCCGCGGGGTCGAGTGCGTCGCCCGCGAAAACGGAATGGCGGTGGTGCTGGCCGAATCTTCGGGCCGGCACACACCCGGGCAGAGCTGGCTGGAGAGCGTCCTCGCCCGGCGGCCGGTCGGCATCGTTTCGGTGTGCTCGGACTTCACCGGCGGGCAGCTGGCGAAGCTCCGGGCCCGGGACATCCCGCTGGTCGTCGTCGACCCGGCCGGTGCGCCGGGACCGGAGACGCCCTCGATCGGGGCCACGAACTGGCAGGGCGGCCTGACCGCCACCCGGCACCTCGTGGAGCTGGGCCACCGCCGGATCGCGATGATCGGCGGCCCGGAGGGAGTGCTGTGCAGCCGGGCCCGGATCGACGGGTACCGCACGGCGCTGGAGACGGCCGGGCTGGCGTTCGACCCGGCCCTGGTGCGCCGCGGCGACTTCCACGTCCGGGCCGGCTACCGGGAGCTGGCTTCACTGCTCACCCTCCCCGACCGGCCGACGGCGGTCTTCGCCGGGAGTGACCTGCAGGCACTCGGCGTGTACGAGGCGGCCCGCGACGCGGGACTGCGCATCCCGGACGACCTTTCGGTGGTGGGCTTCGACGACCTGCCGATCGCCCGCTGGCTGACCCCGGAGCTGACCACGGTCCGCCAGCCGCTGCAGGAGATGGCGGCGGCCGGTGCCCGGCTGGCGATTTCGCTGGCCCGCGGGGTCGATCCGGAGAGCCACCGCCTGGAGCTGGCGACGAGCCTGGTGGTCCGCCACAGCACGGCGGCCCCGGCGCACCGGGGCTACCGGGTGCTGACCGGCTGAGCGAGGGAGCACGGATCGGAGCTGATCAACGGCCGGCGGGCGCGGCGCCGGCGGTCGGTCGGCGGCTTTCGTGCCCCGGAATTGTCGGTGCCCACCGGTAGCGTGGAAAACGGGGGGCGCCCCCGGCGGGCGGCCCTTCCGCGGCCTTTCCCGCCGGCGTGACCCCAGACCGCGACCCTTCGCCTCGCTCACCACGGCCACCGGGTGCTCTCCGGCGGGCCCAGGTAACTCGCCCGCAGCCCCCCGGTGTCGATCACCAGCCTCTGCACGATCACCGCCGGGTCGACCATCCAGAACTTCAGCACGTGCGGCCCCGCCGCCCCGATCACGTGGCGCGTCGCCGTCAGGTTCACGTTGTCCGACGTCGTCCGCTCCCACTGGCGGTTCATGGACGTGTCGTCCGCTCCCGTCGCCGTCGTGATGTTCACGACCTGCGGGTCCGCGTCGTCGAACGCCACCGCGTACCGCAACCCGTCGCCGGCCAGCACGTTGCTGCGCGGGGACAAGTACGCCCACACCGTCACCGGCCCGGTCGTGAACAGCGTCATCCGGTACTCCAGGCGCGGCCCCGTTCCCGGTGCGCGGCTCGCCGCCGTCACCGGGAACGGGGTCATCCCCGCCCCGGTCCGTCCGATGTCCGGGATGCGCCGCCACCCGGCGTCCGCGGTGCCGACGTTCGCGCTGCAGTGCTCGGCTTCCATCGACACGTATCCGCCGGCTTCGACGAAACCGCGTCGCCACGGCGGCGGCAGCTCCGGGTTGCGGACCACCGCGTCCACCGCCACCGAAGCACCCGCGCCCGACACCGTGATCGGGACCGTCGTGGTGCCCTTCGGGGCCCGGGACCAGTCGATCCGGACGGTCATCCGCAGCTCCTCGGTCACCCGGCCGCCGCGCGGCTCGACGAGCACCCACGGCGCTCCGGCGGAGACCGTGCAGCGGAACGGTTCCCGGCCGCGGTTGAAGACGTCGACGTACTGCGGCGGCGCGCTCTGCTGGGGGCTGAACTCCGGCAGCACCGGCCGTCCCGCGGCGCCGGGCCACGCGTCCGGGGAGCCGTCGACGGCGACACCCAGCGACGCCGCGGCCGGCAGCTCGAGGCGTTTCACCGCCGGGAAGATGACGTCCGGCAGCGCCACGTTGTCCTTCTCCGGCTGCTGCCAGGGGGCGTTCGGGCCGTAGCGGGCGACGTCGCCGTAGTCGATGTGCGGCTGGGTCTGGAACCCCTTCCACTTGCCGCCGGCGATGCCGGTGTTGTACTTCTCCGCCAGCGCCAGGTCGTCGGCGAACCGGGCCTCGGTGACGGCGGCGAGCGCGTTCGCCGAAGCCCGGCCCTGCGCCGCGTACAGCAGGTTCGTGAACTCGGCGCGCCGCAGCGCGTACAGGTTCGCCGTCGCCTGGGTCGCGTACTGCACCAGCTCGTAGAAGGCGTCTTGGAAGCCCTTCGGCAGCCGCGCGCCGATCTTCGACGCCCGCGCCGCGAGGTCGTGCCACTCGTCGGTGACCCGGTCCAGCTCGCGGTAGTTGACCAGACTGAACGGCGTCATCTGGTCGTCGTAGGTGATCGTCCCGGCGGCGTCCACCGTGATCCGCCGGTTGAGCAGCTCCGGCTTGCGGCGGGACTGCAGGCGCCCGTAGTCGTGCAGCACCCCGGCGATGTCCGCCGCCAGGGCCGACCCGAAGTTCGTCCCGGCGAACTGACGCTCCCAAGTGGACAGTTTCTCGACCGGCAGGGCCGCGGGGTCCCAGGCGTAGTCGAGGAAGAACTGCAGCGGCAGCTCGTTGCCCTTCATGTCCCCGACGTTGGCCACCCACAGCCGGTCGTTGCCGTAGGCGAAGGCCTGGTGCAGCTGCTCCCACGTGTTCGCGAGCAGCGCGGTGTCGACCCACTTGTAGTTGCGGCCGCCGCCGACGTAGTCGAAGTGGTAGTAGAGCCCGTACCCACCGGGATGCGGGGGCAGGGACAGGTCGGGCATCTTGCGGATGTTGCCCCAGTTGTCGTCGGTGAACACCACGATGACGTCGTCCGGCGGGCGCAGGCCCTTCGCCCAGTACCGCTGGACTTCCTTGTACAGCGTCCAGACCTGCGGCACGGTGGTCAGGTCCCGGCCGGTCTCCCGGGCGAGGATCTCCCGTTCGGTGGCGATGATCTCGCGCATCAGCTCGATGCCGTCGCCGTCGGGCAGGCCGACGTCGCCGTTGCCGCGCATGCCGAGCGTGACGACGCCCTCGAAGTCCTCGCGGACCATCCGGCGGATCCCGTCGGTCCAGTAGGCCTTGATCGCTTCGCCGTTGCGGCGGAAGCTCCACTCCCCCGTGCCGCCGTACGGGTCGTGCCCCGGAGTCGTGATGTTCCCGGCCGCGTCGCGGACCGCGGGGACCGCGTGCCGGTTCCACTCCTCGATCCCGCGCATCATCGGCGCCTCGTGCGAGGTGCCCATGACGATGCCGTACTCCTTGGCCGTCGCGTGGTTGAGCGGGTCGTCCTCGGCGAACGCGCGTCCCCACACCGCCGGCCAGAGGTAGTTGGCCCGCAGTCGCAGCATGGTCTCGAAGACCTTCGCGAAGAACAGGTGGTTGAAGCCGTTCGGGAAGCCGGGCGCCTGGCCCGGGCCGAAGAAGGCCGGGGCCCAGGTGCCGAGCGCCGGGTTCTCGTCGTTGATGAAGAACCCGCGGTACTTCACGTGCGGGGTACCGAGGCTGAACCGCTCGCGCGGCAGGTGCAGCTCCGCTTGCCGGAGCGGCGGCACGTCCGCCCACCAGTACCAGGGCGAGACGCCGATGCGCCGGGAGACCTCGTAGACGCCGTAGATCACGCCGCGCTGGTCACTGCCGGTGAGCACCAGGCGGCCGTCGACGACCTGGCTCAGCGACGTCTCCCACTTCCCCGCGATCCCGGTGACGTCGAGCTTGCCGGCCGCGACCAGCCCGTCCACCAGCGGGCTGTGGCCCAGGGTGCCGACCACGACGACCGGCCCGTGCGCGGGGACGACGTCGAACGACACCGCGGGCCGCACCCCGGTGACGCGTTCGACGTCGGCGGCCAGGTCGCCGACGACCCGGCGGACGCCGGGGAAGTCGGCCGACCCGACGACGATCGTCGCGGCCTTTCCCCGCGACACCAAGGGAAATCCGGTGCCGGCTTCGGCGAGGCCCGGGAGAGCCACGGACCCCGCCCCGGCCAGCGCGAGCAACTGCAGGAACGCACGACGGTGGACCTCGGACGGCACGGCAGACCTCCTGAGTCAGCCCTTCACGGATCCGGTCAGCCCGCCGACGATGCGCCGTTCGGCGAGCACGAAGAACGCGAGCGCGGGGATCGCCGACAACGCGGTGAACGCCAGCACCCGGGCGGTGTCCTGGGAGAAGGCGGACTGGAACATCGCGACACCGAGCGGGAGCGTGAAGTGCCCGGAGTCGTTGAACACCAGCAACGGCAGCAGGTAGGTGTTCCAGCTGGTGACGAAGGCGAGCACGGCGACCGTGGTCAACGCCGGCGTCGAGAGCGGCAGCAGGATGCGCCAGAAGAAGCCGAGCCTGGTGGTGCCGTCGAGCACCGCCGCGTCCTCGATCTCGCCGGGAATCGCGTGCATGAACGGCCGGAGGATCACGATCGTCACCGGCAGCGAGAACGCCGCCTCCGGGATCGCCACGCCCCAGAAACTCTCGAGCAGGCCCAGCTGGCGCAGCCACAGGTACAGCGGCAGCGTCGCCACGCCGATCGGGAACAGCAGGCCGAGGGTGAACAACGTGTAGAACGCCTCGCGACCCCTGAACTGGTAGCGCGAAAGCGCGTACCCGGCCATCGAGCCGAGGCCGACGGCGAGCGCGGTGGCGATCACCGCGATCAGCGCGCTGTTGCCGAGGAACGTCCAGAACGCACTCGAACCGAGCACCGAGGCGTAGTTGTCGAACACCCACGGTCCCGGCAGCGCGGCCGGGTCGTTGTTGATCTGCGCGTTGGTGCGGAACCCGCCGAGCGCCACGAACAGCAGCGGTACGACGGTCACGCCGACCACCACGATCGCCGCGAGGTAGCCCATCGACAGGCCGAACTTGCCGGACCGCATCAGCCCACCATCCTGGTCAGGGCCCCCTGGGTGTCGCGGCGCAGCGCGAACCGCTGGTACAGCAGGGCGAACACGAAGCAGATGACGAACAGGATCACCGCGACCGCCGAGCCGAACCCGAACTCGTAGCGCTTGAAACCGTGGTCGATCAGGTAGGTCGCCATCGTCGTCGACGCGTTCGCCGGGCCGCCCGTCGTCATGATCCAGACGACGTCGAACAGCTGGAGCGAGCCGATCACCGACAGGAAGATCCAGATCCGGATGGTCGGCCCGAGCAGCGGCAGCACGACGTGCCAGGTGGTCTGCCACGCCGAAGCGCCGTCGAGCGCCGCGGCTTCGCGCAGTTCGGCCGGCACGCCCTGCAGGCCGGCGAGCAGCAGGATGATGCCGAACCCGATGTACTTCCAGGTGATCACCGCGAACAGCGTGTAGAGCACGATGCCCGGATCGGCCAGCCAGTTGTGGATCAGCCCGCCGAGCCCGGCGCCCTTCAGGACCCGGTCGGCGAAGCCGTTCGGCTGCAGCATCAGCGACCAGATGACCGCGGTGATCGCCTCGGACAGGACGTACGGGGCGAACACCAGGGCGCGCAGCGCCGCGCGCCCCCGCAGCTTCCGGTTGAGCAGCAGCGCCAGCCCGATCGACAGCGGCAGCTGCACCACGATCGACAGCCCGGCGATGATCAGGTTGTGCACGATGGCGCTCTGGAACACCGTGCCGCCGAGGGCGTCGGCGTAGTTCTTGAACCCGACGAAGTCGTCGAGCGGGCCGAACCCGTTCCAGTTGAAGACGCTGTAGAACGCCGCGATCCCGATCGGCACCAGGACGAACCCGGTGAACAGCACCAGCGCGGGCCCGAGCAGCAGCGCCAGCTCGAGCCGCTTGCGCCGGCCGGGCCGGTGCTTGCGGGCGGTGACCGCCGGTGCGGACGGCTTCGCGGCCGTCCGCACCGGGGTCGTGGCCGTGGTCACTTGTTGCCCGCCGCGGCCTGGTTGACGGCCGTCACGATGCCTTCGGGGGTGCCCTGGCCGGCGAACATGTTGGCCACCGCGTCGTTCAGCGCGGCGCCGACCGCCGTCGGGAACGCCCGGTCGAAGTACATCTGCAGGTACGGCGCCTTCGTGCCGTAGTCGTAGACCTGCCGCAGCGTGTCGGTCTTCAGTGCCTTCGCGGCCACGGTGTTGACGGGCAGGCCCGCGCCCTGCGCGGCGAGCTGCGTCTGCACCGGCTCGCTGCCCAGGTACTGCAGGAAGTCCGCGCACGCCTTCGACGCACGGGTGGTGCAGGCGAACCCGTCACCGCCGCCGAGCACCGCGTTCGGGTCGCCCTGGCCGCCCGCGACGGACGGGAACGCGAACCAGCCGACCTTCGAGTCGAGGTCCTTGTCGTCGGTCAGCGACGACATCGTGCCGGGCTCCCAGTCGCCCTGCAGCTCCATCGCGGCCTTGCCGTTGGCGACCAGGCCGGCCGAGCTGCCCGCGCCCTGCTGGGCGGGCGTGCCGGCGAACCCGGTCTGGAACGGCTCGGTGGCCAGGAAGTTCTTGAGGTCCTGCCCGGCCTTCGTCCAGCACGGGTCCTCGAGCTTGACCGCCTTCACCGACTTCTTGAGCACGTCGACCGAGCACTCGCGGACGGCGAAGTAGTTGAAGTAGAAGGCATCCGGCCAGCGGTCCTTGCCGCCGACCGCGATCGGCGCGATGTTCTTGGCCTTCAGTTGCGTGACGGCGGCGTTCAGCTCGTCCATCGTCTTCGGCGGGGTGGTGATCCCGGCCTGCTGGAAGAGGTCCTTGCGGTACCAGAAGCCGACGAAGTGCTGTTCGAACGGCACGCCGTACTGCTTGCCGTCGACCTGCCAGTTCTCGCCGAACTTGCCGGTGGTCTGGGTGATCCACGACTTCGTGAAGTCGGTGATGTCGGCGACCTTGCCCGAGGTCAGCTGGGAAGCCAGGTCACCGGCACCCCACGACTGGTAGATGTCCGGCGGGGTCGACGACTGCAGGGCGAGGGGCACCTTCGTGCCGAAGTCCTCGTTCTGCAGCGGCTGGGCCTTGATCGTGACGTCGCCGTGCGCCTGGTGGTAGTCGGCGACGACCTTCTCCCAGATCGACTTGATCGGGTCGGTGGTGCCGTTGTGCCACCAGGTCAAGGTGACCGGGCCGCTCGGCTGCGCGGGGGTTTCGTTCCCCCCGCTGCACGCGGCGAGCGCGAGCGGGACGACGGCCGCCAAGGCGGCGAGAACGGTGATCCGGCGTTTCACAAACATTGTGGGTCCACTCCTGACGACTTCGGCCGAGTTGGACGGGGCGGCACTGCGCCCGGGTTGGCGAAGAGTCTGCTCCCGGGACAAATGCGATGTCAATCGTTGTCGATAACGTTTTCTATGGCTAGTCTGAGCCGATGCAGCCCAGTTCCAGGGTGACCATCCGTGACGTCGCCGCCCGGGCCGGCGTCTCGGTGGCCACGGTTTCGAAGGTGATCAACGAGCGCTACGGCGTCTCCGCCGCGACGCTCGCGCGAGTCCGCGCCGTGATCGACGAGCTCGGCTACGAAGCGAGCCTGGTGGCGCAGAGCCTGAGAAACCACCGGACGAACGTCATCGGCATCCTGGTCGCCGACCTCGAACCGTTCTCGACCGAGCTGCTCAAGGGCGCGGCGGACGCCATCCGCGGCAGTGGCTTCGAACTCGTCGTCTACTCCGCCGGCGGGCGCACCGGAGATCCGCTGGGCTGGGAGAAGCGCTACCTCTCCCGGCTGAGCGGCACCCTCGTCGACGGCGCCGTGCTGGTCACCCCCACCGTTTCCCTGGAAGTCGTGCCGGGCACGCCGGTCGTCGCCGTCGACCCGCACACCGGGCCGTCGCACCTGCCGACGATCGACTCCGACAACCTGCGCGGCGCGCAGCTGGCCACCGAGCACCTCCTCGACCTGGGGCACCGGCGGATCGCGTTCCTCGCCGGCCGGCCGGACCTGCAGTCGGCCGAGCTGCGGAAGACGGGGTACCTGCGGGCGTTGACCGCCGCGGGCATCACGCCGGACGAAGACCTGATCCGGATCGGCGCCTACGACCCGGAGGTCTCCGCGGCCTCGGCGCACGCGCTGCTGACCGGGCCGGACCGGCCGACCGCGGTGTTCGCCGCGAACGACATCTCGGCCATCGCCACCGTGGGCGCGGCCCGCGAGCTCGGGCTCGCCGTGCCCGACGACCTTTCCGTGGTGGGCTTCGACAACGTGCCCGAGTCGGCGCTCTGCAGCCCGCCACTGACCACAGTGGACCAGCCGATCCGCGAGATGGGCCACCGGGCCATCCGGATGCTCATCGCGCTGATCAACGGCGACGACGTCGAACGCACCCACGTCACGCTCGACACCGGCCTGGTCGTGCGGCGCTCGACCCGCGCCCTCCCCTGAACCGGTTCCACCTCCTCACTCCTCCCCAGACGAAGGGCGGAAAAGCCTTGACCACGCAGCCCACCACGGCCGGAGAGCCGTGGCGCGACCCCGCGGCCGACCCGGGCGAACGCGTCCGGGCCCTGATGGCCCGGATGACCCTGCGCGAGAAGCTCGCCCAGCTCTACGGGGTCTGGGTCGGCATCGACTCCGGCGGCGAAATGGCGCCGCACCAGCACGAATTCGTCGACGCGGCGGTCGACTTCGACGAACTGGTCCGCCACGGCATCGGGCAGCTGACCCGCGCGTTCGGCACCCGGCCGGTCGACCCGGTGATCGGGGCGCACAGCCTCGCGCGCACCCAGCGGCAGATCGTCGCCAGCGGCCGGTTCGGGATTCCCGCGGTGGTGCACGAGGAGTGCCTGACCGGGCTGGCCGCGTGGCAGGCGACGATCTACCCGGCGCCGCTGTCGTGGGGCGCGACCTTCGACCCGGACCTGGTGCACCGGATGGCGGCGCGGATCGGGCGGACCATGCGGGACCTGGGCGTGCACCAGGGTCTCGCGCCGGTCCTCGACGTGGCCCGCGACCTGCGCTGGGGGCGGGTCGAGGAGACCATCGGCGAGGACCCCTACCTCGTCGGGACGATCGGCAGCGCGTACGTCGCCGGCCTCGAGTCGGCGGGCGTGGTCGCCACCCTCAAGCACTTCGTCGGCTACTCCGCCTCCCGCGCCGGGCGCAACCTGGCGCCGGTTTCGGCGGGCCCACGGGAAATCGCCGACGTCCTGCTCCCGCCGTTCGAACAAGCGCTGCGCGCCGGCGCCCGGTCGGTGATGAACACCTACACCGACGTCGACGGCGTCCCGGGCGCCGCCGACCCGGACCTGCTGACGGAGCTGCTGCGGGACACCTACGGGTTCACCGGCACGGTCGTGTCCGACTACTTCTCCGTGGCGTTCCTGCACCGGCTGCACGGCGTCGCGGCCGACCGCGCCGACGCGGCCCGCCAGGCGCTCACCGCGGGCATCGACGTCGAGCTGCCGACCATGGACTGCTACGGCGAGCCGTTGCTCGCCGCGGTGGAAGAGGGCGCGGTCGAGGTCGCCGCCGTCGACCGCGCCCTCGAACGCGTGCTGCGCCAGAAGTGCGAGCTGGGGCTGCTCGACGCGGACTGGGCGCCCGAGGTCCCCGAGGAGATCGACCTCGACGACGCCGAGTCGCGGGCGCTGGCGCGCGAGGTGGCCGAACGCTCGATCGTGCTGCTGCACAACGACGGCGCGCTCCCGCTCTCCCCCGGCACCCGCGTCGCCGTGGTGGGACCGCGCGCGGACACACCCGGCGCGATGCTCGGCTGCTACTCCTTCCCGCTGCACGTCGGCGTCCACCACCCCGACGTCCCGTTCGGTGTCTCGGTGCCGACCCTGCTCGAGGCGCTGGGCTCGACCTACGACACGGCCTACGCCCTGGGCTGCCCGGTCACGGGCGGGGACGACGACGGGATCGCGCAGGCCGTGGCGGCCTGCGAAGAGGCGTCGGTGTGCGTGGCCGTGCTGGGCGACCGGGCCGGGCTGTTCGGCGGCGGCACGTCCGGTGAAGGCTGCGACGCGGCCGACCTGCGGCTTCCGGGCCGTCAGGAGGAACTCCTCGACGCGCTGCTGGACACGGGCAAGCCCGTGGTGCTCGTCCTGCTCTCGGGACGGCCGTACGAGCTGTCCCGCCAGCTCCCGCGGCTGGCCGCGGTCGTCGCCGGGTTCTACCCCGGCGAAGAGGGGGCCGCGGCACTGGCCGGCGTCCTCAGCGGACGGATCAACCCGGCCGGCCGGCTGCCGGTGAGCTTCCCGGCGGCCGGGGCGAGCCAGCCGTCGACGTACCTGGCCGCGCCGCTCGGCCGGCGCAGCGAGGTGTCCACAGTGGATCCTTCGCCGCTGTTCCCGTTCGGGCACGGGCTGTCCTACGCGCCGGCGACCTGGCTGGACGTCAGCGCGACGGGCTCGCTCTGGCCGACCGACGGCGTCTGCCGGGTGCGGGTGACCCTGCGCAACGACCACGATCGCGAGACTTCCGAAGTGGTGCAGGTTTACCTGCACGACCCGGTGGCCGAGGTGGCCCGGCCGGAGCGCCAGCTCATCGCGGCCCGCCGAGTTTCCCTGCCACCGGGCGAAACCTGCGTCCTGGAGATCGGCCTGCACGCGGACCTGACCTCCTACACCGGCCGCGCGCGGCACCGCCAGGTCGACCCCGGCGACGTCGAGCTGCGGGTGGGCACTTCGAGTGAACAGATCGTCGCCACCCTGCACTGCACGCTGACCGGGTCCCGCCGCGTCGTCGGCGCCGACCGGGTCCTGACCCCGGAGTTCTCGTTATGAGACGTCCTCTGGTGATCTTCTTCCTGGCCGTGCTGACCGTGCTCTTCGTCGGCGCGTCCGGCCGTCCCGCGCCCTCGCACTGGGTGGCGACGTGGACGTCGATGCCCCAGCTGACCGAGCCGGGCAACCTGCCGCCGGCGCCCTTCACCGGCACCGACCGGGTGCTCGACGACGCGTCCCTGCGCGAGACGGCGCAGGTGACCGTCGGCGGCCCGCGGATCCGGCTCCGGTTCTCCAACGCCTTCGGCGGGGCACCGCTGCCGCTGACCGCGGTGTCGGTGGCGCGCCCGGCCGCCGGAGCCGCCGGCGTCTCCGCCGTGGTCCCGGGCAGCGTTCTTCCGGTGACCTTCCACGGCAAGCCGTCGACGACGGTCCCGCAGGGCGCCCAGGTCGTGTCCGACCCGCTGCCCTTCCCGGTGCGCTCGCTGGAGAACATCGCGGTGACCGCGTACCTGGCGCACGGCCAGGCCTCGACGTCGATCACCTCGCACCCGGGCTCGCGCACGACGTCGTACCTGCTGTCCGGCAACCACGTCTCCGACCTCGAACTGCCGGGTGCGACCCCGGTCGACCACTGGTACTTCCTCGGCGGCATCGAGGTGCTGTCCCCGGCGTCCGCGGTGGCGGTGATCGGCGACTCCATCTCCGACGGCCGCGGCTCGACGACCAACGGGAACGACCGCTGGCCGAACGTGCTGGCTTCGCGCCTGCACGGCGTGGCGGTGGTGAACGAGGCGGCGGGCGGCAACCGCGTCCTGCAGGACGGCCTCGGCCCGAACGTGCTGGCCCGCCTGGACCGCGATCTGCTGTCCACGAGCGGGGTTTCGTGGGCGATCGTGTTCGAGGGCGTCAACGACATCGGCACGGCCACCCCGGCGGCCGCGCCGGACGTGGCGGAGCAGCTGATCGACGCGTACGACCAGATCCTGGTCCGCGCCCACGCGCAGGACATCCGGGTGTACGGCGCGACGATCACCCCGTTCGGCGGCAACACCGCCTACGACGACCCGGCCCGGGAAGAAGCCCGGCAGCGGGTGAACGCGTGGATCCGCCAGCCGGGCCACTTCGACGCGCTGCTGGACTTCGACAAGGTGGCCCGTGACCCGGCGGCCCCGGCGCGGCTGCTGCCCGCCTACGACGTCGGCGACCACCTGCACCTGAACCCGGCGGGGTACCGGGCACTCGGCTCGAGCGTTCCTCCCGGCCTTTTCCGGAACGAGGACTAGAAATGGTCAAGCGCCAAAAAGACGACAATTCCCGGACGTGATTTCCGCCGGGTAGTCACTGATCGCCGAACCCGGCCTGACGGACGGTGATCAGCCCGGCGAGCGCCGGATATCTGTTGGGACACAAGCGAGTCTCGATGACAGGGGGCCCGTGACGCACGTCACGGGCCGTCCCCTAACATGTCGCCGTCTGCTGTCCCCACAGGTAGTCGTCGCTCCCGGAAAGGGAACCCATGTCCGACGTCATCAACAGCATCTTCGGCCGCCCCAAGAACGAAAGCACCGGCTCGGGCGAGTACGCCTACGGCACCGTCGAGCCCGCCCCCGCGGTCGCTCCCTCAGCCGCCGAGGCGGCCGTCATCGAGGAAGCGGATTCCGCACCCGAGGCGGAAGCCGCCACGGAAACCGCCGAAGCCGAAACGGCCGACAGCGACCAGGTCGAGGACGAATCCGCCGAAGAGCCCACCGAAGAGCCCGTCGGCGACACGGCCGAAGCCGGCGAGGACGTCACCGGGACCGACGCGGAGGACACCGGCGAGGACGCTGCCGAGACCGAGCCGGTCGCCGAAGTGGCGGAGGACGAGCCGGTTGCCGAAGCCGTGGAGGCTGAGCCGGTCGTCGCCGAAGCTGTTGAGGCAGAGCCGATCGCGGACGCCGAGCCGGTCGTCCCCGAAGCCGAACCGGCCGCGGAGGCCGCGCCGGTCGCCGACGCCGAGCCCGCCGCGGCCCGGCCCGCCGCGGGCAGCCGCGGCAGCACCACGGTGGCCGACGGCGTGGTCGGCAAGATCGTCGTGCGCATCGCCGCGCAGACCGAGGGCGTGCACAGCGTCGCCGAAGACGGCATCAAGGTCGAGCTCGCGGACGAGGTCGCCTGGGTCACCATCCCTGTGGTGGTCGAGTTCGGTCACGCGGTCAAGGCGGTGGGCGAGCAGATCCGCGTCGCGGTGATCGGCGCCGTCGAGCAGTACCTGGGCCTGGACGTCGAGGTCGTCGACGTGCACGTCACCGACATCCACTTCCCGGAAGCGGACTGACTTTCCATGCCCGGTCCCCCTCCGGGACCGGGCATCGGCCCTTCCGGAGAAAAGGCGGCACTTGACCCTGCTGGAGCACCCCGGCGCACCCGTGCCGGAAACACCCGACTGGCACGTCACCGCGTTCCTCGGAGCGCGGTCCGGCGAAGGCCGCGCGAGGCTCGACGCCGTCCGCGCCCTGCGCGCCCGCATCCCGGTCGACCACGGCCGCCGTCCGGCGCGGCTGCGCGAAGACGGCGGTCACGCCGAAGACCAGGACCTCGACTTCGGTGCCTGGCACTTCCTCGCGCGACGCAGTCCCGGCGGCCCGCCGCTCGGCTACATCCGGCTGTCCACACCGGACACGGGCGCGCTGTTCCGGACCCGCGGCTTCCTCGGCGACGAGCGCTACGAAGAACTCCTGGCGACCGAAGGCTTCGGCGCCGCGGACGTGTTCGAGCACGGCCGGCTGGTCGTCGAGCACCAGGCCCGCCGGTTCGGGCTGGGGCTCCACCTCAACGCGCTGGCGATCGGCGCGGCCCACCACCTCGGCGCGCGGGCGGTGATCGGCACGTCCGGGACGAAGGACGGCCAGGACCGGTTCCACGAGCGGTTCGGCTTCCGTCCGGTCCCCGGCACCCGCCGGTACGTCCCGCAGGACACCGAAGACGTCGTGATCATGCTGCACCGCACCGCCGACGGCGGCGGGCGGCACCACGACCTCGTCACCCGGCTGCGCGACGAATTCCCCTTCATCGCGGCGGCGGGCGCCACGCCGCTGACGCCGTCCGGCACCGGTGCGCCGGACCGCGAGACCTGGCGGCCGGTGCTCTGCGCGGCCGCCGACGCCGACGCGCTGCTCGCGTCCGGGACCGTCCGCGAAGTGCACGACACGATCGACGACCAGCTCGCCGAGCTGGTCCGCAGCCGCGAGCCGGCGTGCCATGACGAAGAGGGGCCCGAGAAGCCGGCCGGCGCGCAGCGGCGCGAGTACGGCACGTGGGCGTGGTACCCGTGGTCGGGCCGGCTCGTGCACGTGCTGCCGCGCGAAGAGTTCCGGCTGGTCCGCACCGACGGGGACCGGGGCCGCATCGAACGGCCCGGCGAACGGCGGCTGTTCGACAAGAAGATCGGCGTCATCGGCCCGTCGGCCGGCCCCGGCGCGGCGCTGACGTTCGCGCTCGAAGGCATCGGCGGCGCGTTCAAGCTGGCCGGCTCCGGCGGCTTCGGGCTGTCCGACCTGGGCCGGCTGCGCGGCGGGCTGCACGACCTCGGCGTCGACAAGGCGGTGCTGTCGGCGCGGCGGATGGCCGAGATCGATCCCTACCTCGACATCGAGGTCGAGCGGGCCGGGCTGACGCCGGAGACCATCGAACGGTTCTTCGCGGGTGGTCTCGACCTGCTCGTCGAGGAGTGCGACACGCCGTGGGTGAAGATCGCGGCCCGCGAGTACGCGCGCGACCTCGGCATCCCGGTCGTGACGGCGTGCCCCGGCCGCGGCCTCCTCGACGTCGAGCGCTTCGACCGCGAGCCCGACCGGCCGCTGCTGCACGGGCTCCTCGGCGACGTGAAGTCGGTCGATCTGCTGGAGCTGACCCCGCAGGAGCGGACGGCGGCGTTCGGTGGGCTGGACAGCCGGCCGCACCCGGCGCCCGGCGGGGCACTCGGCGGCGCGTGGTGCGCGGAGGCGGCACGCCGCATCCTGCTGGGCCGGCCGTGCGAGTCCGGCCGCTTCCACACCGACCTCGAGCCGCGGCCGCACCTGTCGGGCAGCCACCGCGGCTGAGCTGACGGTGGCTCCGGGCGGGAGCCACCGTCGTCACTGCTCGGCCCGCGCCCGGGCGATCACCTCTTCCAGCCGTAGCGGGCCGGCCGGGTGGTGGGACCGGCACAGCAGCGTCACGCGGCGTTCGTCGTCACCCCGCGGACCGCCCGGCCGCCCGAACTGGCGCTGGGCGATCCGACCGTGACCTGGCGCGGCAGTCGTCCAGGTCCACCTCGCGCAGTGCCGCGCCGACGCCCGCCAACGCCGCCGCGTTCATCGACAACGACGTCACACCCAGGCCCACCAGCACCGGCGCCAGCGCGGGGTCCGCCGCCGCCTCGCCGCACACGCCCACCGGCTTTCCCGCCGCCGCACCGGCTTGCGCGACCAGTCCCACCAGCTTCAGCAACGCCGGCTGGTGGGGGTCGTTCAACGCCGCCACCGCGCCCAGCTGGCGGTCCGCCGCGAACACGTACTGGGCCAAATCGTTCGTTCCCAGCGAAACGAAGTCCACCTCCGCGAGGATCTCCTCGGCGCACAACGCCGCCGCCGGGATTTCGATCATCACGCCCACCCGCTCGATGCCCGCCGCGCGGGCGTGCGCGGCGAACCAGGCCGCTTCCGCCGCCGTGGCCACCATCGGGGCCATCACCGACAGTTCCACGCCCGTGTCCGCGGCCGCCGCCGCGATCGCCGCCAGCTGGCGGTCCAGCAGTTCCGGGCGGTCGAACGCCACCCGGAGGCCGCGGACACCCAAGGCCGGGTTGGGTTCCTCGCCCATCGGCAGGAACGCCAGGGGCTTGTCCGACCCCGCGTCCAGCGTCCGGACGACGACCGGCTTGCCCGCGAACGGGGCCAGCACCGCCGCGTACGCTGCCCGCTGCTCGGCCTCCGTCGGCTCAGAAGCCGCTGAGAGATAACAGAATTCGGTGCGGAACAGGCCGACGCCTTCCGCTCCGGCCGCCGCCGCGGCGTGGGCGTCCGCCGCGGAACCGACGTTGCCCAGCAGCTTCACGCGGTGGCCGTCGGCGAGGCGGCCGACGCCGTCCCACACCGGGCGGGAGGTCCGGGCCGGCGCGCGCACCGTGCCGTCGGAGGGGGTCACCGTGCCCGCCGAACCGTCGACCGCGAGCCCCGGGCTGTCCAGGTCGAGCACCCCGGCGCACGCGACCACGGCGGGAATGCCCAGCGCCCGCGCCAGGATCGCGGTGTGGCTCGTCGGGCCGCCTTCCGCCGTCACCAGCGCCAGGACCAGCTCCGGGTTGAGCCCGGCGGTGTCGGCCGGGGCGAGGTCACGCGCCACCAGCACGCTCGGCGACGTCAGGTCCGGCACGCCCGGCGGGGCCACGCCCAGCAAGGCCGCGACGATCCGGTCGCGGACGTCGGCGACGTCCCGGGCGCGTTCGGCCATGTAGCCGCCGGCCGCCCGCAGTGCCGTCATGAACTCCCCCGCCGCTTCCCACACCGCCCGCGGCGCCGGGAGCGAACGCGCGCGGACGAGCTTCTCAGCGGACGCGGTCAACGCCGGGTCGGCGGCCATGGCGGCCGTCGTCTCCAGGACCGACCGGGCATCTCCGGACACGGAACGGGCACGATCGGACAACGCGGCCGCCACTGAGGCAGCCGCCTGCCCGATCTTGCCCGCTTCGGCCTCGAGGTCCGCCGGAGCGGGTGTGGAAGCGGGTTCGGGCAGGTCAGCGGCCACGAGGACACGCGGGCCGTCGACCCGTCCGGGGCTGACGCCGACTCCGGACAGCTGCATTTCGGGACCTCCGGAAGCAAAGGATCTCGTAACTGGGGATTGACACTACGGTAACAACGGGCACAATCAAACGGCAACGGGCAAATATCGGAGAGGAACGGGCATGTACGCCGCCGAACGGCACCAGCTCCTGGCGCAACGCGCACGACGTGACGGCCGTGTCGACGTCGGTGACGTCGCCGCCGAACTCGGTGTCGCCCCCGAGACCATCCGACGCGACCTCGGCGTCCTCGAACGCCAAGGCGTGGTCCGCCGCGTCTACGGCGGTGCGGTCGCCGTCGAACGGCTCGACTTCGAACCCGAGGTCGCGCAGCGGGACCAGACCAACGCCGCCGAAAAGGACGCCATCGCCCGGGCCGCGCTGGACCTGGTGCCCGACCGCGGCTCGATCCTGCTCGACGCCGGCACCACGACCAGCAGGCTCGCGACGCTGCTGCCCGCCGACCGCGAGCTGACGGTGATCACCAACTCGATCCCGGTCGCCTCGATCCTCGCCACCCGGCCGGGCATCACGCTGCACATCCTGGGCGGCCGCGTCCGCGGGACGACGCTCGCCGCGGTCGAGGCCTGGACGCTGCGCGCACTCGAAGACCTGCTCGTCGACGTCGCTTTCCTCGGCGCCAACGGCTTTTCCGCCGAGCACGGCTGCACGACGCCGGACATGGCCGAGTCCGCGGTGAAGGCCGCCGTGGTCGCCGCCGCCCGCAAGCGGGTGCTGCTGGCCGACCACAGCAAGTACGGCACCGACCAGCTCAGCCGCTTCGCGCGGCTGGCCGAGATCGACGTCCTGATCACCGACAGCGGCATCGACGCGGGCGCGGTCGCCGAACTCGAAGAAGCGGGCCCGGAGGTGGTGCTGGCGTGATCGTCACCGTGACCCCCAACCCGAGCCTCGACCGGACCGCGCGGCTGGCCGAGCTGCGCCGCGGCGAGGTGAACCGAGCCGAAGCCGTCCGGCTCGACCCCGGTGGCAAGGGCGTGAACGTCGCCCGCGCGCTGGCCGCCGCCGGGACCCCGACCGTCGCGCTGCTGCCCGCCGGCGGCCCGGTCGGCGATCGGCTGGCCGACCTGCTCGCGCCCGAAGGCGTCCCGGTCGTCGCAGTGCCGATCGCCGGATCGACCCGCAGCAACATCACGCTCGTCGAAGCCGACGGGACCACGACGAAGATCAACGAGCCGGGACCGGAGATCTCCCCCGCCGAACTCGCCACCCTCGAACGCCGCGCCGTCGAACTGGCCGCGCGCGCCGAATGGCTGGTGTGCTGCGGCAGCCTCCCCGCCGGCGTGCCCGACGACTTCTACGCCCGGCTGACGAAGCTCGCCCGCGAAGCCGGGGCGAAGGTCGCCGTCGACTCCTCCGGCGCGCCGCTCGCCGCCGCCTGCGCGGCCGGCCCCGACCTGCTCAAGCCCAACCTCGACGAGCTGATCGAGCTCGCCGGCCGCCCGCTCCCGCTGCTCGGCGACGTCGTCGCGTTCTGCCGGGAGCTGATCTCCGGCGGCGTCGGCCGCGTGCTGGTCAGCCTGGGCGCGCGCGGCGCGGTGCTCGTCGAGGAGACCGGAACCTGCCACGCGCTCGGGCCGCTCGTGGCCGTGCGCAGCACCGTCGGCGCCGGAGACGCCGCACTCGCCGGGTTCCTCCACGCGGGAGGAACCGGCCCCCAAGCCCTGCGCGCCGCGGTCGCCTACGGCACCGCCGCGGTCACGCAGGAGGGCAGCCGCATGCCCACCCCGCAGGACGTGCACCCCGACCAGGTGCGCGTGCTCGACGCCGACCCCACCTTCACCCTCAGCGGAGCCGCCGCATGACCACCCCAGACCTGATCACCGCCGACCTGGTCGACCTCGGCCTCGACGCCGCCGACAAGCAGGCCGCCATCCGCGGCCTCGCGCAGCGGCTCGTCGACGCCGGCCGGGTGACCGACCTCGACCTGTTCCTCAAGGACGTCGCCGCCCGCGAGGAGCAGATGGCCACCGGCCTCGAAGGCGGCATCGGCATCCCGCACTGCCGCTCGGCCGCGGTGACCGCGCCGACGCTGGCGTTCGGCCGCAGCGACGCGGGCATCGACTTCGGCGCGCCGGACGGCCCGGCGAAGCTGATCTTCCTCATCGCCGCGCCGGAAGGCGGGGGCAGCGACCACCTCAAGGTCCTGGCCGCCCTCGCCCGGCGGCTGGTCCGGGCGGAGTTCAAGCGGAACCTGCTGGACGCCACCGACGCCGCCGCCCTCGCCGAGTACATCCGCCAGGAGGTGGCCTGATCATGAAGTTCGTCGCCATCACCGCCTGCCCCACCGGGATCGCCCACACCTACATGGCGGCCGAGTCGCTGGAGCAGACCGCCAAGGCCAACGGCGACGAGATCGTCGTCGAGACCCAGGGTTCGGCCGGGTCCGAACCGCTGTCCGCCGAGGACATCGCGAGCGCGGACGCCGTCATCTTCGCCGCTGACCTCGCGGTGCGGGGCCGGGACCGCTTCGCCGGGAAGCCCATCGTCGAGGCGCCGGTCAAGGCCGCGATCAACGACGCGGCCGGGCTGTTCGAGCGCGCCAAGGCCGCCGCCCGCGAGCCCGTCGACGCCGCGCCCGCCACCCCGGAACTCACCTCGAAGGTCGGCGCGAACGACAACGCCGGGACCAAGATCCGCCAGTGGCTCATGACCGGCGTCAGTTACCTGATCCCGTTCGTCGCCGCGGGCGGCCTGCTCATCGCGCTGAGTTTCGCGCTCGGCGGCTACAAGATCGTCGACGCGCCGAAGGTCACTGAGCACTTCGACGCGAGTTCGGTCGCCGGCTGGGCCGCGCTGATGTTCCAGATCGGCAGCGCGGCGTTCGCCTTCCTGGTGCCGGTGCTGGCCGGGTTCATCGCCTTCGCGATGGCCGACCGCCCGGCGATCGCCCCCGGTTTCGTGGGTGGCGCGATCGCCGTCACCGTCGGGGCCGGCTTCCTCGGCGGCCTCGTCGCCGGTCTGCTGGCCGGTGGCGTCGTGCTGGCGCTGAAGAAGATCCAGGTGCCGAAGGCGATGCGGGGCATCATGCCGGTGGTGGTGTACCCGCTGCTCGGGTCCATTGTGGTCGGTGTGCTGATGTACGTCGTGGTCGGCAAGCCGATCGCGGCGGCCACGACGGGCCTCACGAACTGGCTCAACAGCCTCAGCGGCGTCAGCGCGCTGCTGCTGGGCGCGCTGCTCGGCCTGATGATGGCCTTCGACATGGGCGGCCCGGTCAACAAGGCGGCGTACGCCTTCGCCGTCGGCGGCCTGACCACCGGTGCGACGGCGTCGCTGCAGATCATGGCCGCGGTGATGGCGGCCGGGATGGTGCCGCCGCTGGCCCTGGCGCTGGCGTCGACGGTCCGCAAGAAGCTGTTCACCGAGGCCGAACGCGAGAACGGCCGCGCGGCCTGGCTGCTCGGCACGTCGTTCATCACCGAGGGCGCGATCCCGTTCGCCGCGGCGGACCCGTTCCGGGTGATCCCGTCGATCATGCTCGGCTCGGCGGTCACCGGCTCGCTGTCGATGGCGTTCGGCACTACGCTGCGCGCCCCGCACGGCGGGATCTTCGTGCTCCCGCTGATCGGCAACCCGCTGCTGTTCCTGGTGGCGCTGATCGCCGGGACGCTGGTCGCCGCCGGGTCGGTGATCGCGCTCAAGCAGGTGCGCTTCCGGGCGGCCGAGCGTTCCGCCGCCGTTTCCAGCCAGCCGGTCAACGCGTGAAGGAGTCCACTGTGTACCAACGCCGTACGCTCGTCGCCAGCAGCGTCGGGCTCCACGCCCGCCCGGCGGGCCTGGTCGCCAAGTCCGCGGCCGGGCAGCCCGCGAAGGTGACGATCGCCAAGATCACGGCCGGGGTGGCGGGCGACCCGGTCGATGCGGCCAGCGTCCTGGGGTTGATGACCTTGGGCGCGGCTTTCGGCGACGAGGTGGAACTGACCGCCGAGGGCGACGCGGCCCGGGAGTCCGTCGACGCACTGGCCGAGCTGATCGCCCAGGACCTGGACGCGTAGCAGCCGCCGCGGCTCCGATCGCCCACGACCGGAGCCGCGGCGGCCGGCCGCGTTCTCAAGGCCGAGCTTGCCCGTCATTGCCACCCGAGTGAGCAGCTCCTCAGTGCCTGGCACCGCCACAGCCCGGATCGGTCAAGCGGGGCCGAGCAGGGCGATCGACGCCCGCACCGCGAGCTCGGTGACATCACCGGCCCGGCCGCCGTCCTCCACGGTCGTCGCGATCAGCTCGCGCAATCCGCCCAGCAGCATGATCGACAGCTGCCGGGACGGCGGGCTGATGCCCGCCGCGCGCATCTCCGGGGTGTCCGTCAAGCGCTGCGTCATCGCGATGAACCCCTCCATCGCGTCACGCTGCAGTTCGCGGGCCGGCGCGCCCAGCGCGGGGACGTCCCGGATCCAGCTCAGCGTGATCGCCGGCTCCGACTCCGCGCAGCCGATCCATGCCTCGATCGCTTGACGCACCTGGACGGCCCACGGCGCGCGCGGGTCCACCGCCTCGGAAATCTGCCGGATCATCGACCGGTTCGCCTCCGCCAGGAGCGCGATCAAGCACTCTTCGCGGCTGGAGAAGTGCTCGTAGAAGGTCCGCCGGGACGTGCGGGCGCGGCGGACGACGTCGGCCACCGTCGTGTCGCGGAAGCCGGCCTCGGTGATCGATTCGGCCAGCCCGTCCAGAAGGCGCTGGCGGAATCGGCGGGTGTCGACGTCCACGAAGTCACGCTATACCCCTCCTCTTGAAACCGGATGGTACACCGGCGTACCGTACCCACGGTACGCTCGCGTACCACCTTCCGGGAGGGTCGATGACGACCATGACACGCCCCGCAGTGCTGCCGCCGGGGCCCACCGCGCCCCGCGCCGTCCAGGGCGCTTATGCACTGACGCAGCCCCTGCGCGGCATGCGGCGGCTCAAAGAACGCTATGGGGACGCCTTCACGGTGAACGTGCCGATCTTCGGCAAGGCCGTGGTGATCAGCGGCGCCGCCGAAATCAAGCAGCTGTTCACCTCCGGGCCCGAGCTCGTCGACAACCTCGAGGTCAACCTCGGGCGGGTGCTCGGCTCCCGGTCGATGTTCGCGCTGTCCGGCGACGAGCACAAACGGCAGCGCAAGCTCCTGGTCCCGCCGTTCCACGGCCGCCGCCTCGCCGCGTACGAGAAGATCGTCGAGGAAGAAACCGCGCGCGAACTGGCGAGCTGGCCCGAAGACCAGGCGTTCGCCACGCTGCCGTCGATGATGCGGATCACGCTCAACGCCATCCTCCGCGCGGTGTTCGGCGCCGAGGGGGCCGAGTTCGCCGAGCTGCGCGAGCTGCTCCCGCCGTTCGTCACCCTCGGCTCCCGGCTGGCCGTGCTGCCCATCTCCAAGAAGGGCCGCTTCAACCCGTGGCGCCGCTTCGAGCGGATGCGCCGCGAGTACGACGCCATCGTCGACCGGCTGATCGCCAAAGCCCGGCCGGACGGCGACGACGTCCTCTCGATGCTGCTGCAGACCCGCTACGACGACGGATCCGGACTGAGCCGCGAAGAGATCTCCGACCAGCTCCTCACCCTGCTCACCGCCGGGCACGAGACCACGGCGACCACCCTCGCCTGGGCCCTCGAGCGTCTCCGCCGCCACCCCGCGCTGCTGGCGGAACTGCGAGACGACGACGGAAAACTGCTCGACGCCACGATCCTCGAAGTCCAGCGCACCCGGCCGGTCATCGACCTCACCGCCCGGCAGGTCAAGCAGGACGGCTTCCGGCTCGGCCGGTGGACGCTGCCGAAGGGGTACGCGGTGCTCGTCAGCATCGCGCTGATCCACGACGACGACGCCGTCTTCCCCCACGCCGCCGCCTTCGACCCGCACCGCTTCGCCGGCGCGCGCCCGGATCTCTCCCAGTGGATTCCGTTCGGCGGCGGCACCCGCCGCTGCCTCGGCGCCGCCTTCGCGACCATGGAAATGACGGTCGTGCTGCGAACCCTGCTGCGGGACTTCACGCTGGTTCCGACGAGCGAGCCCGGCGAACGCTGGCACTCGCGGGGCGTGGCCTACGCCCCGGCCAAGGGCGGCCGCGCGATCGTGCGCCGCCGGACCACCGGAGGAGATTCGTGACCGACCAGATCGCCGACGCCGGCCGGGGCATTTCCCTGGCCTACGAGCGGATCGGGGACACCGGCGCCGAGCCGCTGGTCCTCGTCGCCGGCCTGGGCCAGCAGCTGCACAGCTGGCCGGACGCCTTCTGCGCGAACCTCGCCGAACGCGGGTACGAGGTCATCCGGTTCGACAACCGCGACGCCGGCCGCTCCACGCACCCGCGCTTCCGGCCGCCGAGCCTGCTCGGCATGCTCGCGGGCCGGTTCCCCGCGCAGCAGTACGACCTCACGGACATGGCCGCCGACACGATCGGCCTGTTCGACGCCCTCGACCTCGAGACCGCGCACATCGCGGGCGTCTCCATGGGCGGCATGATCTCCCAGACCACGGCCGCGTTGTACCCGGAGCGGATCCGCACCCTGACGTCGATCATGTCGACGACCGGGTCGCGCGTGCTCGGCCGGCCCGCGCTTTCGACGTTGCGGATGATGGGCGCGAAGCCGCCGAAGTCCCGCGAGGAGGCGGTCGAAAGCGCCGTCCGGATGTTCCGCCACATCGGCTCGCACGGCTTCCCGTTCGACGAGGCCTTCGTGCGCGAGCTGGCCGGGACTGGCTGGGACCGCGACCCGACGGCCGGCGGCGTGGGCCGTCAGCTCGCCGCGATCATGAAGTCCGGCAACCGGACGCCGCTGCTGCGGAAGATCACCGCGCCGACGCTGGTGATCCACGGCGACCGCGACCGGATGGTGCACCCCACCGGGGGTGCGGCCACCGCGCGCGCCATCCGGGGCGCCCGCCTCGAAACCGTCCGCGGGATGGGCCACGACCTGCCCGAAGGCGCGTGGGCCACGGTGCTCGACCTCATCGACCAGCACGCGAGGAGCAGCGATGTCCCGGCCCCGTAGCCTCACCGGCCGCCCGGTGGTCATCACCGGCGCGGCGTCCGGCATCGGCCGGGCGCTGGCCACCCGGCTGTCCCGGCTCGGCTCGCCGGTCGCCCTCGCCGACGTCGACGAAGACGGCCTCAAAGCCACCGCGGCCGCGCTGTCCGGCCGGGTGCTGACCCGCGTCCTCGACGTCCGCGACGCGGAAGACCAGCTGCGGTTCGCCGCCGAGGTCCGCGAATGGCTCCCGGCCCCGCTGGCCGCGGTGTTCAACAACGCCGGTGTCGCGGTGACCTCGACCGTGCTCGACGCGGTGCCCGAGGACGACGACTGGCTGCACGACATCAACTTCCGCGGTGTCGTGCACGGGACGCGGGCGTTCCTGCCCATCCTCGTCGAGCAGGGCGACGGCGCGATCGTGAACACCTCCAGCGTGTTCGGCCTGCTCGGGATGCCGTACCAGAGCGCCTACTGCGCGGCGAAGTTCGCCGTCCGCGGCTTCACCGACTCGCTGCGGCAAGAACTGCGCGGCACCGACGTCCGCGCGATCACCGTGCACCCGGGCGGCATCACGACGAACATCGCGCGCAACGCCCGGGTGCGGCGCGACCCCGAAGGGCGCGGTCGCACCCACGAGCAGATGGCCGCCCAGTTCGAGGCGATGACGATGACGTCGCCGGAGAAAGCGGCGGCGATCATCCACGCCGGCGTCGACCGCGGGAAGGCCCGGATCCTGGTCGGCCCGGACGCCTACCTGTTCGACGCGCTCGCCCGCATCACCCCGACCCACTACAACGCCGTGCTGACGCGCGTCATGCGGCGCGCCCGGCGGACGGAGACCGTGTCATGACCGAACACCTCGACGTGCTGATCGTCGGCGCCGGGCTGTCCGGCGTCGGCGCGGCCCACCACCTGCGCTCGGCGTTCCCGCGCAAGAGCTACGCGATCCTCGAGGCCCGCGACGCGATCGGCGGCACGTGGGACCTGTTCCGCTACCCCGGCGTCCGGTCCGACTCGGACATGCAGACCCTCGGCTACCGGTTCCGGCCGTGGACCGACGCGAAGGCCATCGCGGACGGCCCGTCGATCCTGCGGTACGTCCGCGACACCGCGGCCGACGCGGGGATCGATCGGCACATCCGGTTCGGGCACCGGGTGGCTCGCGCCGAGTGGTCCACAGAGGACGCACGGTGGACGGTCGAAGCCGAGCACGACGGGAAGCGTGTCGAGTTCACCGCGAAGTTCCTGTACCTGTGCAGCGGCTACTACGACTACGCGGCCGGGCACACGCCGGAGTTCCCGGGTCTCGAGCGGTTCGGCGGGACGGTGGTGCACCCGCAGCACTGGCCCGAGGACCTCGACTACACCGGCAAGAAGGTCGTCGTCATCGGCAGCGGCGCCACCGCGGTCACCCTCGTCCCGGCGATGACCGACCGCGCCGCGCACGTGACGATGCTGCAGCGCTCCCCCACCTACATCCTGTCGCTGCCGTCGGAGGACGCGCTGGCCAACCGGTTGCGCGGGCTGCTCGGCCCGAAGCTGGCGTACCCGATCGCGCGTTGGAAGAACGTCGCGGTGAGCACGCTGGTCTACCAGCTCAGCCGGCGTCGCCCGGCCGTGGTGAAGGCGATGATCCGCAAGGCGACCGCGAAGCAGCTGCCGGCCGGGTTCGCCGTCGACACCCACTTCAAGCCGCGGTACCAGCCCTGGGACCAGCGGCTGTGCCTGGTCCCGGACGGCGACCTGTTCCGGTCGATCCGCCGCGGCGACGCCTCGATCGTCACCGACCGGATCGCGGAGTTCACCGAACGGGGTATCCGGCTCGAATCGGGTGACGAGCTCGAGGCGGACGTCGTCGTCACCGCGACCGGGCTGCGGCTGCTCGCCTTCGGCGGCATCGAGCTGGCGGTGGACGGCACCCCGGTGAAGCTGCCGGAAACCCTGGCCTACAAGGGCATGATGCTCAGCGGCGTACCGAACTTCGCCTTCACGATCGGCTACACGAACGCGTCGTGGACGCTCAAGGCCGACCTGGTCGGCGAGTACGTCGTCCGGCTGCTGCGTCACCTCGACCGGCACGGCTACGACCAGTGCGTGCCGGTCAACGACGACCCGGCGGTCACCGAGCGGCCGCTGCTGGACTTCGACGCCGGGTACGTGCAGCGGTCGATCGACGAGTTCCCGAAGGCGGGTTCGCGGGCGCCGTGGCAGCTGGGCATGAGCTACGCGCACGACGTCGTCAAGCTCCGGCACGGCCGGATCGACGACGGCGCGCTGCGGTTCTCGCGGCGGCGAGCGGGAGCGGGCAGACTGAGCGCATGACGCTCGGTACCTCCCCCGCCCAGGGCCGCTGACATGCACTCAGCGGGCCTCGTGCTGCACCCCCGCCGCGACTCCGCGGCCGCCGTCGAAGCCGTCCTCGGCTGGGCGAGCAACCGGAACATCGAAGTCCTCGGCATCGCCGACGAGATCGTCCGGCTGAACTGCGCCGCGATCGGGGTGACGCCCGAGGAGCTCGGCCGCCGCTCCGACCTGGTGGTCAGCCTGGGCGGCGACGGCACGATGCTGCGGGCCATGCGGCTGGCCGACGGCCAGCGCGCGCCGGTGCTCGGGGTGAACCTCGGCAAGCTCGGCTTCCTGGCCGAGGTCGACGTCCCCGACCTGCCCGGCGCGCTCTCGGCCATCGACGGCCACGAGTTCACGGTGGAGCCGCGGCTGGCCGTGGACGCGGTGCTGCAGGGGCGGAAGATCACGGCGTTCAACGACATCGCCGTGGTGCGGGTGCCCGGCGACGGCAGCGCGGTGGTGGCCGTCCGCGTCGGGGGCCAGCCGTTCGTGAGCTACTCGGCCGACGCGGTGGTCGTCGCGACCCCGACCGGCTCGACGGCGTACAGCTTCTCGGCGGGCGGCCCGATCACCAGCCCGGCGGTGGAGGCGCTGCTGGTGACGCCGGCGGCGCCGCATTCGGCGTACAGCCGGGGCGTGGTGCTCTCGGTGCACGACGAGGTGACCCTGGAGCTGCTGCCGACCAGCGGCCGGCTGGCGGTGGAGGTCGACGGTCAGGTCGAGGGGTACGTCTCCCCCGGCGAACGGCTCGACCTGCGCGGCCGGCCGAGCGCGGCGCGGGTGGTCCGGCTCGGGATGACGACGTTCTACCAGCGGGCGCGGCGCAAGCTGCGGCTCACGGATTCGGCCGAGATCCCGCAGGACGGCGACCACTGACGGTGTCCTGCGTCACAGCGGGGACGCGTCGGCAATGGTCACGGAAAGGTCACGGGTAGCGTCCGCGCCTGCGCCTGAACCAGCCGAACCGTCCCGGAGTGTTTCCCCACATGCTGTGTCCCGCACCCGTCCGTCCCCGCCTGCGCGCCCGCCTGCTCGTGCCCGGCGCCCTCGCCGCCTTCGCCGGCGCCGTCGTCCTGCTCGCCGTGCTGCACGTCGACCGCCGGCTCGCGCCCCTCGACCCGGTCAGCACGATGCTCAGCGACTACGCGCTGAGCGCGGGCCGCTGGATGTGGGACGGCGCGCTGCTGCTCACCAGCACGGGATCGGCGCTGCTGCTGGTCGCGCTCTACCGCCGTGGCCTGCTGGCCAACCCGGCGCTGGTGGCGGCGAAGGCGTTGTGGTGCGTGAGTCTCCTGGCGGTCGCGGTGTTCGCGAAGGATCCGCAGGGTGGCGCGGTCACCGCGACGGGCAAGATCCACCTGTACGCCTCGGCGGTGACGTGCCTGAGCCTGCCGGTCGTCGGCTGGGCGCTGGGGCGGCGGCACCGCGACGACCCGCGCTGGCGGCGCTTCGCGACCTGGTCGCGGCGGCTGGCGCTGGCGGCGATCCCGTTCTACCTGCCGTTCATCGTCCCGTTCGCGGTGAACGTCGTCCTCGGCGGCCACCTGCCCACCGTGGCGACCGGCCTGGTCGAGCGGCTGATGATGGTCCTGGAGATCGCCTTGCTGGGCGTCCTGGGTCACTGGGCGCACCGGGCGATGCCGGCCGGGGTCCGGTTCCGGCCGCGTGCTCAGGTTTCGCCCGGCTGATCGCGGGTGCGGTGCAGGAGCCAGTCGCGAGCGGTGCGGATCAGCGCGTACCGCACCGCGCCCGCCCGGCCGTGCAGGGTGAACAGGATGCGCTTGGCCGTCCGGTCGTGCTCCTCCCACCAGCCGGTGTCGGCGATCTTCTTCGTCTCGTCCTCGTAGCCGAGGTGGTCGAGAGCGTGGTCGGGCACGGCGACGGCGAGCCGGTCGGCGCCCGGATCCGGCGGGAGGCCGCGCGGGACCGCCCAGGAGCGCAGCACGCCGTCCTCCTCCAGCCGCAGGTCGAAGTGGTGCCGCGGGCGAAAGTGCTCGTGCAGCACGAACGCCGGTCGCTGATCGCTCACGGCGTTCACCATGCCAGATCACCCGTCCGGGTAAGCCCGGCTAGGTTGGGACCCACAGGGGATTCCAGGGAGGCCGGGGTGACCGTCGCCGGTGGGGTGCTGCCGGTCGCCGCCGGCGTGGCCCTCGTCGTGTTCGCAGCGAGGCTGGCGCGCGAACCGCGGCGGCTGGGCAACGCCGTCTGGCTCGGCGTGGCACTCCTGCTGACCGCGTTGTGGCTGCTGCGCGCGGCCCTGCACCTGGAGTGGCTGACGCCGGTGCTGCTCGGGCTGCTGGGCGTCGTGGCGGTGCTCGTCGCCCTGGGGCTGCCGGCCGCGCTGATCGTCAATGGCGTGCGGATGTGGCGGCGGGAAGGCCGCAGCGCCGGGAACCTGCTGTCGCTCGGCCTCGGCGCCGGCCTGGTCACGCTGGAGGCGCTGACCTTCGCCCCGCTCGGCCGGTGGGGTTCGGCTTTGGTGGCCATCGCCGTCGTGCTGACCGGCTACTTCGGGTTCCTCTTCCTGTCGCTGCTCGTCTATTCGGTGATGTACAGCCGGATCGGCCGCCGCGGCGGGTTCGACGCGATCATCGTGCTCGGCTGCGGCCTCGACGGCGAGCGGGTGCCGCCACTGCTCGCCGGGCGGCTCGAACGCGCGATCCGCCTCCACGACCGGGAGCAGGCACCGCCGCTACTGATCGTTTCGGGCGGCCGGGGTCCCGGCGAGACGATCTCCGAAGCCGAAGCGATGCACGCCTACCTGCGGGACCGCGGCATCCCGGACGACCGCATCCGGTGCGAGGACCAGGCCCGCACGACCGAGGAGAACCTCCGGTTCTCGGCCGCGCTGCTCCCCGCCGGCGCGCGGCGGGTGGTCGCGGTGACCAGCAGCTACCACGTGTTCCGGGCGGCGGTGGAGTGCCGTCGGCTCGGCCTGCCGTTCCACGCGACGGGCGCTCCGACAGCCCGCTACTTCCTGCCGAGCGCGCTGCTGCGCGAGTTCGCGGCGCTGATCCTGCACTACCGCCGGACGACGATCGCGGCGTGCGTGGTGATCGTCGGCGCGGGCCTCCTGCTGGCGATCTTCGCCTGAGCCGCGGACCACCTAGCCCGCACGCAGGACCGAGCACGCGCGAGCCACGCCTGCCTCGGCCCGCAGGCGCGCGCCGACGTACTGCGCGCCCCGGCGGAACAGCGGGTTCTCCGTCAGCTCCCGCAGCCGCGCGGTCAGCGATCCGACGTCGAGTTCGTCCAGCGGCAACGGTTTCGGGCCGGCGCTCAGCCGCGACACCCGCTCGCCCCAGTAGGGCTGGTCGGAGAAGACGGGGCAGACCAGCGCCGGCACCCCGGCCCGCAGCCCGGCGGCGGTGGTCCCGGCACCACCGTGGTGGACGACGGCGGCGGTGCGCGGGAACAGCCAGTCGTGCGGGACGTCCCCGGCGATGAGCAGGTCGTCCCCGCCGGCCCCGGTACTGAGGACGCCGCGCAGCCCGGCCCGGCGCAACGCCGTGGTGACGACGTCGTACGTCCGCTCGGCGTCGGCGGGCTGCATGCTGCCGAAGCCGGCGTACACCGGCGGCGGTCCCGCGGCGAGGAAGTCGCGCAGCCGCGGGTCCGGGTCCGAGTGCGCGGTGTCGAGGAACCAGTAGCCGGTAACGTGCACCCGCGTGGGCCAGTCGGGCGGCCGCGGCACGACGGCGTCGGAAAATCCGCACAGCACGGGCGAAGAGCGCCGCGGCCCGCGTAGTCCGGCCTTCGGCAGGCCGAGCGTCTCGACGCGCCAGCGGTCGACTTCGGGCCGCAGGACCTGCCAGGCGAAGACGTCGACGGCGGTGAAGCTGAGGTGCCGTCCCCACGGGCCGAGCCGGGCGGCCTGCGGCAGGAGCGGGTGTGCGAAGGCGCGCGTCGGGATGCTGGGCTGGTAGTGCAGCTCGACGTCGGGGACGCCGAGGTGGGCGCCCAGGTGCGTGCCGAGGAAGCCGAGGGAGGGGGCGAGCACGAGGTCGGCCCCGGCGGCGCCGGCGTGGACGTCGGCGAGAAGCCGGTCGAGCACGGGCCGCAGAACGGCCCGCAACCCGGAGAGAAAGCTCCGGCGGCTCCCGGTGGTCCACGCCCGCCCGGCGGCCGAGCCGAGGACGGCGGCGGGATCGGCCGAGAGGGGCGCGAACTCGAGCCCGTGGGCTTCGGCGAGCGCCCGGAAGCCGGGCGCGGCGAGCAGGCGGACACGATCGCCATCGGCGGCCAGGCCACGGCCGAGAGCGACGCACGGCTGGACGTCACCGCGCGAGCCCGGGGCGACGATCACGACGAGGCGGCTCATCGCTTCGCTCCGGCCCAGCGGTGGGTCGGACTCGGCTGGCCGTTCACCGCACTGCCGCCGCACGGCCCCAGCCACAGACCCGGCCAGCCCTCCGCCGCACCACCGCCAAATTCCCAGCCACGCCTCATCGCTTGGCCGCCGTCAGGTGGTACCGCACCCGGAACGGCAAGCTCGCCAGCACCGCCGCCAGCCGGGCGTCCCGGCCGACCAGATAACGCGGGGCCGGCCGGCGGGACGTCAGTGCCCGGACGACCGTCTCCGCCGCACGGCGTGGTGGCACCCCGGTCCGGGCCGAGCGGGCCGCGCTGCGTTCTGCCGTCGCCAGTTGCTCGGTGTACCTCTCCAAGGCCGCCGGGGGCAACCGCTCGCGGACCTCCTCCGCCGCCGCGCGGGCTCGGGGCCAGATCGGGGTGGCCACCGCTCCCGGCTCGACCAGCACCACCCGGATCCCCTCCGGGGCGAGCTCCGCGCGCAGGCTGTCGGTCAAGCCGACCAGGGCGAACTTCGACGTGTGGTACGGCCCGACCATCGGGCCCGCGATCCGGCCGCCGATGGAGCCGATCGTCACCACGCGCGGGGATTCCGCGCGCCGCAACGCCGGCAGCATCGCGCGCGTCACCGCCAGCTGGCCCGTGACGTTCACCTCCAGCTGCTCCCGGAACGCCGCCAGCGGCACGTGCTCGAGCGGCCCCGGCCGCGCCACTCCGGCGTTGTTCACCAAGCCCCGCAACGGCCCCGCCGCCGCGACGCGCTCTCCGCACCGGGCGACCGACTCCGCGTCACGCAGGTCCATCCGCAGCACCGTGACCGCGTCGCCGTACGCGCGCTCGAGGTCCGCTTCGTCCGCGTCGGTGCGTACGCTCGCCCACACGTGCGCGCCCCGCCGGAGCAGCTCCGCCACGCAGGCGCGGCCGATCCCGCCCGCCGCCCCGGTGACCACGTAGGACGGCTTCACGACGCCAGCACCCGCAGCATCCGCGGCCACGTCTTGTGCAGCTGGTCCTGCCAGTACGCCCACTGGTGCGTGCCCGGGCCGTAGAGGTCCGTCGTCACCGGGACGCCGAGGTCGCGCAGCCGGCCGGCCATCGCCGTCGTCTGGGCGCCGCAGAGGAACTCCAGGAGCATCGCCCCGGGCAGGACGTCGATCGGGAGCTTGGCGTCGAGCGGGCCCGGCAGCCCGTTGCCCGCCGAGAGGTACAGCTCGGTGCCGCGCAGGCGGTCCGCGTTCACCAGCGGGTCGTGCGCTTCCCAGCGCGCGGCCTCGCGGCGGCGGTCGCCCCACAGGGCCTCGGGGTCGAGGTGGGCCGACGCGACGATCGCGCTCGTCAGCAGGTCGCCGCCGGCGCCGGCCGGGTTGACGTTGCCGCTGAAGGAGGCCGCGTAACGGAACACGCCCGGCCGCCGCGCGGCGAGCTCGAGCGCGCCGTACCCGCCGAGGGACAGGCCGGCGGCCGCGCGCCGGCCGTTGCCGCGGTAGCCGCGGTCGATCAGCTGCGGCAGTTCGACGGCGGTGAAGGTCTCCCACTGGTTGAGCGCGAGGTCCTTGCCGTAGTTCCACCAGTCGCTGAAGAAGCCCGCGGATCCCGCACCGGGCATGACGACCAGGACACCGGCGTCGTCGGCCAGCCGCCGGACGTCGGTGTTCGCGCTCCAGCCGCGGTAGTCCTGCAGCCGGGTCTCGCCGGCCAGCAGGTAGACCGCCGCCCAGCGCCGGTCCGGCTCGGCCGCCCAGGTCCGCGGCAGGATCAGCCGGACCATCGTGTACGCCCCGGCTCCGGCCGAGCGCACGGTCAGGTCAAGCACCCGCGCGTCACCGTCCACAGTGGTCTGGGCGACGACGTGCGAGCCGTCGTCGGCCCGGGCGTCCGGGACGCCGGCCGCGGCCGAGGCGGGAGTGCCGGGCAGCGCGCACACCGCCGTCGCCAGCGCCGTGAACCACCTCACAAAAGGGCGCATGCGTTTCCTTTCCCGATCCTCGAAGGTGCGGCCAAGCTAAAGGAAAGTCGACCGGAAAAGCAATTGTCCTGTCCACGATGTGAGCGGACAATGTGAATGCCAGGGAAACGAACTCCCCCGCACGGGTGAGGCGGTAGTCGCGCAGGGTGACCAATCTCGGACGGCCGTGCCACAACCCGGTACCGAACTCGCCAGTAACCTGCAATCCGGCAGCTCACGCGCTGTGCCCGAGGATGTTTACGCGGTCTTGAGGTGCTTCCGGTAACCGATTTCCCCGCGTAGCCTTCGCCGTGCCGCCGGATCGGACGTCACTCGAGGCGTCCCGGCGAAGGGCTCCAGCGCCGGGGCCACACCTCCCCGAGAATGCTCCCGGAAGGGTTCCTCATGGCTGCCCGAATTCGTTTTCCTCCGGCCCGCTTCGCCGTCCTCCTGATCGCCGCGGCCGCCGTGGCCACCATTTCACCCGCAAAACCGGCCACGGCGGTCCCGGTTTCCGGACCGCCCGCCGGGCCGCCACCCGTGCCGCCGGCCGCGCTGCTGCCCGCCGAGGCCGTCCCCGGGCAGCCCGCGGCGCGCGAGGTCTTCGACGTCGCCACCGCACTGTCCACTTCGGACCGGAGTGCCGGCGGGGAGTGCGCCGACGTCGTCCACGGCCGGCTGCTGCGCCCCGGCGCGGTCAGCGGCCAGGGCTTCCAGACGGCGGTCCCCGGCGGGCAGCTGTCCGAACTCGTCGCCCGCACCCCGCAGCCGCCCGACCTCACCGCCTGGGCCGTGCAGGCGCGCCGCTGCGCCCGCGTCACCGCCGACGACCAGGACCTGCCCACGGTCTCGACCACGACCGTCGCGGCCGGCCCCACCGTTCCCGGCGCGCAAACCCTGTCCTACCAGCAGGTACTGACCCTGCCCGGGCAGCCGGCCGAGCTGCCCGGGCTGCGCCTGCGCACAGTCGCCATCGCCGCCGACGGCGTGCTCGTCCTGCTCCGCGACGCCGGAGCGACCGACCTCGACCTCGACACCCTGGCCGTCGCCGCGTGGCAGCACGCGGCCCCGCGGCTGGGCCGCTAGCACCCGCAAGGAGAACCCATGTCCCAGGAGAACTTCCCGGCGGTGGGCGGCGACACCCTGACCGCGTGCCTGCGCCACTGGGCGGCGACCACGCCCGACGCCCCCGCCCTCACTTTCGCCGACTTCGCCGAGGACCCCGCGGGGCGGCGGCGCACCCTGTCCTGGCGGCAACTGGCCGAGCGCGTCGACGCCGCCGCGGGCGCGCTGCCCGTGTCGCCGGGCGACCGGGTCGCCGTGCTCTGCCCGCAGGGCCCGGACTACGTCGTCGGGTTCCTCGCCGCGATCACCGCGGGCGCGATCGCGGTGCCCCTGTTCGATCCGGGCCTGCCCGGCCACGCCGGACGGCTCGCCGCGGTCCTCGCCGACTGCGCGCCGTCGGCCGTCGTCACCACGGCCGGCGCCCAGCCGGGTGTCGAGGAGTTCGTCGGCCGGGACACCGCCGTCGTCGCGGTGGACCGGCCGGAACCGGCGCGAACGTGGCCGGCGCCCGCCGCGGCCCCGGACGACGTCGCGTACCTGCAGTACACCTCCGGTTCGACGCGCAGCCCGGCCGGCGTGGTGCTGACCCACGCCAACGTGCTCGCCAACGTCACCCAGGTCGTGCGCGGCCTCGGCCTCGATCCGGCCGCGGCCACCACGGTCTCGTGGCTGCCGCTGTTCCACGACATGGGGCTCGTCCTCGGCCTGATCACGCCCCTGGCGCTGGGCCTGCGCTCGGTGCTGATGGACCCGCTGGCCTTCATCGAGCGACCGGTCCGCTGGCTGGAGCTGCTGGGCGACCACGCGGGCAGCTGGAGCGCGGCCCCGAACTTCGCCTTCCACTACTGCGCGAGCCGGATCCGCGAGGCCGACCGCGCGCGCTTGCGGCTCGGCCGCGTCGCCGCGATCGTCAACGGCGCCGAGCCGATCAACCCCGACGTCCTCGACCGGTTCCACACCGCCTTCGCCGCCGCCGGGTACCGGCCGGAGCTGACCCGCCCGGCGTACGGGCTGGCCGAGGCCACCGTCTTCGTCACCACCGGCCCCGCCGCGACCCCGCGCGTCACCACCTTCGACCGCGACGCCCTCGCCACGGGCACCGCGCGGCCGGCCGAGGATGGCATCCGGCTCGTCGCCTGCGGTGCCCCGGCCGGGCAGCTCGTCGCCCTCGTCGACCCGGACACCGGGGTCGTGCGCCCCGACGGCTCGGTCGGCGAGATCTGGGTGCACGGGCCCAACGTCGGTGCGGGGTACTGGCGGAAACCCCTGGAGAGCACCGAAACCTTCGGCGCCCGGCTGGCCGGCGACGGCCGGTCCTGGCTGCGGACCGGCGACCTCGGCGTCCGCCACGAGGGCGAGCTGTACATCGCGGGCCGGATCAAGGACCTGATCATCGTCGACGGGCGCAACCACTACCCGCAGGACGTCGAAGCGACCGCCGCGTCGGCCGACCCCGCGATCCGCCCCGGCAGCGTCGCCGCCTTCGCGGTCGCGGGCACCGACACCGAAGCCGTCGTCGTGGTCGCCGAACACCGCGGCCACGCGGAGCTGACCGAACCCGCCGAACGCGCGCTCGCCGCCGCGATCCGGCGGCTGATCTCCGACGCGCACGGGCTCGCGCTGCGGGACGTGCTGCTCGTGCCGCCCGGGCGGGTCCCGCGCACGTCCAGCGGCAAGATCGCGCGCGGCGCCTGCCGCGACCGCTACCTCGCCGGCGACTACGGAAAGGCACTGGCGCGATGAGCGAGCCGACGACCGACACCCTGCGCCGCTGGCTCCTGGACACCGTCGCCGAACACACCGGCGTCACCGCCGAGCCCGACCGGCCGCTCGGCGACTACGGCCTGTCCTCCCGCCAGGCCGTCGGCATCGCCGCCGACCTCGAGGACCGGCTCGGCCGGCGGCTGCCGGCGACCCTGCTGTGGGAAAGCCCGACCATCGACCACCTCGTCCGCAGCCTGGCCGGTGCCGAAGAGCCGGACGTCCCGGCCGCCACGGACCGCCGCCGGACCGACCCGGTCGCCGTCGTCGGCCTGGGCTGCCGGTTCCCTGGCGCCGACGGGCCCGGCGAGTTCTGGGACCTGCTGCGCGGCGGACGCGACGCGGTCCGGACGGCGCCGCCGGGCCGCTGGAGCGCCGAGGCGGCCCCGGTGCTGGGCGGGTTCCTCGACGACGTCGCCGGGTTCGACGCCGAGCACTTCGGCATCACGCCACGCGAAGCGGCGACGATGGACCCGCAGCAGCGGATGCTCCTGGAGGTCACCTGGGCGGCGCTGGAGCACGCCGGCATCGCGCCGGCGTCGCTGCGCGGCAGCCGGACCGGCGTGTTCACCGGCATCGCCACCCACGACTACGGCCACCTCACGATGACCGGCGGCTCGCCGGACCTGTGGACGGCGACCGGTGCGGCGGGCAGCATCGCGGCCAACCGGCTGTCGTACGTCTACGACCTGCGCGGGCCGAGCATGGCGGTGGACACCGCATGCTCGTCGTCGCTGGTCGCGGTGCACCACGCGGTGCGCGCGCTGCGTGACGGCGACGCGGACCTGGCGCTGGCGGCGGGGGTCAACCTCATGCTGCTCCCGGGCCCGACGGCGGCGTTCGCGGCCGCGGGCCTGCTGGCTGGCGACGGCCGCTGCAAGACGTTCTCGGCGGCCGCGGACGGCATCGCGCGCGCCGAGGGCTGCGGCGTCGTGGTGCTCAAACGCCTGGCCGACGCCGAAATCGACGGCGATCGGGTGCTCGCGGTGATCCGGGCATCGGCGGTCAATTCCGACGGCCGCTCGAACGGCCTGGCCGCGCCGAACCCGCTGGCGCAGCAGGCGATGCTGCGGGAGGCGTACCGGGCGGTCGATCCGTCCACTGTGGACTATGTGGAGGCGCACGGGACCGGCACGCTGCTGGGCGACCCGATCGAGGCACGCGCGCTGGGCGCGGTGCTGGGCGCGCGCCGTGCGGCCGCGGCGCCGTTGCTGATCGGCTCGGTGAAGACCAACATCGCCCATGCCGAGGCGGCCGCGGGGATCGCCGGGCTGATCAAGGTGGTGCTCGCGATGCAGCACGGGATCCTGCCACCGCAGCTGCATTTCGCGGCGCCGAACCCGCACATCGCGTTCGGTTCGCTGGGGCTGCGGGTGGTGACCGAGCCGACGCCCTGGCCCCGCCACACCGGCCGCGCGACGGCCGGGGTGTCCGCGTTCGGGTTCGGCGGGACGAACGCGCACGTGGTGGTGGAGGAGGCCGCGGCGCCGGACCTGGGTCAGGAGCGCGGCCGGTCCGGCAATGGCGCTTCGGGGCGGAACAGTGCCCAGCCGACCGGCACCGGCGTTGCGGGGCGGAACAGCGCCCAGCCAACCGGGACCGGCGCTCCAGGGCGGAACGGTGTCCAGCCGACCGACACCGGCGCTTCAGGGCGGAACAGTGCGCCGCCGACCGCCACCAGCGCTTCGGGGCGGGACAATGCCCAGCCGTTCAGCACCGGCGCTCCGGGGCGAATCGATGCGCAGCCGTTCAGCACCGGCGGTGTCCGGATCGGGCTGCTGTCCGCGCGGACCCGGGACCGTCTCACCGAGCGGGCCACCCAGCTGGCGGACTGGCTGGACTCCCCCGCCGGGCGCCGGAGTTCGCTCGCCGACGTCGCCCACACCCTGTTCCGGCGCGACAACTCCGGCCCGCACCGGGCTGCCGTCGTAGCCCCGGACCACCGCGAGCTCGCCGCGCTGCTGCGAGCCGTCGGAGATCGCGCCGACCCCCTGCCCGCCGGTGCCGTCACCGGTGCCGCCGTCGCCGGGGAGGGGCCCGTTTTCGTCTTCTCCGGGCATGGGTCCCAATGGGCCGGGATGGGCCGGCACCTCCTGGCCGTCGAGCCCGCCTTCGCCGCGCAGGTCGACAAGCTCGGCGACGCCTTCACCGAGCACACCGGACGGTCGTTGCGCTCGCTGCTCACCGGCGCCGCTCCCCGGACGCTGGCGGAAACCCAGCCGGCGATCTTCGGGACGCAGGTCGCGCTGGCCGCGCGGTGGGAGGCGTTCGGGGTCCGGCCGGCCGCCGTCCTCGGGCACTCGCTCGGGTCCGCGGCCGCGGCCGTCGTGGCCGGGGTGCTGACCGCCGACGAGGCCGTCCACCTGGTCGCCACCCGGGCCCGGCTGCTGGAAACGGCCGGCCCGGGCGGCGCGATGGCCGCGGTCGAGCTGACACCCGACGAGCTCGCCGAGCACCCCGGCGTCGAGCTCGCGGTCGACTCGGCGCCGGGTCAGGTGACCGTCGCCGGGGACGCCCAGGTGCTCGACCGCCTGGTAGCCGAGCTCGAGGCCGCCGGGCGGAGCGCGCGGCGGCTGCCCGTCGGTGTCGCCGGGCATTCGGCCGGGGTCGAGCCGGTCCTCGGCGCCCTGCGCGACGCGCTCGCCGAGCTGGGTGGCCGGCGGCCGCTGGTGCCCTGGTACGACACGGTGCTGACCGACCCGCGCGAGCTCCCGGACTTCGACGCCGGTTACTGGGCCGCGCACCTGCGCCGCCCGGTCCGGTTCCGCCAGGCGGTCACCGCGGCGGCCGCGGACGGCCACCGCGTGTTCGTGGAGGTGTCTCCGCACCCGATCCTGCGGGGATCGCTGGCCCGCACCCTCGAAGCGGCCGGGATCACGGACGCGGTGGTGACGGGCACCCTCCGCCGCGGCCAGGACGAGGTCCGCGCCTTCGCGGCGGCCGCGGCAACGCTGTACTGCGCGGGCACCCGCATCACGGCAACCACCCCGGACGACGGCGCCCAGCTCACGGACGTGCCCCCGATGCCATGGCGCCACGAGCGGCACTGGTACACGGACACGCGCACCGACACGGACAACGCCGAGCAGCGCCCGGCCGCCGCCGGTGAGCGGCTCGCCGCATCAGGCACCGCGACCGCAGCTCCGGGCCACTCTGCCCGGCTCACCGCACCAGCCACCGCGAGTGCCTCGGCGGGAGCCACCGCGACCGCCCCGGCCATAGCCGCCGGACCCCACGCCACTCCGGGTCGTTCCGCAAGCCACCCCACCGAACCCACCCCACCAGCCACCGCCGGCGATCGCCTCGCCGCCATCGTCGCCGCCGTCATGGGCCTGTCCCCCGACCGCCTGGACCCCGATGTCCCGCTCGTCGACCTCGGGCTCGACTCGCTCATGGCCAACCGGATCCGCGAAACCGTCCGGCGGGAACTCGGCGCCGAACCCGATGCTGCCGCCGTTCTCCGGGGAGCCACCCTCGCCGACCTCAACCGCGATCTCGCCCCCCGCGGGGACGAACCTCCCGCCCGGGGCCGGGCCTGGGACGCCGCCGATCGCCTGGTCCTCCGGCTCTGGCGGCAGCACACCGGCACCGAGGCCGCCGGCCCGCACGTCCGGCTGACCAGCACCCCGCAACCCGAGCAGCTGGCCCAGTTGCTCGCCGACGGCCTCGCCACCGAACTCGACACCCCCGTCGACCCGGCGGACCTCCTGCGCCACGACTCGCTCGCCGCCGTCGCCGATGTCGCGCGGGCCCTCCTCGACACCCGCGAGGCACGCGGGCCCGTGCACCTGCTCGCACCCGGCGACGCCGGCACCCCGCCCCTGCTGCTGTTCCACCCCGGCGGCAGCACCTGCACCGTCTACCGCCCGCTGCTGGACCGGCTGCCCGCCGGCGTCCCCTGCGTCGGCTTCGAACGCGTGCCCGGCGCCGGCATCGAGGACCGCGTCGAACGGCTCCTGCCGCTCGTCCGGGCCCGTGTGCCCCACGGCCCCTACCGCCTCGCCGGCTGGTCGTTCGGCGGCGCCCTCGCCTACGGCGTCGCCGCTCGGCTCGCCGACGAGGGCGAGCCGGTCGAGCTCGTCGCGCTCATCGACACCATGCTGCCGCTGCCCGAGCCGGACCTCGATCCGCGCGCGTCGTCGGCCCGGCGGTTCCTGCGCTTCACCGGCTACGTCGAAGGCACCTACGGCCGGACCGTCCGGCTCGGCCACGACGAACTCGCGCCGCTGCCCGAAGAAGAACAGATCGAGCTCACCATGCGCCGGGTCGCCGAAGCCGGGTTGCTCAGCCCCGGCGTCCTGCGGCACCAGCACCAGTCCTTTTTGGACACCCTGGCCGCGGAACGCGGGACACCGCGGCCCTACGACGGCCGCGTGGTGCTGTACCGGGCCACCGAACCGTACGCCGCCGGGCTCGCGATGGAACCGCGCTACTCCCGCACCGACCCCGCGGCGGGGTGGGACCGGCTGTGCCCGCGGCTGGAGATCGTCCCGGTCGCGGCGCACCACCTGTCGGTCGTCGACCCGCCCCACGTCGACGTCGTCGCGCGGCACCTCGCGGACCTGCTGTGGCCGTGACGCACGCGGGCGTCCGCGCGTGGCCGTTGCTGGCCGTGCTCGGCGCCGGCCTCTTCCTGGTCGCGGTGGACGCGACCGTGCTGCACGTCGCGCTGCCCGACCTCGTCCGGCAGCTGCGGCCCGGTGCGGCCGCGCAGGTGTGGATCGTGGCGAGCTACCCGCTCGCCGCGGCGCCACTGCTCCTGCCGTCCGCCACGCTCGGCGACCGCTTCGGACGGCGACGCGTGCTCGTCACCGGCTACGCGGTGTTCGGGGTGGCGTCGCTCGGCTGCGCGCTCGCCCCCGGCGTCCCGGCGCTGCTCGCCGCGCGTACGACTCTCGGCGTCGGCGGCGCCCTGATCATGCCGGTGACGATGGCGCTGCTGCGGGAGCTGTTCCCGGACCGGCGGCGGCGGCGCACCGCCATCGCGGTGTGCAGCGGCATCGCCGGGACCGGCTCGGTGTTCGGGCCGGTCCTCGGCGGGGTGCTCGTGCAGGTGTGGGGCTGGCGGGCGACGTTCCTGGTCAACCCGCCGGTGATCCTGGCCGCGGTCGTGGCGGCGCTGCGGTGGCTGCCGCGGAGCCCACCCGGACGTGCGCCGTGGGACGCGCTCAGCGCCGTGCTGGCCGCCGGCGGGGTGCTCGGGATCGCCGCCGCCGTCGGGCCGTCGGGGGGCGGCTTCGCGGCGGGCGCCGCCGGGTGCGTTCTCCTCGCGCTCTTCGTGCGCCGCCAGCGGCGGGCCGAAACACCCCTGCTGGACCTGGCCTTGTTCGGGCGGCCGGGGGTGCCGGCCGCGGCCGGCGGGATCCTGCTGGTGATGAGCACCCTGGTCGGGCTCGGGCTGCTGCTCGCCCAGTACCTCCAGGTGGTGCTCGGCCTTTCCCCGACCGCCGCGGCCGCCCGGCTGCTGCTCGTGCTCGGCGCGTCCGCGGCCGGCAGCGTGGTGGCGCCGGCGCTGCTGGAACGGTTCGGCACCACCCGTGTCCGCACGGCGGGGTTCGCGCTCGCGGCGGCGGCCTTCGGCATCCCGGCGGCAGGCGGGCTCGTGTCGCCGTGGTGGCTGGGCGGGGCACTGGCCGGTTCGGGCTTCGGCATGGCGCTCGCGCTGACGTCGAGCACGGACACGCTGCTGTCGGCCGCCCCCGCCGACCGGGCGGGCGGCGCGGCCGCGGTCGAGAAGACCGGCTACGAACTCGGGGCGGGCCTGGGCACGACGGCGTTCGGCTCGCTGGCGGCGGCCGTCTACGCGGCCCACCTGGTGCTGCCACCCGGCGTGCCCGACGCGGCGGCACGGCTGGCTTCGGCCGGACCGGCACAGGCCGAAGCCGCGGCCCACGACTTCGCGGCGGCCACCGAGCTGCTCACCGCCGCCCGGGCGGCCTGCACGGCGAGCGTCCAGGTGGCCGCGTCCGTCGCTTGCGGGCTTTTCGCTGTCGCGGCTTTGTTTTCGGCTCTTCGAAGAGCCGACGTATAGGTCGTTATACGAGCAGGGCTGCCGGCTAACCCGCGCCCGGCGGCTCGGCGGCGTAGACGCGGAGGATCTCCGTGGTGTCGCCCAGGAACCGCGCCACCACTTCCGCCTGCCCCGGTGCCAGGCCGTCGGTCAACCGGGTGATGGCGTCGACGAGCGGGGCCAGCGCGGCCCGGACCTCGGTGCGGGCCGCCTCGCTGACGACGAGGGTCACCCGCCGCCCGTCGCGCGGGTGCGGGTCGCGGCGGACGTGCCCGGCGGCCTCCAGGCGGTCGACGAGCACGGTGGCCGACGCGGACCGGATCTTGAGCGCGTGCGCGAGGTCGACGGTGCCCATCGGCCTGCCGGTCGCCAGGTGCTGCAGCGCCTGCACGTCGGTCGCCCCGAGGCCGAGGCGCCGGGCCAGGGCGATCTGGACGTCGTGCGCGAGGGTGAGGAGCTCCCGCAGGGCGAGGTTCACCCGGAGCGTCACGGGACTGTCTTCCACCCGGTCATTCTAGGTTAGCTAGACAATCTAGCTAGTTTTGCTACCGTGGAAGACGTGGACGTCCGAGCGATGAACGCCGAAATGACCGCGAAGCTGATCGATGCCCCCGCCGAGCCGCCGCCGGACGGCGGGTACGCCCTGCGCGTCGTCGAGACGCGCGGCCGCCGCACCGGCGAGCCGCGGCGGGTGCCACTGGCCGTGGTCGCGCACGACGGCGGGCAGTACCTCGTCTCCCCGGTCCGCGACCGCGACTGGGTGGAGAACCTCCAGGCCACGCCGGAGTGCGCGCTGCTGTCCGGCGGCCGCTGCGAGGACCGCCGGGCCGATCCGGCCGGCGGCGAGGAGGCGGCCGCGGTGGTCGCCGCCTACCTGGCCGCGATGTCGGTGCCGTGGGCGATCCGGGCGTTCCCGGTCCCCCAGGACGCCACCCCCGCGCAGATCCTCGAGCACCTGCCGGGCATGGCGGTGTTCCGGCTGTCCACAGTGGACGAGCCGTGAGCGTCGCGATCGCGGGCGGCGGCCCGGGCGGGCTGCTGCTCGGCTACCTGCTCGCCCGCGCCGGCATCGAGGTCACCGTGCTCGAGTCGCGGTCCGGCTTCGACCGCGACTTCCGCGGCGACTCGCTGCACCCGTACACCCTCGAGCTGCTCGACCGGCTGGGCCTGGCCGAAGACCTGCTCGAACTCGACCACTTCAAGGCGCGCTCGTTCCGCTTCCACACCCCGGCCGGCGTCTACCGCGCCGCCGACTACGACCGCCTCCGCACGCCGTACGGCTACGTCGCCCTGATGCCCCAGGTGCGGTTCCTCGACTTCCTCGCCGAGCGGGCGAGCGCCCTGCCGTCGTTCACGTTGCGGACCAACGCCAAGGTCACCGGGCTGCTCGAAGCGGGCGACGGCACGGTGACCGGGGTGCGCCACCGCGGCGGCGAACTCGCCGCGTCCGTCGTCGTCGGGGCCGACGGCCGGTTCTCCACCGTGCGGCGGCTGGCCGGGCTCGAAGCCCGGTCGCTCGGCGCGACCACCGACCTGCTCTGGTTCCGGCTGCCCCGCTCCCCCGCCGATCCGCCGGACGCGGACCTCGACCTCTACTTCGGGCGTGACGCCTACATCGGCGTCCTCGGCGGCGTCCGCGACTGGCAGGTCGGCTACAGCATCGAAAAAGGCGCTTACCCGGCCCTGCGCGAGCGCGGGGTGGAGCCGATCCGCGCGTTCGTACGGGAACGCGTGCCGTGGCTGGCCGACCGGGCTCACCTGCTCACGGACTTCTCGCAGACCACGCTCCTGTCGGTCGACATCTCACGTGTGGACCGCTGGTACCGGCCGGGCCTGCTGCTGCTCGGCGACGCGGCGCACGTCATCTCCCCGGTCGGCGGCAACGGCATCCTGATGGCGGTCCAGGACGCCGTCGCCGCGGCGAACCGGCTGGTCCCCGCCTTCCGCCGCGGCGGCGTCACCCCCGCGGACCTGGCGGGCGTGCAGGCCGGCCGGATCCGCGCGATCGAGCGCGTGCAGGCCGACCAGGTGCGGGTCGAGCGGCGGGCGGCCACCGCCCGGGCCCGTGGCCGCGGCGCCGCACCTCCGAAGCTGCTCAAGTACCTGTTCGCCGTGCCCGCGGTGCGCACCCGGGCCGCCCGCGGCAACGCCTACGGGCCGGTCCCGCCTCAGCTGGACGAGTCCCTCTTCTCGTCGTAGGAGGTCCAGCCGCCCTGGCCTTCGGCCGCCTCGACGTCGGCGTCGGCGGACGCGGCGTGCGTCATCGCGGCGACCGTCTGTTCGAGGCCCTGCTGGACCTCGTCCCCGTCCGCTTCCCGGACGCTGTGCAGCGTGACGGTGATTTCCGAGGATGCCGGGCCGTCGTCGCGGATGCGCAGCTCGCCGTGGTAGTCGTCCGGGCCCTCCGCGCCCCAGGTCAGCGACCGGGTCGCCGCGTCGGTGTGCAGCCACGCCTCGCTCGCGACCCGGTTGCCGTGCACCTCGGCCTCGACGTGGACGCTGTCCCCGCCCCTCGGCTCGGCGACCTTCATCTGCGGGAAGTACCGGGGCAGGTTCTCCGGGTGGCTCAGGAACGCGAACAGCTCGTCCGCGGGGATGTCGGCGGTCGCGCTGTGGCGGTACTCGGTCATCGTGTCGCTCCTCATCGGGTCCGAATCGTGCCCGGATACCCGTGAAGTGGTGCTTTAAAAGGGTTCGGGCGGGGAACCCCGAAGGCATGACGGCCACTGAACCCGAGACCCGGGCGCCTCGGCGGGGTCCCGCCCCCGTCCAGGGCATGGGCATGCTGATCGGCCTGCTGTTCCTCGTCCTCGCCGCGCTGGAGCTGATGGCCGGGGTGCCGGGCGGCGGCGGCCCGCGCGTGCTGTTCGGCGTCCTCGCCGTCTCGGGGGTGTGGACGCTGGTGCACCTGCTGACCGGCGCCACCGCGGTGTTCTGCACCCGCTCGTCGCGCTGGGCCGCCCGGTTCCTCCTGGTCGCCGGCGCCTGCTACGCGGTGGTGGGGCTGGCCGGGCTGCTCCCGCTGCCGCACGTGATCACCGACGCGCTGCCGCTGAACACCGCGGGGATCTGCTTCGACCTGGCCCTCGGCACGGCGATGCTCATCCTGGGAGCGGGCTGGCTCCGGCTCGGGCCGGCACGGCGGCGCTGACCGGTTCCGCCGGCCGTGGGAACCGCACCAGCACCGCCGTCAGCAGCACCGCGAGTCCGAAAAGGACATAGCCGTTCCCGGTGAGCTGCTGGAGGAAGGACCACTGCCGTTCCACCTCCCCGCCGCGCGGCCACCACCACTGCGGCCCCGCGACGAAGAGCACCGCGCCCGCCCCGGCCAGGACCGCGAAGCCCCGCCGCCGCGTGCGGCGCGCCAGCTCCGCCCAGCCGAGCAGGACGACCACGGCCCAGACCCAGTGGTGGGTCCAGGAGATCGGCGAGACCAGCAGCCCCCCGATCGCGTTGAGGCCGAGCGCGACGGTCCGCTCCCCCGCGGCCAGCGCGCGCCGCACGCCCAGCGCCGTCAGCACGAGCACCACCACCACCACCACCAGCGGCAGCCACCACGCCGTCCGCGCCTCCGGCGGCACCCCGGCCCTGGCCAGCAGCCCGAGCAGCGACTGGTCGCCGGCGTAGGTCGGCTCGCCGACGCGGCCGGTGTCCCACAGCGCGCCCGTCCAGAACCGCACCGAGTCCGCGCCGGCGAGCAGGAAACCCACCGCCGTCGCGGCCAGGAACGTCACGACGGCCGTCACCGCGGCCCGGCCGTCCCGGCGGAGCAGGAAGTACAGCAGGAACACCGCCGGCGTCAGCTTCACCGCGGCGGCGAGACCGATCAGCAGGCCACGCGGCCAGCGCGGGGTGTCCACCAGGACGTCCAAGACGACCAGAACGAGCAGCAGCAGGTCGATCTGCCCGGCGTAGAGCGTGCGCAGCACCGGTTCCAGCACCTCGGCGGCCAGCAGCAGCACCGCCACCCGCCGCCAGTCGCAGCGGGCACCGAGTGCGCGCAGCACCGTCACCAGGACCACCGCCAGCACGCCGAACGTGAGCAGGGTGAGCGCGAGGCAGGCGGCCCAGTACGGCAGGAGCGCCAGCGGGGCCAGCACGATCGCCGCGAACGGCGGGTAGGTGAAGAGCAGGGACTGACCGTCGCCGGTGGGCGGAAGCGTGCCGTAGAGCGCCTGGCCGTGCAGCAGCGCCGCCGAGCCGAGCCGGTAGACGTCGAGGTCGACGCGGTAAGCCGGGAACCGCCACCGGCCGCCGTTGTACGACACGAGCACCGCCACCAGTACCAGCAGCTGGGCCCCCGGCAGCACGTACTTGTTCCCCAGCCTGCCTCGCACCCCTGCTCCCCCTCCGGTCACCCCCCGCATTCTGTCGGGTCCCGGGGCGGGCACCATCCGGGAAACCCCCGAAACCGACCCCGGGAAAACCGGTTGCCGCCCGTGCCACCCTGGGCGGATGGGGACACCGGAGGGCTTCGCGTACCGCGACGAGGGCGGCACCGTGACGATCACCCACCACGGCCGCCCGGCGGGCACGCTGCGCGGAGCGGCGGCCGCCCGGTTCCTCGCCGCCGTGGCGCGGGGTGACGACCAGCAGCAGCTGATGGCCCGGGTGACCGGCAACTACAAGCACGGCAACGAGCGCCGGGCCCGGGAGCACCCCCGCAACCGCGGCCGCTGACGTCCGGGACCATCGCGGCGGGGATCTTGAGGCCGGTGGCCGCGGTTCGGCATGCTGGCGGCGTGACCTACGACGTTCAGACGATCCGAGCGCACTTCCCCGCCCTCGACGGCGGCGCCGCCCACTTCGACGGACCAGGCGGCTCACAGGTCCCCGATGTCGTCGGGGAAGCGGTGGCGAGCACGCTGTGCGCGGCGATCGCCAACCGTGGCGTCGTCACCGCGGCCGAGCGCCGGGCGAGCGCGGTCGTCGCCGAAGCCCGCCAAGCCGTCGCCGACCTGCTCGCCGCCGACCCGGCCGGCGTCGTCTTCGGCCGCAGCATGACGCAGCTGACCTACGACTTCTCCCGGACGCTGGCCCAGAAGTGGGGTCCGGGCGACGAAGTCGTGGTGACGCGCCTCGACCACGACGCCAACATCCGCCCCTGGGTCCAGGCCGCGGCGGCGGCCGGCGCGGCCGTGCGCTGGGCGGATTTCGACCCGGCCACGGGCGAACTCGCGCCGATCGGCGGGCTGCTGTCGGAGCGGACGCGGCTGGTGGCGGTGACGGCGGCCTCGAACCTGCTCGGCACCCGCCCCGACATCCCGGCGATCGCGGCGGAGGTGCACGAGGCGGGCGCACTGCTGTACGTCGACGGCGTCCACCTGACCCCGCACGCGGCGGTCGACGTCACGGCGCTCGGGGCCGATTTCTACGCGTGCTCGCCGTACAAGTTCCTCGGGCCGCACCTCGGCGTGGTCGCGGCGGCGCCGGCGTTGCTCGAGACGCTGCACCCGGACAAGCTGCTGCCGTCGGCCAACGTGGTGCCGGAGCGGTTCGAGCTGGGCACGCTGCCGTACGAGCTGCTGGCGGGTACGACCGCGGCGATCGACTTCCTCGCGGGGCTGGTGCCGGGGACGGGCTCGCGCCGGTCGCGGTTGCTGGCGTCGATGGCGGGGCTGGAGGGGCACGAGAACGCGCTGCTGGCCCGGCTCGGCGCCGGTCTGGCTTCGTTGCCGGGGGTGACGCGGTACGGGGCGCCGGAGCGGCACCGGACGCCGACGGAGTTGTTCTCCGTGGCGGGGGTTTCCTCGCAGGCGGTGTACGAACACCTCGGGGCACAGGGGGTGAACGCACCGGCGGGGAGCTTCTACGCGATCGAGTGTTCGCGGCATCTGGGGCTGGGCGACACCGGGGCGGTCCGGGCGGGGATCGCGCCGTACACCACCGAGGACGACGTGGACCGGCTGCTGGCCGGGATCGAGTCGCTGCCGCGCGGCTGAGGGCAGCTCGCACCGGTCCCTGCGTGACGGGACGGCCGACACGCGTGATCAGCGGGTCGACACGCGTGATCAGGAGGTCGACACGCGGTCCGGGTGGTGAGCCGGGGTCGTCCCGGCTCACCACCCTCGACCTCACGGCACCGGCGCGAACCCCGCCGGGCAGGCGGTGAACGTGCCGCGGCCCTGCGTGCGGCTCTGCAGCCGGTTCGCGTAGCCGAACAGCTCCGCCACCGGCACCGTGGCCGTCACCACCGCCGAACCCGGCCGGACCGCCGAGCCGGCCACCCGGCCCCGGCGGGCGGCGAGGTCGCCGAGCACGCCGCCGACCACGTCGGGCGGGACCGTCACCGCCACCTCGGCCACCGGCTCGAGCAGGTGCAGGACCGACGAGCGCAACGCCAACCGCAGCCCGAGCCGGCCCGCCGTGCGGAACGCCAGGTCCGACGAATCCTTCGGGTGCGTCGCCCCGTCGACCAGCGTCACCCGCAGGCCCGTCACCGGGTGGCCGCCCAGCGGCCCTTCGGCCAGCGCGTCCCGGCAGCCGGCCTCCACCGCGCGGACGTACTCGCGCGGCACCCGGCCGCCGACGACCGCCGAGGCGAACGCGAAGCCCTCCGGCGCCGGCGAGACGTCCAGCACCACGTGGGCGAACTGGCCCGCCCCGCCGTCCTGCTTGACGTGGCGGTACACCAGTCCCGTCACGCCGCTGACCACCGTCTCCCGGTACGCCACCGAAGGACGGCCCACCGCGACCTCCAGGCCACGGTCGCGGCGCAGCCGCTCCACCGCCACCTCCAGGTGCAGCTCACCCAGCCCGGACAGCACCGTCTGCCCGGTCTCCGGATCGACCCGCACGACCAGCGACGGGTCCTCCTCGGCCAGCCGCGCCAAGGCCGCCGTCAGCCGCTCGCCGTCGCCCGCCCGCCGGGGTTCGACCGCCACCGAGACCACCGGGTCCGCCGACACCGGCGGTTCCAGCAGCACCGGGTCGCCGGGCGCGGCGAGGGTGGCGCCGACCCGCGCCGCCTTCGGCCCGGCCACCGCGACGATGTCACCGGCCACCGCACTGTCCACTTCGGAGTGGCGGTCGGCCTGCACGCGCAGGACGCGCGCGATGCGCTCGGTGCGTCCCGCGCCGGTCACCTGGTCCCCCTTCCGCAGCGTTCCCGAATACACCCGCAGGTACGTCAGCCGTCCCGTCGCCGTCGAGACGACCTTGAACACCAGCGCGGCGAGCGGCGTCGCCGGGTCGGCGGGCCGGTCGGGCCGCACCGGCGGGACGTCCGCCGGCGACGGCAGGTACGCGACGACGGCGTCGAGCAGCGGCTCGATCCCGCGGTCCCGGTAGGCCGCCCCGCACAGCACGACGAGCCCGTCGCCGCTGAGGGTCAGCTCCCGCAGCGCCTTCTCCAGCGTCTCCGCCGAGACCGTGCCGGTGGCGCAGAACTCGTCGAGGGCCACCGGGTGCAGCTCGGCGACCGCCTCCTCCAGCGCGCGGCGCCGGCGGCGGGCTTCGGCGACGAGCTCGTCCGGCACGTCCTCGTCTCGCAGGCGCAGCAGGTCGGCGACGCCGGTGAAGCCGTCCTCGCGCCCGATCGGCAGCTGCACGACCAGCGGCGCCGGGTGCAGCCGCGCCCGGATCGAAGCGACGGCGGCGTCGAGGTCGGCGCCCGCGCGGTCGAGCTTGTTGACGAACGCGATCCGCGGCACGCCGTGCCGGTCGGCCTGCCGCCACACGGCTTCGCTCTGCGGCTCGACCCCGGCGACGGCGTCGAACACGGCGACGGCGCCGTCGAGCACCCGCAGCGACCGCTCGACCTCGGCGGTGAAGTCGGCGTGGCCGGGGGTGTCGATGAGGGTGAGCCGGTGGCCGTTCCACGAGCAGCTGACGGCCGCGGCGAAGATGGTGATGCCGCGGTCGCGCTCCTGCGGGTCGAAGTCGGTGACGGTGGTGCCGTCGTGGACCTCGCCGGTCTTGTGGGTGGCGCCGGTGTGGCGGAGGATCCGTTCGGTGACGGTGGTCTTGCCCGCGTCGACGTGGGCGAGGATGCCCAGGTTGCGGACGGTGGCCAGGGGTTGGTTGCGCACGACACAGTCCTTTGTGGACGAAGCGATCGGGACGGCGCGAATCCCCGCGACGGTGGTCAGGAACGCGTCACGGAGTCCGGTGCGAGCCGCGCGGCAGGCACCGGGGACGCGAAGACACCAGGATCACCTCGGACCGCGGACGGGAAGCAACAGCAATGCGGTGACGCACGGCCGGCTCCCTTCGTTCGACACGGTGCACGGGTTCCGGCGAAGAGTAGCGACCCCCGACCCGACCGCCAACGCAATTTCGCGGCCATCACGCGTGACTGAGGAGTCAACTCGCGTGATTCAAGAGTCAACTCGCGTGACTGGAAGGTCAACTCGCGTGATTTGAGGGTCAACTCGCGTGATTTGAGGGTCGACACGCCGGACGCCCCGAGTTCCGTCGTGTCGTCCCCTCAATCACCCGTGTCGACCCTTCAATCACGTGTGTCGACCTTCCAGTCACGCGTGTCGGCTTCCCGATCACGGGGTCAGGAGGCCGGTGGGGCCACCACGCGGAGCTGGAGCATGGCCGCGAACCTGGCCTCCGGGTCCGTGAGGTCGAAGCCGCCGACCTCGGCGAGGCGGCGCAGGCGGTAGCGGAAGGTGTTCGGGTGGACGTGGACCGCCGCGGAGGCCGCGATGACGTCGCCGAACGCGTCCAGCCAGGCTCGCAGCGTCTCCACCAGGTGGGCTTGGTGCTGGGCGTCGTAGTCGAGCAGGCGGGCGACCGCGCCGGTCGGGCGGTCGCCGCGGGCCGCGACCAGATCCTGCAGCTCCAGCAGCAGGGCCTCGACGTGCACGTCGGCCAGCAGGGCGACCCGGCGGCCGGCGCCGCTGCCGGACCGGAGCACGCGCAACGCCCGGTCCGCGCTGCCGCGGGCTTCGGGCAGCTCGGCCGCGCTGCGCGCCACCGGGCCGATGCCGACCACCGCGCGGACGCGGTCGCCGACCCGGTCCAGGAAGTCCTGGGCGATCCGCAGGGCGCGCTGCTCGGCGTCGGTGTCGCGGGTCACCGGCACCAGCCCGTAGGCCGTGTCGCCGACGAGTGCCGCGGCGCACCGCGGGTGCACCGCGCTCAGGTGCATCGCCAGCCCGTCGCTGAGGCGCTGGCGGCCGGCCGCGAGCTCGGCGTCGGCGGCCCCGGTGTCGAGAACCGCGAGGGCCAGCACGACGACCGGCTGGTCGGCCAGGCCGAGCCGGCTCAGCGCCTCGCGCGCGGCGGGGCCGCCTTCGAGGGCCGTGCTCAGCAGGTCCGCGCGCAGCCGCCGTTCGACGTCGGCGCCCGCCCGGACGCGCAGCAGGTGCAGGGCCACCAGGCGGGCGGCGTCACGCAGCGCCTGAGCGCGGTCGGGCGTCAGCGGCTCGCTCACCGCGGCCCAGATCGAGCCGAGGATCTCGTCGCCCGCCCGTACCGCGACGGCGACGCGCGGGAGCATGAACCCGGCCGGGCTTCCCGCCGGCCGGTCGACGTAGACGGGCTGATCGGTGCGGTAGAGCTCGCGGAACACCCCGCGCTCGGCCAGCATGCGGGCGAACCGCTCGGGGACCTGCCGGCCCAGGATGGTCTCGACGCGCGAGGGGTCGGCTTCGTCCTGCCGTCCGGAGAACGCCAGCACGCGGGACCGCCGGTCCTCGATGGTGACGGGCGCGTCGATCAGCGCGGCGATCGCGTTGGCCACGGCGAACAGGTCACCTGAGGGCAGCCCGGCCAGGGTCTCCGGCTGGGCGTCGCCGACGTCGCCCTCGGCCAGCAGCGACCGCAGCATCGCGGCGAGCTGGGTCCAGGACGCGCCCCGGGCCAGGCTCAGCAGGGCGACGCCGGTCTCCTCGACGGCGGCGGTGATCGCCGGGGTCACGGTGACCGGGGCGCGCAGCACGAGCCCGGCCGCGTCGTGGCGGGCCAGCGTCCGCAGCTGCCCTACGACCTCGCCCGGATCGGCGAGGCCGACCCCCAGCACCAGGGCGTTCTGCGGCAGCGCGGGCTCGTCGAGCGGATCGTGGATGGCGACACCGCCGATGCTGCCCGGGCGGTCGCCGTCGCCGAGCACCAGGTCCAGGAGCGTGCCGCCCAGGTCGTCGAGGACACGGGCGAGGCCGGCGTGCGGGCGCAGTTTCACGGAAACGAGCACCTCCCGAAGCTAGGCGCGACACCGCCAGCCTAGTTCGTCGCCGACGACGAAATCAGCCTTCGATCTGGTGCATGCCGACGAATTCCTCCCACCAGGGGATGCGCAGGAAGGACGCGTCGCCGAGCCCGCGGAAGAACCCATGCGGCGAACCGGGCGCGACCTCGGGCTCGTGCCTGGCGGCGGGTGGAGCGGAGCGCCGCCGCCCCGACCGGCGCCGGATAGCGCATCGGGGTCTCGGCTCGCAGCCAGCGCAGAAAACCCGCGCCCACGCCGGACCCGCCGCCCGCAGCAGCGAGACGTACCGCTCCTCTCCGGGCGTGGCCGAGCGAAGAACGCGGCCTGGTACGCCGCTCGGGGCGGCTAGATCAGCTTCGCGGCCACGTTGTACGCCTCCATCAGCAGTTTCGCGTTCGGCACCCGCCGTCGCGGCTCGACGCGGATCGTGCGGCTCTCCCCCGGCAGCAGCCAGAAGTAGTTGTCGCCGTAGCGGGTCGGCAGCACGCGGTCGGTACCGTTGCGTTCGCGCAGTGAGAGCCGGATCATCGCCGCGACCGTGCGCCCGTCGTTGCGGACCGTCGCGGTGTAGGCGTCGCCGTCCGGCCGCAGCGACGTGGTCAAGCGCGCACCCGGGAGCTGGTTGAGCGCGCGCATCGCCGCGTCCGTCCGGTAGCGCCAGTACGTGTTCTCCGACAGCACCGTGCCGCGGCCGTCGGTCAGGGTCAGCCGGAGCAGGTGCAGGTCCGGCAGGGCGTCGGCGAACGGGACGGTGAACGCGGCCGCCGCCGAAACCGGGGCCACGTCGAGCTTCTGCTCCTGGGCCTCGCCGAGCGCCGCGCCGTCGAGGCCGTGGAGCCGCGCGGTGGCGGTCACGCCGGTCAGCGCCGCCGGGGTGTGGTTGACCACGCGCACCTGCCACGTCGTCAGGTCGGCTTGGACGTGCCGGGCCTCGCAGCCCTTGCGCGCGCCGTAGTAACTGCCGTTGACGTCGAGGTCGTAGTCGTAGGTCTGCCACACCGTGCTGTGCCACGCCGGGTGCGACATCCACAGCAGCACGCCGGTGGCGTCGGCCCACAGCTTCGCGTTCCACGCCTCGAAGATCGCGCGCATGCTCTCGTAGTTGACGAACTGAGCCTTGCGGCAGAACTCGGCCAGGCTCGTCGACGGCGCGAGCCGGGCGTCGATCGCCGCGAGGTAGCTCTGCGGCGACTGGTTGCCGCCCGTCGACCAGTCGTGCAGGAACCACGGCGCGCCGATCGGCCAGCCGGGATCCCCGGCGCCGACCAGGTTGCGCATGCTTTCGACGACCGACACCGTCGGCAGCCCGATCTCGCTCCAGAACCCGTACTTCCCGCCGGTCGCCTCGCCCGAGAAGTACCGCTTCGGGTCCTGCCAGTAGTACGGCCCGTCGCCGGTGATCACGCCGCCCGCCGAATTGCCCTGGTAGAGCAGGTCGGTGTGCGTGTGGACGAGGTCGCGCAGCGCGTTGTCGATGGCCGGCGGCGGGGTGCCCTCGTTGCAGCCGAACCAGACCGTCGCGCACGGGTGGTGGCGGTAGCGCAGCACCGTGTCCTTCGCCTGCGCCAGGAAAACGTCGTGGTTGGCCGGGTCGGTCGACCAGCCGTCCCAGAACTCGTTCCACAGCAGGATGCCGTACTTGTCGCAGGCATCGAACAGCTCCGGCCGGTACGACGAGCCGACCCAGTTGCGAATCAGCGTGAAGTTCATGTCGCGGTGCATCGCGACGACGGCGTCGGCCCGCTCGGCCGGCATCCGGCGCAGCAGCTCGTCCCAGCCCCAGCTGCCGCCGCGGGCGAAGATCTTGACGCCGTTGACGAGGAAGGTCAGCGGCTTCGGGCTGTTGTCGACCGTGGCCGCGTCGGTCCAGGTGTCGCCGTCCTGCGACACCTGGATCTTGAACGTCGCCGCGTAGGCGGTTTCCCAGGTCAGCACGACGCGGTCGAACGCCGTCGCGGCGCCGAGGTCGACCTGCAGCCACTGGTTGTCTTCGTAGGCCGACGTCCAGCGCGTGTTCGGGTCGCCGTCGAAGGCACGCTCGGGCGGGTTGCCGTCGGCCACCGACTGGGCCGCCGACGACTTGCCCTGCGCCAGATCGGTGCCCGAACTGTCCGGCACGGACATCGTCCAGAGCGAGAAACCCCAGCTGGTGGCGCGCTTGAGCCCCTGCATGCGGACGAACCGGGCGTTCCGCGGCCCGAGGTCGACGGTCTGGGTGGCCCGGCCGTCGGCGATGACGATCGGCAAGTCGTAGCTGTAGCCGATTTCGCGCAGGCCGATCTTGACCGTCCGGCGGTCGCTCGTGGCGGCGCCGATCGCCGCGGTCAGCGTCAGGTCGTAGCGGTCCGGGTCGCCGTAACCGTTGGGCCACCAGAGCTTCGCGTTCTCGACCCGCTGCTTCGGGAACACGACGTCGGTGCTCTGCCCGGCCGGGACGGTGACCGTGGCCGCCAGGTTCACCGGGCCGAAGGCGGCGGTGACCTTGACGCGCTGGGCGGTCGCGGCGGCGTTGCGCACCGGGACGGTGAGCGTGACCTCGGCGGTCTTGCCGTCGGGCACCTTCGTGTCGACCCGGACGTCCCCGAGCACGGCGGCGCCGGTCGAGCGCAGGCGGACGTGGTCCCAGAGGCCCGCCGCGCGGTCGCGCACCGCGGGCATCCAGTCCCAGCCGGAGACGGCGAGGTAGGTCGGCGAGTTGTCGAACATCGTGCCGCCGGCGTCGACCCAGGAGCTGCCGGCGGCGCCCTTGTCGCCGGGGCTGCCGGGCCGCGGCATCGGCGCGATCTGCACGGCCAGGACCTGGTCGCCGGTGCGGCGGAGGGCGGCGGTGACGTCGTGGACGCCGCGGCCGAACGGGTGACTCTGCGTGGCGATTTCGGCCCCGTTGAGCCAGATCCGCGCTTCGTGGTTGACGCCGTCGAACTCGAGCCAGACGTGCCGGCCCGGGGACGTGTCCAGGCCGCGCGGCAGGGCGAAGCGGCGGCGGTACCACCAGGCGTGGCGCGAAAGCGCTTCCGGGACGTGCAGGTTGTTCATCCCGGACACCGGGTCGGGCAGCTGTCCCTGCTCGACGAGCGAGGCCAGCACCGTGCCGGGCACGGTCGCCGGGAGCCAGCCGCGGGTGTCCACGGTGGAATCGGAGAGCACCTTGCCGTCGCCGGTGGGTGCCCAGTCGTCCATGGTGAGCACCCAGCCGGATTCGAGCGGCACGGTGCCGTCGGCCGCCACGGCCAGTGCGGGCGGCTCGTCGTCCGGCCGCACCGGGAAGCTCGTCCAGCCGCGGACCGCGGGCCGGGCCCCTCGGCTGGTCCCGAAGACCTCGAAGCCGTTGAGGCCCAGCGGGTTCGTCGTCGAGCGACGGCTCGCGGTGAAGCGGACCCAGCGCGCGGTGACGGCCAGGGGGATCGTGACGACACCGCCGGTGCCCGCGTCGGTGTGGTGCACGGTGCGCCACGCCTTGCCGTCGCCGGAGACGTCGAGGTCGAACGCCGTCGCGTAGCTGGACTGGATCTCGAAGCCGCTGGTGCGGGAGCGGGAGGCGGCGGCGTCGAAGGCCGGATCGCCGGGCCGGGCCTCGAAGGTGAGGACCACGGAATCGATGGCGCACGGGGCCTGCAGGTCGACGACGATCCACTGGTCGTCGCCGCGGGCGGCGCGCCAGCCGGAGCCGCGGACACCGGTCTGGGCGAGACCGTCGACGGCGAACTCGGCGGGCGTGGCGGCGTAGTCGGTCGAGGAAACCTGGACCGGCCGGAACAGGGCGAGGTCGCTCCGGCGGCTCTCGGGCGCGGCCGGCGCGGCCGAGGCGACGCCGGGCAGGACGGCCGCCAGCCCGAATCCGGCCAGCAACCCGGTTCCCGCGGTCAGGACGTGCCGACGGGACAGGGCGGCCACCTCCGCGCGCTCGTTCTCCTCCGCCATGCGGACTCCGTTTCTTCAAGCGGTTCTTCCCGCGGTTCTTCCAGCGGCGACCGGACCTGGCGGGGTGTGGCACCGAGGACTGACAACGTTGCCAGGAAGCTTCTGCCGCGAGCGCCGACACCGTCAAGAAGACAAGGAGGACAAGAATCCGGCTCGCTGACATCGATGTCGTCAGTCAGCCCCGCTGAGCGGGACGCGGTAAGGTTGCAACGAACTTGCAACGAACTCGGGAGGCCGGAGTGGTCCAGGTCGAACGCACGGTCAAGGTGGCGGCGCCGATCGGCGCGGTGGCGCAGTACCTGGCCGACTTCGCGCACACGGAGGACTGGGACCCGGGCACGATTTCGTGCACCCGGACGGACCCGGGGCCGATCGTGGTGGGTGCGCGGTGGCACAACGTGTCGGAGTTCCGCGGCCGGAAGACGGAGCTGGACTACCGCCTGACCCGCCGCGAACCGGGCAAGGTGACCTTCGTCGGCGAGAACAAGACCGCCACCTCGACCGACGACTTCACGCTCACGTCCGGCCCGGACGGCACGACGGTCCGGTACCGCGCGACGATCGTGTTCAACGGCTGGGCGAAGCTCGCGAGCCCGCTGCTGAAGCGCGAGTTCGAGCGGCTGGGCGACGAGGTGGTGCCGAAACTGCGCGGGGTCCTGGACGAGCTGGGCTGATCGCCCGCGGCGGCGGGAGGGCCGTCCGAGTCGGTTTCCCGCGCAAGCCGGACCCGCGGCCGGCCCAGCGGGCCGCCACGGTGATGCGGTTCGCGGCCGCCGCCGCACGGGTGCGGTTCGCGGCCGCCGCCACGGTCATGTGGTTCGCGGCCCCCGCCACGGTGATGCGGTTCGCGGCCGCCGCCGCGGTGGCGCGGTTCGCAGCCCCCGCCACGGTGGCGCGGTTCGCCCCCGCCACGGTGGCACGGTTCGCAGCCCCCGCCGCACGGGTGCGGTTCGCGGCCCCGCCGCGGTGGCGCGGTTCGCAGCCCCCGCCGCAGTGGCGCGGTTCGCGGCCCCGCCGCACTGATGCGGTTCGCCGCCGCGGTGGTGAGTTTCGCGGGCGCATCGCACCGCCCGGGACCAGGCCGCCGCGCTGGGCCGTCAGACCTGCGAGTGCTCCAGCGCCAGTTCCACCGCCGAGGGCAGGTCATTCACCCACCGGAACCCGCGATCGCCCAGGTGCGCCCAGCCCGGGCCCGCCGTGCCCACTTCGCGGCCCGAGGTGCGGATCCGGTCGGCCAGGAGGTCGTCGGCCGTGGTCGGGGCCATCGACCACAGCAGCACCAGCACCGGGTCCAACCGGGCCGCCAGGTCCGCCACCGTTTCCGCCGGGACCAGCTGGCCCAGGTAGGCCACCGGGACCGCCGCTTCGGCCAGGGTGGCCCGCAGCGCCTCGATCGGCAGCGAGTGCCGCTCCGCCGGGCAGCAGGCCAGCAGCACCGGGCGGCCCGGCACCGCCGCCGGGAACCGGCGGCTGAAGCGCTCGAACGCCAGGGAGATCTCCGACGTCAGCGCCCACTCCGACGCGAAACACACATCGCCGCGCTGCCAGCGGTCGCCCAGGCCGCGCAGGACCGGGGCCAGCACCTCGGTCCAGGCCGCGGCCGGGCCCAGGGTGCTCAGCGTTTCGTCCAGCAGGCCCGCCACCGAGGCGTACCGCAGCTCCTCCGCCGCGTCCGTGAGCTCGCGCGCGCGGCGGGACGCCGGCACCTCGAGCCCGGCGGGCGCGCGGCCGAACGCCGCCTCCGCCGCCTCCCGCACCGGCATCCCCCGCGCGACCAGCCGCTGCATGTGCTGCAGGCGGCGGACGTCGGCGTCGGAATAACGGCGGTGGCGGCCGGCACCGGCGGGCGGGCCGATCCCGTAGCGCGCGCTCCAGCTGCGCAACGTCACCGGCGAGACCCCGAGCAGCTCGGCCACCTTGCCGGGCGCCCAGGCCCCGGCGGCGGGGAGCGCATCGTTGTCGGGTTCCACCGTGTCCCTTCGCCTCGCTGACCGCGAACGGACGAAGTTTAGCGATGTTCCCGGCGGCCGAACGGCGAAGACACGCAGGCCGCGGCGGGGACGCGGCGGCGGGGCGATGGCCGGCCGCGTCCCCTCCGGCGCCGCCCGGCGCCGGCGATCCGGCCCGCGTCAGCCGGATCGCGCCGGCCGCGCGGTGTGGCAACCGCCGCGGCCGGTGACGTACCGGGGAACCCGTCCCCGAACCACGCTATACCGCGACGCAACGCTTGTGCATCGGCTTCCCTCGGATGCCGCAGCGGCGCCCGCGAGTGACCGCGCGCCGCCCGCTGGGTGCCGCCACGCGGAACGTGCCCGGCACCATCGCCGTCGGCGGGACCGTGGCCACCCGGCCGGTGTGGATCCCCGGCCTGGACCGGGCTGCCCACCGGGCCCGGCGCGGGCAGCGGCCGGTGCCGCACCCAGGACTGGATCACCCCGTCGGCCCTGGTCCGGCGGCTCCGCGTTCGCTAGCTTGACGATGATCGCAGTCTTCTGCGCCATCGCCGGGCGGCGCCGCGGGGAGCCGCCGGCCCGGCCGTTCCAGGGGGATCCACCGTGTCCAGAACACCCCTGCGCGGGGTGAGACGGCTCTTCGCCGTCCTCGCCGCCGTGCTCACCACCGGCGCCCTCACCGTGCCGGCCGCCCACGCCGACGACCCGTCGCTGCTCATCACCGCCTCGGTCGATGCCGGGCCGCACCTGGTCGCCAAACCGTTCCCGATCACGCTGACGCTCACCAACACGACCGACCAGCCGCTGACGAAGGTCACGCTCTGGGACGAGCACCTCTCCGGCTCCTGGCTGTCGATCCAGGACTGGGCGAACCTCGGCGGCAGCCCGCAGGCCGGCGTGACGCTCGACCCGGGCGCCACCCGGACGTTCACGATCACCGCCGCCGTCTGGACCTGGAACGGCGCGCCGCACGACCGGTTCCGCGCGGACTGGACCCCCGGCGGCGACCTGGCCGTCCCGATGGTCGACCCGACGACGACCCACGGTCCGGCGTCCGGTGTCGTCTACGGCGACCGGAACGAAAACGGCACCTTCGACGCGGGCGAGGGCCTGCCCGGTGCCGTCGCCTACCTGTACGGCACGGGTTCCGGCAACACGATCGAGGCCACCACGGACGCCGACGGCCGGTTCGCCTTCACCGACCTGCCCGCCCAGCGCTACGGGATCTCCGTCCGGAACCTGCCGGACGGCTGGGTGTACGACTCGGCGCAGCAGAACGTCGATGTCGACGGCAGTGATCCCGGGCCCGCGGTGCCGCTGCGCGCGCTCCGGCCGTTCACCGAGAAGCTGCAGGTGACCGGCTCGTTCGACCGGACGCGCTACGAGATCGGCGACACCGCGCAGGTCACCTTCACGATGACCAACGTCAGCGGCGGCGACCTGCACGGGATCACCGCGGGGTGCGACCGCTTCGGTTCCACCGCGCACCTGCTGGGCTGGACCGACTGGGACATCACCGGCCCGGCCGCGATCGACCTGGCCGCGGGCCAGACGCGGACGTTCACCGAAACCGGCACCGTCCCCGCGGGCGCGACCCCCTACGGCGCCGTCCACCTGGCCTGCGACTTCGCGGTCGAACCCGGCCCGGGGAACGGGCGGCCCGAGGTCGACCTCATCGCCCACGCGCCGGCTCCGCCGGGCGCCACCGCGGGCGTGATCTACCACGACGACAACGGCAACTACACGGTCGAGGCGGGCGAGCCGATCACCGGGACGGCGGTCGACCTGCTCGACCGGGCCGACGGCTCGGTCGCCGCGTCGGCCGTGTCGGACGCCGAAGGGCACGTGGCGTTCGCGAACGTCCCAGCCGGCCGGTACAGCGTGCGCGTCGACGGCTGGCACCCGGTCGAAGACGCCGCGGACGTCTCGGTCGGCACCTGCTGGTACTGCGGGGAGGACTGGGTCATCCCGTACCGGCGCTGAGCGGGCTCGTGGCCCGGCCGCGCGCCGGGCCACGGGTCGTCCACAGTGGAGCCGGCCGGCCGGCGAACCCGCAGCTGAGCGGACCGGACGGCCGGCTGGTCCGCTCAGCGCCGGCGGGGACACGCCCCGATCACCCCGGCAGTGACGGAAAACTCGCGGAATTCCCCGGTCCGCCAGACTGCGCCACGGGCCGGTGAGGCCCTAGGGTTCGCATCATGAAGGTCGGTCTGCTCACCCGCGAATACCCGCCGGAGGTCTACGGCGGCGCCGGGGTCCACGTGGAGTTCCTCGCCCGGGAGTTGCGGCCGCTGGTCGACCTCGACGTGCACTGCTGGGGCGCCGACCGGCCCGACGCCACCGGGCACACCGATCCGCACGGCTACCGGCAGCCCGCGTTCACGACCATGGACATCGCCGTCTCGATGGCCGATGCGCTCGAAGGTCACGACCTCGCGCACAGCCACACCTGGTACGCGAACCTGGCCGGGCACCTGGCGAAGATGACGCACGGCATCCCGCACGTCGTCACCGCGCACTCGCTCGAACCGCTGCGGCCGTGGAAGGCCGAACAGCTCGGCGGCGGCTACCGCGTCTCGTCGTGGATCGAGCGGGAGGCCTACGAGGCCGCGGACGCGATCGTCGCGGTCAGCGGCGGCATGCGCCGGGACGTCCTCGCCGCCTACCCCGCGGTGCCGCCGGAGCGCGTGCACGTGATCCACAACGGCATCGACACCACGCTCTACCGGCCCGACCCGGGCACCGGCGCGCTGGCCAAGCACGGGATCGACCCGGACGGGCCGTACGTCCTGTTCGTCGGCCGGATCACCCGGCAGAAGGGCGTCCCGCACCTGGTCCGCGCCGCCGCGCAGCTCGACCCGGGCGTCCAGCTGGTGCTGTGCGCGGGCGGCGCCGACACCCCGGAACTGGACGCCGAATTCCGCGGGCTGGTCGCCGAGCTGGAGAAGACCCGCACCGGCGTCCGGTGGATCCCGGAGATGCTGCCGCGCGACGAGGTCGTGCAGCTGCTCACCCACGCCGCGGTGTTCGCCTGCCCGTCGGTCTACGAGCCGCTCGGCATCGTGAACCTCGAGGCAATGGCGTGCGGCACCCCGGTGGTGGCCAGCGACGTCGGCGGCATCCCGGAGGTCGTCGACGACGGGCGCACCGGGCTGCTGGTGCACTACGACGAACAGGACGCGCGAGCGTTCGAGGCGGGCCTGGCCGCCGCGCTGAACGAAGTGGTCGGCTCCCCGGACCGGGCCGCCGCGATGGGCACCGCCGGCCGCGAGCGCGCGGTCGGCGAGTTCGGCTGGAGGGCGATCGCCGAGCGGACGGTCGCCCTCTACGAAGCGTGCGGGAGGTCGTCGTGACAACTGGAGCCGACGTGCTGGGTATCGTCCTCGCGGGCGGCGAGGGCAAGCGCCTGATGCCGCTCACGGCCGACCGCGCGAAACCCGCCGTGCCGTTCGGCGGTGTGCACCGGCTGGTCGACTTCGTGCTGTCGAACCTGGTGCACGGCGGGTTCCGGCGGCTGTGCGTGCTGACGCAGTACAAGTCGCACTCGCTCGACCGGCACATCTCGACGACGTGGCGCCTCTCGGCGCTGACCGGCGAGTACGTCACGCCGGTGCCGGCGCAGCAGCGGCTGGGCCCGCGCTGGTACCAGGGCAGCGCCGACGCCATCCACCAGAGCCTCAACCTGGTCTACGACGAGGACCCCGACTACATCGCGGTGTTCGGCGCGGACAACATCTACCGGATGGATCCCCGGCAGATGCTGGACGCCCACATCGCGTCCGGGGCGGGCGTCACCGTGGCCGGGATCCGCGTCCCGCGGGCGGAGGCCAGTTCGTTCGGCGTCATCCGGACCACCGACGGGCTGATGATCGACGCGTTCATGGAGAAGCCGGCCGACCCGCCGGGCCTGCCGGACTCCCCCGAGGAGTCGTTCGTGTCGATGGGCAACTACATCTTCACGACGAAGGTGATGCTGGAGGCGCTGCACGCCGACGCCGAAAACTCCGCTTCGCACCACGACATGGGCCGCGACATCATCCCGGCGCTGGTCAAATCGGGTGAAGCCGCCGTCTACGACTTCAACACCAATGTCGTGCCCGGGGAAACCGAACGCGACCACGGTTACTGGCGCGATGTCGGGACCATCGACAGCTACTACGACGCGCACACCGACCTGATTTCGACGCACCCGATCTTCAACCTCTACAACCGGAAGTGGCCGATCCTCGCCCACCCCGGCCAGCGCGCGGCGGCGAAGTTCGTCGAGGGTGGCTCGGCGAACCAGTCGATCGTCAGCAACGGCTGCATCATCTCCGGCGCCCAGGTCGTCGACTCGGTGCTCTCCCCCGACGTCCTCGTCGAGCAGGGCGCGGTGGTGCAGGGCTCGGTCCTGCTCGACGGCGCCCGCGTCGGCCGCGGCGCGGTGGTGCGGCGGGCGATCCTGGACAAGAACGTCGTGGTCCCGCCCGGCGCGCACATCGGTGTCGACCTGGCCCGCGACCGCGGGCACTACCACGTCAGCGAGGGCGGCATCGTCGTGCTGGGCAAGGGGGAACGCGCGATCTGAGCCGCCTCAGGAGCGGGTGGCCGCCGAGATCCGCTCGACGACCTGCCGGGGGTCGATCCCCCAGCGCTCGGCCAGCTCCGAGATGGACGCTCCCGCCGCGTACTCGGCAGCGATCAGGCTGTTGACGACGCCGGCCACCGGCTCACTCCTCGGCCACGGGTGTTCGGGCACCCGAGATGCTACATGTTCGTCGCGGACGTCGAACAACGTGCTGTACGTCGGCGGTCCGCTCGCCGTCCGGCTGCTCGGTCACCGCCCGGATTCGTCCGGTTCCCGCGCCGGATTCGGCGCTTTCGCCTGCGCGCGCGTCGCGCTGAACACGGCGTCGAAGATCGGCGTCGGCTCACCGTCGTCGCGCTTCGGCCGCTCATCCCCCGGACTGCTCTTTTCCTCTCCCACGCGCCCCAGTTTCTGCGACGGCCCCCGATTTCGCTGATGCGAGCACCGAAAATCGCCCGCCCGGGGGATCTCGTTTTCACGCTTTCCCGGCGCCGAAAAACGATTTCCCGGCGCATTTCCGCGGGTCCCGGGAATATCCCGGCCCGGCCGCGGATTGCACCCGGCATGAAGGCAGTCGTCTACCGCCGGCACGGCGGACCCGAGGTACTGGAGCTGTCGGAACGGACCGTCGCGGACCCGGGGCCGGGCGAAGTCCGCGTCCGGATCGTGGTGTCCGCGGTCAACCCCACGGACTGGAAAGCACGCGGCGGCCTGCGCGCCGAACCCGGGGCGGAGGTCCCGGAAACGGTGCCCAACCAGGACGGCGCGGGCGTGGTCGACGCGGTCGGCCCGGACGTCACCGGCTTCGCGCCCGGCGACCGCGTGTGGCTGATCCTCGCCGGCGCGTACGGGCCCGAGTCCGGCACGGCGCAGGAGTACTCCGTGCTGCCGGCCTCGAAGCTGGTCCGGTTGCCCGACGGCGCCGGGTTCGACGCGGGCGCCGGCCTCGGCGTCCCGGCACTGACCGCACACCGGGCGCTCACGGTCGCCGAGGACGGCCCGTCCCGGCTTTCCCCCGGCGCGCTGGCCGGCCGCACGGTGCTCGTCAGCGGCGGGGCGGGCGCGGTCGGCAACGCGGCGATCCAGCTCGGCCGGTGGGCCGGGGCGACGGTGATCGCGACGGTCAGCAGCGCGGAAAAGGCCGCCCTCGCGCAGGCGGCCGGCGCTCAGCACGTGCTGCGCTACCCCGACCCGGAGCTCGGTGCCCGCATCCGCGAGGTCGCCCCCGACGGCGTCGACCTGGTGGTCGAGGTCGCGATGGGGGTCAACGCGAAGCTGCACACGGAGGTGCTGCGGCCCCGCGGCACGGTCGCCACGTACGGCGACGACCGGGGCACCGGGACGGTGAGCCTGGAGTTCGGGCCGAACCTGATGCTCAACGCGCGGTACCAGTTCCTCGTGCTGTACACGGTGGGCGAAGACAAGCTCCGCGCGGGCGCCGAGGACATCACGGCGGCGCTGGCGGACGGCGCGTTGGGGGTCGGCGAGGATCGCGGGGTGCCGATCCACCGGTTCCCGCTCGCGGAAACGGCGAAGGCGCACGCGGCGTCGGAGGACGGGATCACGGGGAAGGTGCTGATCGACGTCAGCCCGGCGGACTGATTCCGGATTCGCGACGGCCGGCTTTTCCTGTCACGTGACAGGAAAAGCCGGCCGCTTTTGCTCAGCCGGCGGTGATGCGGAGGCCGCGTCGCAGGGCGTCCAGCTCGTCGGCGAACATGCGGCGGGAGATTTCCGCCGTCTCGACCATGGCGGAGCCGTGGAACGTGCCCGGGTAGTGGCGCAGCTCGGTCAGGACGCCGGCGTGGGCCAGTCGCTGGGCGTAGGTGATTCCTTCGTCGCGCAGGGGGTCGAACTGGCAGGTCGTCACGAACGCGGGCGGCAGCCCGGCCAGGTCGGTGGCGCGCGCCGGGGCGGCGTAGGGCGAGACGTCCGGGCCGCCCGGTTCCGTGCCGAGGTAGCTCGTCCAGCTGTGCACCGCGTTCGGCCGGTTCCAGATCGGCGTGTCGGTATAGGCCCGCATCGACGGGGTGTCCAGCCGGTCGTCGAGTTCCGGGATGCCGAGGTACTGGAAGCAGAGCTGCGGGCCGCCGCGGTCGCGGGCCAGCAGGGCGACCGCGGCCGAGAGGCCACCACCGGCGCTTTCGCCGGCGACGCCGATGCGGGCCGGGTCGATGCCGAGCTCGTCGGCCTTGGCCGCCACCCAGGTCAGGGCCGCGTAGCAGTCCTCGACCGGCGCCGGGAACGGGTGCTCGGGAGCGAGCCGGTAGTCGACCGAGACGATCACGACGCCCAGTTCGTCGACCAGGCGCAGCACGTGCGTGTCGAAGGTGTCGAGGTCGCCCAGGACGAACCCGCCACCGTGGATGTAGAGCAGGCCGGGCACCGCGGTGGCGCGGTTCGCCGGGGCGTAGACGCGGACGGGGACATCCGGGGCATCGGACGGCCCGGGCACGGTGAGGTCCCGGACGTCGATGGGCTGGGTCGGTTCGTAAGCGGGCAGGACTTCGCTGAGCTGCGCCATCGAGGAGCGCGCGGCCAGCAGGGACTCGTGGTCGGTGAGCGTCACGGCCGGGAGCATGTCCAGCCAGGGCAGCAGCTCGGGATCGATCGCGTAGGTCATGGTTCGATGATCGGCCGCGTGGGGTGACGTGGGCCACCGCCACGCGGCGGCTGTTGCGGCCCGAATCCGCGCCACCCGGCGGCGGCCGGTCGTCGCTGTGCGGCGGCGGAGCTCGCCAGGGGGCATTCCGCGGCGGGCCTACGCGGTCCGCTGCGACGGTGTTGCCGGCCCGCGCCATCCGGCTGCGGCGTCGCCGGGCAGGCCCGCGCGGGCCTGCTGCGGCGTTGCCGGGTAGAGCCGCGCGGTTTCGGCTGCGGCGTTGCCGGCCGATACTCGCCACCCGGCGGCGGGCCGGTCGTTGCCGTGCGGCGGTGGTGCCGACCAGGCACGCTCCGCGGCGGACCGGCCGACCCGGCTGCGGCGTTGCCGCGTGGACCCGCGCCATCCGCCGGCGGGCGGGCCCGCGCGGGCCTGCCGCGGCGTTGCCGGGCCGGTGCTCGCCATCCGGTGGCGGGCGCGCCTATCGTGGCGGGATGAAAGGGCTGCTGCTGCGGCTGTCCGGGCTCGACGCCGACGCCGAGAACGCCGTGCGGGTGATCGGGTTCTTCGACCGCCTGATCGCCGGCCGCGCGGGTCTGGACGTTCTCGTGCGCAACACCGCGGACCTCGCCGGCTGCCCGGTCGGCGTCCACGCCCCCGGCCAGGGTCTGTCGCTGCGTGCTTCGCCGGGCGCCGGCGTCGCCACCCCGGCCGCGGCGCCCGCGGGGGCCGCCACCCGGATGCTCGAAGGCGGCGTGGTCGTGTGGGTGGCCCGGGCGGGCGCGGCCGTCCCGCTCGACGACATGCTGCTCGAACGGTTCGCGATCGCCGCCGCGATCCTGCTGGAGCACTCCGGGGTGCCGCGGCCCGAGCTCGGGGATCCCGCTTTGGTGGAGCTGGCGCTGTCGGAGGACGCGGGCACGGCCGAGCGGTCCCGGGCCCTGCACCTGCTCGGCTTCGGCCCGGCGGCGCGGCTGCGCGTGCTCGCGGGCACGGGCGTCGACGCGCTCGCCGGCCGTTCGGCGCGGCTGGGCGGGGTGCGGGCGGTCCTGCTGCCGGGCGAGGTGGCCTCGCTGCCGGACGGCGCCCGCGCGGGCATCGGCCCGGAGGGACCGGCGATCGAGGTGGCCCGGTCCTGGGCGGCGGCCCGGACGGCCCTGCGGTTCACCTCGGCGGCGGAGCCGGTGGTGTGGTGGGAGCGGCTGGGCGGCCTGGCCGCGCTCGCGGGCAAACTGGCGCCGGCGGAACTCGCGGAACTGGCCGACGTCCAGGCGCTCGACCGCCTGGCCGCCGAACCCCACGGCGCGGACACGTTGGCGGCCCTCGACGCGCTGTGCGCAACGGGCTCGGCCCGCAAAGCGGCCGCGGCCCTGCACCGCCACCACAGCACGATGCCGGCCAGACTGGCCCGCGCGGAGGCGGTGCTGGGCTTCGAGGTCGACTCACCGGCCGGCCGCTTCCGCCTCCACCTGGCCCTGGTACTGCGGCGGCTGCGGGACAACGCCGACCCCGGCTGACCGTCCTGAGTGGACCCGGCACGGCCTCTCCCCCCACGGCCACCATGACCGCCCCCTGCCGGGCCCGCGCCCCCTGAGACGACCGACCCTCCAGGCCGCCAGCCGACCCTCCAGGCACGCGAACCGACTGCCCAAGGCCGCGAGCCGACCGCCACGTACACCAGCCGACCTTCCGGGCACGCCAGCCGACCCTCCAGGCACACGAACCGACTGCCCAAGGCCGCGAGCCGACCGCCCACGTACACCAGCCGACCTTCCGGGCACGCCAGCCGACCCTCCAGGCACACGAACCGACCCATCCGGCACGCGGGCCAACCATTCCGGCACGCCGGCCGACCATCCGGGCCGGGGACCGACCTTCCACGCACGCAAGCCGACCGCTCAGGTACGCCAGCCGGCCGCCCGAGGCACGGCCGATCAGCCAAGCAGACGAGCCGACCCTCCGGGCACGCAAGCCGACGACCCAGGTACGCCGGCCGACCGCCCAGGTACGCGAATCGACCACCCCACTCGCGCGAACCGACGCGTGCCCGGCTCAGCTGGCCGTCTTCACCGGCTCCCGTGACCGCCGCACCAACTCCTCGGCCGCGGCCGGCCATTCCGGGTACCTGAACTCGAACTCCGCCTCACGCAACCTCCCCGGGATCACGCGGCGGCTCTTCAACAGCAGCTCCGTGTCGCTGCGCAGCACGAACGCACCGATCTCCGCCATCCACCTCGTCGCCGGGAGACCCACCGGCACCCCCGCCGCCGAGCGCAGAGCGCGCAGGAATTCGGCGTACGGCAACGGCTCCGGGGCCGCGAGGTTCACCGGCCCGCTCGGCTCGTCGTGCTCGATGAGGAACTCGATCGCCCGGACCAGGTCCTCCTCGTGGATCCACGACATGTACTGGCCGCCGCCCGCTACCGGGCCGGCCAGGCCCAGGCGTGCCAAGCGCAGGAGCATCGCCAGCGCTCCGCCGGGTTCGGGGCTCATCACCATGGCCGCGCGCAGCGCCACCTTGCGCGTGTCCGGGGTGGCCGCCAGGCGCTGCTCGCGCTCCCAGGCCTTGGCGATGTCGACGCTGTACGACCAGTACGCCGGCACGTCCGGCTCGTCGCCGCCGAGAATTCCGGTGGTTTCGTCGTTCGGGGCGTCGAACCTGTGCGCGTAGATCGTCGCCGTGCTCATCTGCAGCCACACCTTCGGCGGGCGGCCCGCGTGGGCGATCGCGCCGCCGACCACCCTCGCCGAGTCGACGCGGGAGTTCAGCATCTCGCGCAGGTTCGCCGTGGTGTACCGGCAGTTCACCGACCGGCCGGCCAGGTTGAGCACGACGTCGCTGCCGTCGATGTCCGCCGTCCACGGGCCCGGGCCGCGGCCGTCCCAGTGGACGTGGCGCACCCCCGGCTCCGGGCGCGCCTCCCGCCTGGTCAGCACCACGACCTCGTGCCCTTGGCCGGCCATCGCACGGCTCAGCACCCGGCCCAAGTGCCCGGTGCCGCCCGGAATCACGATCTTCATGCATCCCCCTTCGCTTCGCCGGCCCTCACGGTACCCCAAGAGTTGAACGTGTTCAAATACCGGCGAATATTACTCATCACCCGGGGAATTATCACTAAGAGTTACACACAAACCGCGAGCACGCCGCGCCGTCCAAGGCCGGCGCAGAGGCGTTCAAGATCAGGGCGAGCCTCAACAGAAGATCACGGGACGGTCTCCGCCATTCGGCCGAACGGGTTGCCAAAATAGCAGGTCACAGTTCGGGCGTCGGAACTTTTTGCCGGTGAAACGACGGCATCGCGGCTCGATCCCGCGCGCGTAACACGCCCGGCTGCCGTTGACAAGGGACCTCCGGCCTTCGCAGTCAGGCCGGTCGCCCGGGGTGAAGATCGCCTCGGAATTCGCACACTCTTCGTGACAGTCCTCACGGACCAGCCGGACCGCGACCGAGTCCCGGCTCCCGAATGACACAGCTTCCAGGAGAACCCCATGCGCAAGATCAGCAAGCGGTCCGCGATCGTCCTCGGTGCCGCCGGAGTGGTGGTCGTCGCCGGTGTCGCCTACGCGGCCTGGTCCAGCACCGGCGCCGGCTCGGGCTCGGTCTCGTCGACCACGTCGGTCAACTCGGCGATCACGTCCGCGAACTCGGGCACCGCCCTCTACCCGGGTGGCGGCACCGACTTCAGCGTCACGATCGACAACCCGAACGACTACCCCGTCGTGGTCACCGGGATCAGCGCCGGCACGTCGAACGTGGCCGGCGGCTGCGCGGCCGGAACCGTCACCAGCCCCGCCTCCACGAGCACCTCGGGCACCGTCGCAGCGCACGGCACCCGCACCTACACCCTGCACGCGACGATGAACGCCGACGCCGCCGACGCCTGCAAGAGCCAGACCTTCGTGCTGCCGCTCACCGCCACCCTCGTCTCGAACGCCTCCTGATCCGCGGCGGGGCGGTGCGCCAACCACCGCCCCGCCCTTCCCCGGAAGGACCTCGATGTCCAGGTGGCGGATCGGTGTTCCGGCGGGCGCGCTCGCGGCCGTCGTGCTCACGTGGTTCGTGATCGGCCCCGCGCCGGTGGCGAACACCGCGAACGGCAACGGCATCAAGCAGTTCGGCATCGCCGACGTGCCCGGCCGGGCCACCGCGCTGGCGCCCGGCTCGACCGGGAACCGGTGGATCCGGCTGGCCAACGCCGAAAACTTCCCCATCCTCGTCCAGACCGTGACGGCCACGGCCGGCAAGCCCGTCGACAGCCGGGGGCGCGCCGTCCCGGCCTGCCCGGCGTCCTCGGTCCGGGTCGACGCGCTCGCCCGGCCGGTGACGGTCCCCGGCAACGGCACCGCCGACGCCGCCCTCACCACCCACATGCTGCCCGGCACACCCGACGCGTGCCGGTCGGTCACCTTTCCCCTGACCTACTCAGGAACGGCGGTCAAGCCATGAAGAACCCGACCCTGCGCCGCGTGCTCGTGGTCACCACGGTGGTCGGCGCGACGCTGGGCGGCGGGATCGCCGTCGCGGCGTGGACGAGCTCCGGCTCCGGCGCCGCGAACGCCAAGGCCGGCACCGCCGCGGCCCCGACGACCGGGACGGTAGCCGCTTCCGCCTTCACCACCGGCCTGCTCTACCCCGGCAGTGCGGCGGGCGACGCCAAGATCCTGGTGAACAACCCGAACCCGTACCCGATCAAGGTCACCGGCATCGTGGCGAACGGGACGCCGACCGGGTCCGGCGGCACCGGCGCCTGCACGACGACCGGCGTGGGCTGGAACGCGCAGTCGCCGACGACCGGGAACTCCGTGCCCGCCAACGGAAGCGCGACGCTCAGCTTGCCGAGCGCGGTCACCATGAGCACCGCCTCCGAGGACGGCTGCCAGGGCGCGCTGTTCGCGATCCCGGTGACGGTCACGGTGGTGAGCGGATGAGCACGCCGCGGGTGGTCTTCGCGGCCGTGCTGGTGGCGGCGGCTTGGACCACGGTGGTCAGCGGCCTGGTCGCGGTGGGCGCGGCGAAGGCCGAGGCGACCTGGCTCAAGTCCGGCCCGGGCAACGCCTACGGCCGGGGACTGACCTTGGCCGCGCCGCAGCCCTTCTCGGTCACGACCGTGAAGTGCAACGGCAGCAATCAGCAGGTTTCGATGAGCTGGGGTCCGGTCACGGGCGCGGTGGCCTACAAGGTCTTCGCGACCGCCTCCGACGGCACGAACGGCCAGGTGCTCACGACCACCTCCGCGACCGCTTTGACCGGCTACACCCTTCCCTACAAGCCTGCGGTGATCACCGTGCAGGCCCTCAACAACAACTGGCGCGGGCCGGCTTCGGCGCCGGCGACCGGCTGCCCCTGACGAGGGTGGATCCCGTGCCCGACAGCACCACCGCACCGAACCCAAACCCTGCAACGCAAAGGAAAACACCATGCTGGAGAAACTGCGTGCCGCCCGCGCCAACCAGGACGGCTTCACCCTCATCGAACTGCTCATCGTCGTCGTGATCCTGGGCGTGCTCGCCGGGGTCGTCGTGTTCGCCGTGCAGGCGTTCAACGGTGACGGCAAGGCCGCCGCTTGCAACGCGGACTGGAAGAGCGTCGAGACCGCCAACGAAGCGCTCTACGCCAAGACCGGCTCCTACGCCGCCGACCCGGCGGCGCTGAAGACCGCCGGCTACCTGAAGGACGAACCGTCGACCACCAACGGCTACACCATCACCATCGCCGCCGGCGTCGTCAAGGCCGCCGGCGCCTGCACCCACTGATCCGCTCCGCGGGGGTGGGGTGACCCAACCCCCGCGGACCACCTCGCCCCGGAGGGAAACCATGCCCACCCAGATCGGCAGCCGCGTCGACGGCCTGCTCGAGGCGTTGTGGCAGGCGCGTGGCACCGACCTGCTGCTCACCGCCGGACTGCCGCCCCAGCTGCGCGTGCACGGCGACCTTTCCGCGGTTCCCGGCCACCCCGTCCTGACCGGTGAGGACACCCGCGCCCTGCTCGCCGAGCTCCTCACCGAAGACCAGGCCGGCGCCTGGCGCACCGCCCGCGAATTCGACTTCTCCTTCGGCTGGCGCGACGAAGCCCGCGTCCGCGGCAACGCCTTCACCCAGCGCGGCGAAACCGTCGTCGCGCTGCGGATGATCCCGCGCCGGATCCCCGGCATGGCCGACCTCGGCCTGCCGCCGGTATTGGCCGACTTCGCGCGCCGGCACCAGGGGCTCGTGCTCGTCACCGGGCCGACCGGCTCCGGGAAGTCGACCACGCTCGCGGCCGTCATCGACCGGATCAACCGCGAACGCGCCTGCCACATCCTCACCGTCGAGGACCCGATCGAGTACGTGCACGAACACCGGCGCTCCGCGGTGAACCAGCGGGAGGTCGGCACCGACACCGACTCCTTCCCGGCGGCGCTGCGCAGCGCCCTGCGCGAGGATCCCGATGTCCTGCTGGTCGGCGAAATGCGCGACCTCGAGTCGATCCGCTTCGCCCTGACCATCGCCGAAACCGGGCACCTGGTCTTCGCCACCCTGCACACCAACGACACCGCGCAGTCCCTGGCGCGGATGATCGACGTCTTCCCCGCCGGGCAGCAGGAGCAGGTGCGGGTCCAGCTCGCCGCCGCCCTCACCGGCATCGTCTACCAGCGGCTGCTCCCGCGCGTCGGCGGCGGGCTCGTCGCCGCCTTCGAGGTCCTCGTGGCCAACACCGCCGTCCGCAACCTCATCAAGGAAGGCAAGCCGCACCAGCTGCGCAACGCGCTGGTGACCGGCCGCCGCGACGGCATGGTGACGCTCGAGCAGTCGCTGTCCGAACTCGTCGCCGCCGGACTGGTCTCCCCCGCCGACGCCGCCGCGCGCAGCCTCCACCCACAGGACATCGACCCGCGCCCGCGGCCCCGGAGCGTGCCGGCATGAGACTCCGCACCCAGCCCCGCACCGTCGACCTCCGCACGGTGACCCCGGACCGCGCCGCCGCCGACCTGCTCGGCGAGGCGAAGGCCCGCGAGCTCTGCGCGATCCCCCTGACCGTGCGCGAGGACTCCGTGCTGGTCGCGGTGGCCGACGCGGGCACCGCGCCCGCCCTGCAGGAGGCGCTCGGCCGCCCGGTGACCGTCGCCGTCGCCGAACGCGCGGACATCCTGGCCACCATCGGCCGCACCTACCGCGCGCTCACCGGCGTCGACCAGCAGGTCAAGGCGTTCGAAGCCCGGGACGCCGTGCGGCGCGACGCAGCCCGCGCCGAGGCGCCGGCGACCGCGAACGACGACGCGCCGGTCGTGCACGTCGTCGCCCTGATGATCAAGCAGGCGCTGCGCGACCGGGCCTCCGACATCCACGTCGAGCCGCAGGCCGAGCGGATCCGCGTCCGCTACCGCATCGACGGCGTGCTCCACGACGTCCTCGACCTGCCCGGCTCGATGGGGCCCGCGGTGACCAGCCGGATCAAAATCCTGGCCGGGATGAACATCGTCGAGCGGCGGCGTCCGCAGGACGGCCAGATCAGCATGGACGTCGAAGACCGGCCGGTGGACATCCGGGTGGCCAGCACCCCGGTGGTCGGCGGCGAGAAGGTCGTGCTGCGGCTGCTGGACAAGAGCCGCCCGCTGTTCCGGCTGCCCCAGCTCGGCATGCCCGCCGAGATGGCCGCCCGCTACAGCGCGGTGCTGCAGTCGCCCTACGGCATGGTGATCTGCGCCGGGCCCACCGGCAGCGGCAAGACCACGACGCTCTACGGCTCGCTCGGCGAGCTCGACAGCAGCGAGCGCAACATCATGACCATCGAGGACCCGGTCGAGTACACCATGTCCTCGATCAACCAGATCCAGATCAACGAGCAGACCGGCGTCACCTTCGCCGACGGCCTCAAGTCGATCCTGCGCCAGGACCCGGACGTCATCCTCGTCGGCGAAGTCCGGGACGTCGACACCGCGCGCATCGCCGTGCAGTCCGCGCTCACCGGTCACTTCGTGCTCTCGTCGCTGCACGCCACCGACGCGGCTTCGGCGCTGCACCGGCTGCTGGACATGGGGATCGAGAACTTCCTCGTGGCCTCCTCGGTCACCGCGGTGCTCGCCCAGCGGCTCGTCCGCCGGATCTGCCTGCGCTGCCGCGAGTACTACGCCCCTTCGGCCGAGGAACTGTCCTTCATGGACTCCTTGGGCGCGGACGAGCCGGCGGGCGGGTTCGTCCGCGGGGCCGGCTGCAACTTCTGCGCCCAGACCGGCTTCCTGGACCGCACCGGCGTCTACGAGCTGATGCCGGTCAGCGAAGGGATCCGCACGCTGGTGCTGGACAGCGCGCCGCACCGCGAGGTGCACGAACTGGCCCGCAAGGAAGGCATGCGGACGCTGCAGGACGAGGCGCTGCGGCTGGTCGCCGAGGGCGTCACCACCCCGGCCGAGGTACTGCGGTCGATCTACCTCACCGGAGGGGCCCGATGAACCGGTACGCCTACGTCGCCACCGGCCCGGACGGGCTGCGCACCCACGGGGTGCAGAAGGCCGCCGACGCCGATTCCGCCGTCCTCGCCCTGTACGAGCGCGAACTGCGGGACATCGAGGTCACCGAGAAGAAAAGCGTGCTGAGCCGGGAGCTGACCGCGCCCCGGGTCAAGCGCGAGGTCGTCATGCACCTCTCGCGCCAGCTCGGCGCGTTCGTCCGGGCCGGGCTGCCGCTGATCGACGCGGTCCGGATCCTCGGCGAGGAGGCCGCGAACTCCTCGGTGGCGCGGATGCTGCGCTCGGTCGAACAGGGCCTGCGCGGCGGCGACCGGCTCTCCGACCGCATCGACCGGCACCCGAAGATCTTCCCGGAGTTCTACCGCGAGATCCTGCGTTCGGCGGAGCTCACCGGCCAGCTCGACGTCGTCCTCGACCAGCTGGCCGACTACCTCGAGCGCGACCTCGAAGCCCGGCGCAAGATCAAAGCCGCGCTGATCTACCCGGCGATGATCGCCGTGATGTCGGTCGTCACCGTCGTCGTGCTCGCGACGTTCGTCCTGCCGCGCTTCAAGAGCTTCTTCGCCAGCCTGAACGCGAAACTGCCGCTGCCGACGCGGATGCTGCTGGCCGTCACCGACTTCCTGGGCACGTGGTGGTGGGCGCTGCTGGCCGGGCTGATCACCGTCATCGCGCTGTACTCCTTCGCCGTCCGCACCCCCGGCGGCCGGTACGCCCGCGACCGCGCGCTGCTCGGCTTGCCGGCGATCGGCCCGACCGTGCGGCACGCGCTGGTCGAGCGGTTCTGCCGGATCCTGTCGTCCATGGTCAGCGCCGGGGTCCCGCTGCCGGAGGCCCTGCGGGTCGCGACGGACTCGCTGCGCAACCGCGTGTTCATGCGCGCGCTGGCCCGGGTCGCGCAGGCGGTGCTCAACGGCGAGGGCCTGGCCCGGCCGCTCACCGGCTCCGGGCTGTTCCCGGTGACCGCCGCGCAGATGATCCGCGTCGGCGAGGACACCGGCACCCTCGACACCCAGCTCGAAGTCACCGCCCAGTACTACGAAGGCGAGCTGGACTACCGGCTGAAGAAGCTCACGGCGCTGTTCGAGCCGGCCGTCATCGTCGTGATGGGCCTGGTCGTCGGGTTCGTCGCGGTCGCGCTCGTCTCGGCGATGTACGGGATCTTCGGCCAGGTGCACGTCTGATGGGCGGCGGCGACCGGGGCGAGAGCCTCCTCGAACTGCTGGTCGCGGTGGCGATCCTGGGCGTCGCGGTCATCGCGATCGTCGGCGGGATCGGCGTGAGCGTGGTCATGTCCGACGTCCACCGCAAGCAGGCCACGGCCGGCGCGGGCGTGCGCGACTTCGGCGAGGCGGTCGAGAACCAGGTGCTGGCGGGCGGCTACTTCGCGTGCGCCGCGCCCGCGAAGTACGCCGCTCCGGCCGGGTTCGCCGTGCCGTCCGGGTTCACCAGCTCGGTGGCGTCGGTGAAGTACTGGACCGGCTCGGCGTGGTCGGCGTCCTGCGGCACCGACAGCGGACTGCAGCAGGTGACCCTCCAGGTCGCCAGCGGTGACGGCCGGGCGAGCGAGCGTCTGGAGGTCGTGGTGCGCAAGCGCTGCGGGCTCGGGGAGGCGACGTGCTGAGCCGCCGGTCCGACGCCGGGTTCACGCTCATCGAGCTGCTGATCGCCGTCGTCATCCTCGGGGTGGTCGCCGCGCCGATCGCCAACGCGGTGATCGTCTCGATCAGGAACACCGATGCCACGTCGGCCCGGCTGGCCGTGTCGCACGACGCCCAGCAGAGCTCGGCGTTCTTCGCCCAGGACGTCGCCGCCGTCGGCCTGCGCGACTACTCGGGAGCGGTGGCGAACGGCAAGGTGCCGTACTCGCCATCGATCCAGCTCGGGGCCGCGTACGACGGCGGCGCCCAGGTCTGCGGCACCGCCGCGACGCCGGTTGCGGTGCTGCGGCTGCTGTCCGACGACTGGGACACCAGCACCCCGGCCGCGACCCGCCGCACCGCGATCGTCGCCTACTACCTCATCGGTACCGAGCTGCACCGGTTGCGCTGCCTGGGTTCGACGACCCCGGTGTCCGACTCGGTCGTCGCGCACAACGTCGACCCGGCCACTCCGGCGGTCACCTGCTCCAGCGCGTGCACCGACGCTGCCGTGCCGCTGTGGGTGAAGTTCACCTTCACCGCCGTCGCGCGCAACGCCGACCCCTACCCCATCACCCTGTTCGGGCAACGGAGGCAGACATGAACCGCCGGTGGAAGGGCGATGACGCCGGGGCGGCGCTGCCGATGGTGCTCCTGCTGGTCACGGTGGTCGCGGTGGTGCTCGGCGCGCTGCTGTCCTTCGCCGACACCAGCGTCCGCACCACGGTGAACCTGCGCGACCAGGCCGCGTCCGCCTACACGGCCGACGGCGCGCTGCAGGCGGGGATCAACACGATCCGCACCAGCACGTTCACCGGCGCGGCCGGCGAGCACTGCTTCGGCGGCTCCGACACGCTGAGCCTGCCGAACTTCGGCGGCGCCGGCTCGGCCGCGGTGTCGTGCACCGCCGATCCGGCGAAGGTGCAGATCCAGTGCCCGTCCCTGAGCCTGTGCAACCGGCCGGGCAGCGCGATCCTCACTCTCGGCACCGGCGGCGAGGACGGGCTCAACATCCAGCAGCCGACCGGTTCGTCGGTCAAGGTCCACGGTGTCGTGTATTCCAACTCGAACATCCGCGTGGTCAACGGCTCGCTCGACACGAACACCGCGGTGTACGCGCGGGGCACCTGCTCGGGCACGATCCGGAGCACGCCCGCGCCCTCGTGCGGCTACGCGGGGTCGGCTCTCGGCGCGGACCCCGGCTACGCGCCGGCGTTGACCTCCGTTCCGCCGCGTCAGGCGCTGCCGCCGTGCACCAAGTCGTCTTCGCTGGTCACCTTCCAGCCCGGGTACTACGACGACGCGGCCGGGCTGTCGGCGATGATGTCCAGCAGCAGCAAGTGCAAGGACAGCACGTTCTGGTTCACCCCCGGGACGTACTACTTCGACTTCCACAACAGCGCCGCGCTCCGGCCGCCGTCGCTGTCCGGCGGCGACGACGTGTGGACGGTCGACAACGGCTACATGGTCGCGGGCACGCCCGTGGACGACAGCGGCCGGATCATCGCCAAGCCGCCGGTCCCGGCGAAGATCCCCGAGGCCTGCGACAACCCGATCGACGATGCGAAGGCGGTCGGCGTCCAGTTCGTCTTCGGCGGCGACAGCCGGCTGGCGGTGAAGGCGGGCCAGGCGGAGATCTGCGGCACCTACAGCGCGGAACGGCCGCCGGTCGCCGTCCACGGGCTGACGTCGGGTGCGGAGGCGCCGGTGACGGCGACACTCGTGCCCAGTTCCGTCACGGGCGGCTTCACCGGCACGGCCGCCGCGCTGTCCAAAGTGGATGGTGCCGGGGCGACCTGGGCCGCTCCCGGCAAGAGCGGGGGCAACGCCACCCTGACCGCCGCCGGCTTCCCCCCCGCCGCGGCACCGCCCGCCGGCACGATCCTGACTTCGGCGAAGGTGCGGGTCGTCCACGCCAACGACCACGGCGCGAGCAAGGACTCGCGCACGGCCCAGTTCACGCCGGTGGGGAGCTCGCCGATCCCGCTGAGCCTGTCCACCCCCGGCGACGGCTCGGCCGCCACCGATGTCACCGACGTGACCGGCCAGCTGGCCCAGGCGGTGTACGACGGCACCTTCACCGGTGGGCAGCTGGGCTACTCCGTGGACGTCAAGCACGAAGGCACGGAACTGGTGGATGCACTCCAGCTGGAGCTCACCTACACCCCGCCCGCGCTGCGGGCCGAGAGCGGCTGCACCCAGCTGACGTACCCGAGCCCTTCGGCGTGTGCGCTGCTCACGGCGGTCAACAACTCCGGCAACCGGTTCTACGTGCAGGGAACGACGTACGCGCCGAAAGCCGTCCTCGACGTCACGCTGAACAACGCGACCGAACCGATCTTCCGCTTCGGCGTCGTCGCGCGGTCGTTGTGGGTGAAGGAAACCGGGAGCGTGACGTTCACCGGGGCGGTCATCGAGGTCCCGGACGACTCGCCGGGCTTCGTCTTCGGTGTCTACCTGTCCGCGTTCGTGTGCCCGGGTTCGTCCACGTGCGTCCCGGGTGGCACCCCGGCCGCAAGGGCGCGGGTGGCCTACGTGGACGGTGACCCGACGAATCCGGTGGCGGGAGCGCGTCAGGTGTCGGTGCTGAGCTGGTCGGGGAACCGGTGACCGCTCAGGCCAGGCCGGTCAGCCGCTGGTAGGCCTGGCCGAGCGGGCCGGCCGCGAAGATCGCCAGCAGTGCGGCGGCGATCATGAACGGCCCGAACGGCAGCGCCGTCTTGCGGCCGCCCCGGCCGGTCGCCAGCACGACGACGCCGGCGACCGCGCCGAGCAGGAACCCGCCGAACGCCCCGATGAGCAGCGCCGGCCAGGACAGGGAGGCGAGGATCCCGCCGAGGAGACCCGCGAGCTTGACGTCACCGAAGCCCATGCCCGCCGGGTACGCCAGGGCGAGCACGAGGTAGAAGCCGAAGAGCACGACGCCGCCGATCCCGGCGCGGGCCAGGGACCACCAGTCGCCGCGCCACCAGGCCGACGCCGTCAGCAGGACGAGCAGGACGGGGTACGACGGCAGCACGATGGCGTCCGGCAGGCGGCGGCAGTCGAGGTCGATCAGGGCCAGGGCGATCCCGATCGCGCCGAAGTAGAGGAACGCGGGCAGGTCCGGCGGGTCCAGCCGCAGGGCCAGCAGCGCGAACAGCACGGCGGTGCCGAACTCGACCAGCGGGTACCGGACGCTGATCCGGGCACCGCAGCCCGCGCACCGGCCGCGCAGGACGAGCCAGCCGAAGACGGGGACGTTGTGCCGGGTTTTGATCGTCTGCCCGCAGTCCGGGCAGTGCGAGGGCGGGCGGACGACCGACTCGCCGCGCGGCACGCGATGGATCACGACGTTGAGGAACGACCCGACGAGCAGGCCGAGCACCGCCGCGGCCACCACCAGCACCGCCATCGGGCTCCTTCGTCAGGGGGAACGACCGCCGCAGATCTTGCCCGACCCCGCCCCGCCCCGCGACCGGACAACCCGCGTACCCGGAGGGTCGGCTCGCGCACCTGGACAGTCGGCTCGCGTACGTGGACGGTCGGCCCGCGTACCTGAGGGGTCGGCCCGATGGGACCCGAGATGAATGTCCAGCCGACCCTCCGGGTACGCGGGCCGACCGGCTGGGTACGCGGGCCGACCCTCTGGGTGCGTCAGTTGCCCGGGGAATTCCGGTCCCGGGGGCGGGCGGGCGGCCTACAGTCTTGGAGGTGACCGCCGCCGGATTGCCGATCGTTGCCGGGGTGGACGGGTCGGCCGAGTCGCTCGATGCCGTCCGCTGGGCCGCGCGGACCGCCCGGCTGCGGGCGGCTCCGCTGGAGGTCGTGCACGCCCTCGACGTTCCGGCCCTGCTCACCGGCGGGGTCGTGCCGCCGCCCGAAGAGATGGTCGACGCCCTGCGCGCCCGGGGGCGGCGGGCGCTGCGGACCGCGCAGGAGCTCGCCGCCGCGCAGGGGGTTCCCGGCGCGGCCACCCGGCTCGATCCCGACCGCGCCGCCCAAGCCCTGATCGAGGCGTCGCGGTCGGCCGCGCTGCTCGTCGTCGGGTCGACCGGGCACGGCCGGCTCACCAGCCTGCTCGCGGGGTCGGTCGCCGCGGCGGTCGGCACCCACGCCCGCTGCGACACCGTCGTCGTCCGCGGGGACAGCTGGGACGAACCCGGCGCGGCCGACCGGCCGGTGGTCACCGGCGTCGACGGCAGCGAAGCCGGCGCCCGGGTCCTGGCGACCGCTCTCGCCGAAGCCCGCGCCCGCCGCGCGCCGCTGGTCGTGCTGCACGCGTGGGCGGACAGCCCGCCGCCGCACCGGGACCCGCGGTGCGTGACCGAGGCGGGGCGCCGGCTGCTCGGCGAGCGGGTGGACGCCCACGACACCGGCGACGTCGCGGTCGAGCAGATCGTCGTGCACGCGCACCCGCGGAAGGAACTGGTCGAGCGCAGCGCCACCGCCCAGCTGGTCGTTCTCGGCGACCGCGGCCGCGGCGGGTTCCCCGGCCTGCTGCTCGGCTCCACCGGGCAGGCCCTCCTGCACCACGCCGCCTGCCCGGTCCTGCTGGTGCGCACCACCGCGTAAAGGGAAGCGGAACGGAAGCGGAACCGGGCAGGATGCCGGGGAAGCCAGCGGGAGGAAGAAATGAAGACTGCGGTACAGGCCGGGCTGGTGGCGCTGGGGGCGCTGCTGGCCGGCACGACGGTTCCGGCCACGGCCGAGGCGGCGGCGACCATCCAGCGGACGGCCCTCTGCCACGCCGGCGACTTCAGCGGCAGGTTGACCCTCCGCTACGAGTCGGTCGGCTTCGACTACCGCGTGGTCGGCGGGTACACCACGTCGGGGCCGTACATCGGCGACGTCGCGGGCAAGGTCTCCCTGCGGATTTCGTACCGCAGCGGATCGACGACGCACACGGTGTACTCGCAGTCGTCGCCGACGACCGGGAACACGAACTTCGCCATGCCGACGACCACCACCGTGCCGGCCACGTCCACGGGCACCGCGGCGGCGACGTTCGACAACGGCTCGGCGTCCTGCACCGCGACGGTGCCGATCAGCTAGCCGCCGGGTCGAGGGCCGCGCGCAGGATCGCGCGGGCCGAACCGGCCAGGACCTCGGCCGCCCGGGGGCGGTCGAGGCCGCCGATGTCGGTCAGCCAGACCAGGGACTCGATGCCCGTCGCCGAGCGGATCGCCACCGCGAGGGCGTGAACGTCCAGCGTGTCCGCGAGCGGGGCCAGTGCCTCCTCGATCCAGCGGATCGCCCGGCCGCGCCGCAGCACCGGCTGCGGCGCGCCGGGCTCCAGGGACAGCCTCAGCTGCGCGCGCAGCTGGGGCTCCCAGCGCAGCGTGAACTCGATGAACGCCCGCATCACCAGGTCGAGGCGGGCGGCCGGGTCGGCGGGCGCGTCCGCGGGCAGCAGGCCCGCGTCGTCCTGGATCTCCGGGTACGCCGCCAGCAGCAGCGCGCGCTGGTTCGGGAAGTACCGGTAGGCCGTGGTGCGGGAGATGCCGGCCGCCTCGGCGGCGTCCTCGACCGTCGGTGAGACGCCGTTCGCGAGCAGTTCGTGCGCCGCGGTGACCAGGGCCGCCCGCGTGCGCCCCTTCTGCCGGCTCCGGCCCGTGGACTCATACGGGACATCCATGCCATCATGGTACTCACGTCCCACGAAGGAGGCCGCCATGACCGGTGACCCGGCCGAAACGAATCCCGAGCTGTACCGGGTGGTCTTCGAAAACGAGCGGGTGCGGGTCCTGGAGTACCAGGACGTCCCCGGCGACCGGACCGCGCCGCACCGGCACCCCGACACGGTGATGGTCACGCTGAGCGCGTTCAGCCGCCGGATCTCCGCCGGCGACCGTGAGGTCGGCGTGGAGCTGCCCGCCGGCGCGGTGCGCTGGGTCGCGGCCCAGGAGCACTCGGGCGAGAACGTCGGCGGCACGCCGTCGCACGCGATGTTCGTCGAACTCAAGGAACCCCGCCCCGGCGGGGCCGTCGCGGGCACCGCCCTGGGTCCCGGCGCATCGTGACCCAGGGCGGTTCTCACCCCGCCGTCAGCAGCTCGAGTGCTGAATGGTCTTGAAGATGTTGACAGCGCCGAAGAGCGACGCGTCGTAAGTGAAGTGCTTCGTCCAGAAGTAGCGCGGCGGCGGGTTGCCGTCGTTCATCCGCGGGCTGTCGAACGTGCCCGCCGAGAACAGCTGCGTCCCGGCCGTGGTCTTGAAGTCGAAGCTGGAGTGCCAGACGTCGCCGGAGTGCGTCTGGAACGTCAGCGTCGTCGCGCTCCAGTCACCCGTGCCGTCCGACCGGATCACCATGGTGCCGTTGTCCTGCTCGCAGTCGCCGGCGTGCAGCTGGCCCCACGTGGCGCTTTTCACCTCGAGGACCGCTGCGCTGTGCGCCGGCGCCGCGGTCGCCGCCGGCGCACCCGCCAGCACCGCCGCCCCCGTCGCCGCGAGGGCGAAAACCGGTGCGAGACCCCGAATCATGCGTTTCATGGACTTCCTCCCGAAGAACCGGTGGCCGCGGACCCTCCCGGTCCGCGCTGGACGAGCCTCGCAGCGCCCGTCGACAATCGGTCGACAGTTCGTCGACGGAGGTTTACTTCGGCGTCGGACGTATCCCGGGCGGCGCGGCCCGCTCCTGTACGCCGAAGCGCGCGGGATACCCGCGTCGCGGAGGGGCGGGCATGGGCGGGGTGGACCTCGGGGTGCTGGGACCGTTCGAAGTGCGGCTGGACGGCGAGCCGCGCGACGTCGGGGGGCCGCGCCTGCGGACCCTGCTGGCGGTGCTGGCGGCGGAGGCGGGCCGGGTGGTCAGCGTCGCCGCGCTGGGCCGCGCGCTGTGGGGCGAGGAGGCGCCCGCGCACGCCGGCCGAACCGTGCGGACGTACCTCTCCCGGCTGCGCGGCACGGTGGGTTCCGGCGCGATCGTGACCCGGCCGCCGGGATACGTCCTGCACCTGGCGGCCGGCGCCCTCGACGCCGCGCGGTTCGAAGGGCTCGCCGCCGACGGACGGCGGGTACTGGCCGCCGGAGAGCCCGCCGCCGCCCGGGAACGGCTGACCGCCGCGCTGGCCCTGTGGCGCGGCCACGCCGCCTACGAGGAGTTCGGCGACGTGGAAACCCTGGCCGCGGAAGGGATCCGGCTCGACCGGCTGCGCCACAACGCCGTCCAGGACCGGATCGACGCCGACCTCGCGACCGGCGAGGACACCGGGCTGATCGCCGAACTGGAGGCGCTGACCGCCGCGTTCCCCGGCCACGAACGGCTGTGGGCGCAGCTGATGACGGCGTTCTACCGGGCCGGTCGGCAGAGTGACGCGCTGGAAGCGTTCCGCCGGGCCCGGCACGGCTTGATCACCGCAGCCGGGGTGGAGCCGTCGCCGGTGCTGGCGCAGGTGCACCGCCAGGTGCTCGCCCAGGACCCGGCCCTGCTCGCCACCCGCGCGTCGGCGGTGGTGACCACCCCCGACGACGCCCTCGCCGCGGGCGAGCACGCGCTGCTCGAGGACGGCGATCTCCGGACCGGCCGGGAACACTTCGAAACCGCCTACGCCCGGGCCGAGCGGGCCGGGGACGCCGTCGCGCTCGCCCGCGCCGCCCTCGGCCTGGGCGGGGTGTGGGTGCACGAGCACCGGACGGCCGTCGCGGCGGCGTCACTGCTGACGCGGCTGCGGCACGCGCTGGAGCAGGTCGATCCCGGATCGGCGCTCGGTCACCGGCTCCAGGTCCGGCTCGCGGCCGAACTGGACTACGAAGCCGGCACGCACGACCGCGTCCTCGCGGCGGCCGAGCGGACGCGGGCGGCGGGCGACCCGGTCGCGCACGCCGAGGCGCTGAGCCTGGCCCACCACTGCCTGCTCGGCCCGGACCACACGCGGCTGCGGCACACCCTCGCGACGGAGCTGGTCGGGGTGAGCGGCCGCACGGGACGGCGCACCGACCTGGTGATGGGCGTGCTGTGGGACACCGTCGACCTGTTCCTGGCCGGCGACCGGCACGCCGAGCGGCGGCTCGGCGAGCTCGACGACCTGCTGGCCGAGCGCAAGCACCTGGCGGCGGGTTTCGTGGCCGACGCGCTCAAGGTCATGCTGGCCATCCGCGCCGGCCGGTTCGGCGAGGCCGAAGCCGGGGCGCAGGCCTGCGCCGAGGTCGGCCAGGCGGCCGGCGACTTCGACGCACTCGGCTGGTACGGCGCACAACTGGTGGCGATCCGGTGGTTCCAGGGCCGGCTCGGCGAGCTGGTGCCGGTGCTGGACGGCCTGATGCACTCACCGACGCTCAGCCCGATCGACAACTCGTACTACGCGGCACTCGCCGTGGCGGCGGCCTCGGCCGGGGACCGCCGTACGGCCGCGGGCGCGCTGGCGCGGCTGTGCGGCGAGGACCTGGGTGCGTTGCCGCGGTCGAGCACCTGGCTGACTTCGCTGTGCGGCGCCGCGGAAACGTCCTACCTGCTCGACGATCGGGCGACGGCGGCGCGGATCCACGAGCTGCTGGCACCGTTCGCGCAGCTGCCGGCGATGGCGAGCTTGGGCATCGCGTGTTTCGGTTCGGTCCACCACCCGCTCGGGACCACGGCCCTGACGGCCGGCGACCCGGACCGGGCCGTGACGCACCTGCGGGCCGCGGTACGGCACAACCTCGCGCTGGCCCACTGGCCCGCGGTGGTGTTTTCGCGCCGCCGGCACGCCGAGGCGCTGCTCCGCCGCGGCGGTCCGGGCGACCCGGCGGCCGCGGACCGCGAGCTGGCCGCCGCGGACGAAGAGGCGCGCACGTTCACCGGGCCGGCCGTCACCGGGCGATGAGCTGCGGCTCCGGCCGGCCTTCCAGCCGGAACAGCGGGGCGACCGCGGCGAGGTCCAAGGCCCGCCGCACCACCCCGGACGGCTTCAGCGCCAGGTCGATCCCCGCATCGGCACAGCGATTCCGCAGGCGGCCCAGCGACGCCACGCCCGTCACGCCGCAGAAACCCACGCCCAGCAGGTCGACCACCAGCCGCCGCGGGGCCGCCGCGACCGCGCGGTCGAGTTCCTCGTCGAGCCGCGAGCGCGTCACCATGTCGATCTCGCCCGTGACCGTGACCCGCAGCGTTCCCGGACGGGGCTCCGCGGTCTTCACGGTCAGCAGCAGCGCGGACAGGTCGGGGGCGCTCATCGAGGGGCTCCTTCCGGGGAAATCAGCGTCGAGTGATCACTTCCTACCCCGGCGCCGAAGGCACCAAACGCCTTCGGTCGGCTGAACCTGCCTCGCCGGGCCGAAGGCGTTTGGTGCCTCGGCAAGCCACGCTGCGGCGGCCGACTGGATGGCCGGCGAATGCTGCGCGCGGCCGAACTCGGGTTGCCCGACCCGGCGCGGTCAGCGCGCAGCTAGAGACCCTGGCCACCGCCTGGACCAACGCCGTCGGTCGGCTGACCTTGCCCAGCCGGGCCGAAGCCCCGTCGCCACCCGGGCAGGCCAGGCCGACGGCGCCGCGCCGACCGGATCACTCCGCCGAATCCGAGCAGCCCGACTCGGTGGCGGCGGGACACCCCGGCCCACGCCGCCACGCGGGCCGGTCGTCAGGGCGAGCCGCATCGTCGCGCTCTCAGCGCCGCCACCCCGGTGAGAGCACCGGCCGGACCGGGACGCCGCCGCGGGCGGTGCCCAAGTCCGTCAGTGCGACCTTCTCCAGGCCGTTGCCCGGGCCGCCGTCGCTGGTCACCGCCAAGGCCAGGGTGTTGCGGCCGTGGGGGTCGAGGGTGCCGTTCGGCAGCACGAACGTGTGCTGCGGCCCGACGTCCCCGATGTACTGGCCGACGTTCCAGCCGTTGAGGAACACCAGCACCCGGTAGCGGCCGCCGGAGCGGGGCTTTGCGGGATCGCCGATCGTCAGGCCCACCGAAGTGTCCTGGTCACGCGGGATCCGCAGCGAGAACGTCGTGCGGTACCACGTCGTCCCGGGGTCGGCCGCCGGGGCGGGTACCGGCGATGGTGTCCAGGCGCGGTCCGGGAAGCCCGGCAGGTGCCAGCCCGCGCGTTCGCCCGCGAGACCGCCGTTGTTCAGCGGGCCGCGCACCGGGTCCGCCGTGCCGCCCTGGAGCTTCCACGCCACGCCGGTCAGGGACGACGAGATGAGCCCCCGGCCTTCCTTGTGGGCGTCGTTGACGCCGCCGTCCTCGTTGTGGCCGTTGTTCCGGACCATCACCGAGAGCACGTGCGGTCCGTCGCCGCGCAGGCCTTCGGGGACGGTGAACGCCGCGGTGCCGGTCGTCGGCGGGGCGGGCAGCGCGGACGGCACGACGTGCTGGCCGAGGTACTGCCCGTCCAGCCACGCCTGCAGCATCCCGGCACCCCCGCCGCCGTAGCGGAGGCTGACCTGCTCCCCCGGCGTCCCGGTGAACCGGCCGCGGTACCAGACGTCGCCGACGCCGAAGCCGTAGTCGTCCGCGGTCAGCACCGGCTGCCCGGCCGGCGGCGGGGTGGTGCTGTTCGTGGTGGTCCGGCCCGCGGCCGGCCAGGCCGAGTCGTCGTACCCCGGTTCGGCTTCCGGGGACCCCGGCGCCGCGCGCCAGCCGGTGAGCTCCGGCAAGCGCGGGTCGGCGGGGCCGGGCAGCGGCCGCAACGCCAGCAAGCTGCCCGACGCCGTGGGCCGCATCGGCACCGGGGCGCCGTTCCACCACAGCAGCGGGCTGCGGGCGCCCCACACCTCGAGGTCCCTCGGCGCCTTCGTGTCGCCGGTCAGCACGAACCCGGCCTGGGCGGTGCGCACCAGGTCCGGCCCGCGCACGAGCAGGCCGCCGACCGCCCAGAACGTGTCGGCGGTCGCGTCGTCGGCGAGCAGCAGCGTGACAGCCGGGCGGCCGCCGCCGCTGATCCGGACGCGCGCGAGCCCGTCGTGGCGGTAGTTCAGGCGCAGGTCGGTGCCGGACCAGGTGGTCGTGACGTTCCCGGCGAGGACGTCCACGCGCGGCCGCGTCGCGTACCGCAGCACCGTCTCGCCGTCCTCGCCCGGCCGTCCGTGCAGCAGCACGGTTCCGGCGGCCTGAGCCATCAGCTCCGACGTCGAGTACACGAGGTGCTGACCCGCGACGTCGAAGTTCGCCACCAGGTACTTCGCATCCTGCCCGGCCAGCCGGACCGGCACGGTGTAGTCACCGTCCGATGTGGACAGCGGGAAGGTGAACGCGTCGTCCGTCGTGGCGTTCGACGGCGAGTGCACCGGCAGGTAGAAGTGCACGCCCGTGTCCGGGTTGACGTTGTGGTAGACCTTCACCGCGGCCGACGACGGCGTCACCGGCGCGGCACGGTCCAGTTTGGCCAGATCCGGGACGGTGGCGAGGAACCCGCCGATCTCCTTCATCGTCAACGCCTTCGGCCGCAGCTGACGTCCTTCGTCGATCGCCGCGCCGTAGTCGTAGGAGCTGTAGACCACCGGCGCCGGCAGCCCGCCCCACGACGTGCCGCCGAAGGTCATGTAGAAGTTCTGGAGGGTCAGGCCGTTCGCCAGGTTGGTGCCGTAGAAGACGCGCTCGTAGCCCGGCCCCTGCCGCACGGCGGTGCACGGGTAGGTGCCGTTGCTGCCCCAGTAGTCGAACCAGCCGCCGCCGAACTCGGCGACGAACCCGGGCGTGTTCGGCGACGCGCTCGCGCCGCCCTTCGCCCCGCCCGGCCCGTAGGTCCCCCAGTCCGGGGCGGTGTTCGGGTTGCCCGGGGTCGCGTCGGTCCGGCAGATGCCGCCGGGGTAGCCGTCGAACGCGTAGAGGTCGACCTTGCCTTCGACGGTGCCGGGGACCCCGGAGCCGGGCGGCACCCAGATGCCGTTGCGGCCCTTGTCGTTGTGGAACACCGGGACGGTGATCCCGTCGGCCCGCACCTTGTCGTAGAGGTGGGCGACGTAGTTGCGCTGCGCGGTCCCGGTGGCGGAAAGCTCGTTCTCGATCTGGTAGAGGATCACCGAGCCCCGGCCGTCGGTGTACTGGTGGCGGCCGATGATCGCGTCGATCCGCGACAGCCACTCGTCGGCCGCGGCGAGGTAGTCCGGCGCGTCGCTGCGGGCCCGGCCGGCCTGGGTGCTCAGCCACGCCGGGAAACCGCCGCCGGTCACCTCGGCGTTGATGTACGGGCCGGGCCGGGCGATGACGTACAGCCCGGCTTCGGCGGCGAGGTCGAGCACGCGGTCCATGTCGCGGACGCCGGTGAAGTCGTACACCCCGGGCGCCGGCGAGTGGTAGTTCCAGTCGAAGTAGATCGAGACCGCCGTGTAGCCGGTGGCCTTCATCTTCTGCAGGACGTCCCGCCACAGGTCCGGGCTCGGCAGCCGGAACGGGTGGAACTCGCCGGACCAGACGACCTGGCGGCGGCCGTCCAGCATGAGCGAGTACTTGTCGAAGGTGACCTGGTGCTTCGGCCTCGGAGTCGGAGCGGCCGACGCCGACGCCGGTGCCGCGCAAAGCCCGGTCGCGACGAGCAGAGCGAGGAGGAACGACAGGAACCGGTGCATGGTCGGACTTCCGATCGGCGGAGTATAGGTCGTTATACGAAGTTCAGTACACGTAGGGCCAGCCGGCGCTGTCGTAGCCGATGAGGTTGATGCCGAGCTTGCCCGTCAGCGGCGTCGCGTCCGAGTAGTAATAGTGGTAGATCAGCACGTCGGCGTCCGTGTCGTGCAGCACGGCCACGTGCCCGGGGCCGTGCACCGCGCCGTGGCTCGCGAGGATCTGCGTGCCGCCACCGGCGGTCATCCGGACGCCGTTGCGATCGGTGTACGGGCCGGTGATCGACGTCGACCGGCCGACCATCACGCGGTAGGTGCTCTTCGTGCCCTGGCAGCACAGGTCCCACGAGACGAACAGGTAGTAGTAGCCGCCGTGCTGGATGATGTAGGGCGCTTCTTCGGCGGACGTGCTGCCGGTGCGCTGGGCGATGCTCCGCAACGCGGTGTCACTGGTGCTGCGCTTGCCGGTCGCCGGGTCGAGCCGGATCATCTTGATGCCGGTCCACCAGGAGCCGAAGCTCAGCCACCAGCGGCCGGAGGAGTCGACGAACAGGTTCGGGTCGATCGCGTTGTAGTCGTTGCTCGTGCTCGTCTGCACGACGATCCCCTGGTTGGTCCAGCTGCCGGGCAGGCCGGTGGTGCTGGTGGCGAGGAAGATCGCCGAGTTGCGGGAGCCGAGCGACGAAGCCGCGTAGTAGAGGTAGTACTTGCCGTTGTGGAACGAAATGTCCGGCGCCCAGAGGTACTCCGGCTTGGCCGGGTCGGTGAAGGGCGCGGTCCACGGGGCGCCGTTCGGCCAGACCGAGCCGAGCTTCGTGAAGTGGATCCGGTCGGTCGAGCGGCGGATCTGCAGGTACTGGTCGGTCGAGTAGAGCAGGTAGCTGCCGTCCGCGGCGCGGATCATCGACGGGTCGTGCACCGCCTCGATGTCCCCGGTCACGTAGCCGGGGTCGGGGTAGGTCGCGGCCTGCGCGGCGGGGGCGCTCAGCAGGGCGGCGGCGACGGCGATGATGGCCGGGAGGCGGCGCAGGCTCATGGATGTCCTCGGGGTCGACGCTGATCCGAGGCGCTGTTAACGCTAACAGCACCTGACGGGGAAATGGTCGGAGGTGACGGGCCGGTGCGTCAAGGGCCGGACGGAGGGTCTCCCCGGCCGGCCCCCGGCGACCGTCGTGAGTGGTAAGGCGGGTTAGAACCCGCCTTACC